>NZ_AP022570.1:1503376-1804051 GCF_010728325.1 Mycolicibacterium poriferae
GCCGCGGCGTCGAGCACCCACTTGCGCACGGCGTCGAGGTCCTGCCGGCCCGCGGCGACGATCTGCGCGGACTGGTCCACCTTCGCCGCGAGCCGACGGTCGAGGCCACCGAGCTCGCCGATGACGCGCTGGTGCTCGGTGTTGACGTTGCCGTAGACAGTGGCCGCTCCGCCGGACCAGTGAGTCCCGGGGGCGGCCTGGTCGAGGTCGCTCTTCAGCGTGGTCAGCGATGCGCTCTGGTCATAGCCGGTGCCTGGCTGGGGGACACCCTCACCGAAGGTGGCGCGGGCGTTCGACCAGGTGGACAGGAACGCATCGAGCACGCTCATCCAGCCCGGCCTCCCACCATGCCCCTCATTATCGCCTCATCCTGACAACCGTCAGGACACCAATTGCACGCCGGGTCGACGTTCAGACTGCACTGGCGGCGGCGTCTTCTCGTACTTTGCCGCAGCTGACGCAGTGTCAACGGGAAGTGGTGGGGTCAGCCGGAGCGTGGCGCCGCCGCGAGGAGCTCGGAGAACTCGCGCTCCACGTGGTAGGTCTGCTCGACGCTGGTGAGTCGAGCCAGCAATTGGTCGGTCAGCGGAGGGCCGGCGCTGCGGGTCAATGACTTCAGGGCCACCACCATCGCCTCGCTGTAGTCACCCACACCCAGGCGCACGAACGCGGTGTTGAGCTCGGGGATGCTCAGCGCGGCACGGCAGTGCTCGACCAAGTCCCAAGCCACATCGCTCAACTCGGAACTGCTCATAGATCATTTTCGGCCAAGAACGTCGGTCGCGCTCGTCGGAGAACCGTTGAGGCTGCGTCCACGGCGGAGTCTCCTCGCACTTTCCCGCAGTGGCTGCAGTCTCAACGCCAAGGTTTCGCGGTGGAATCGTTGAGGCTGCGTCCACGGCGGAGTCCTCTCGCACTTTGCCGCAGCCAACGCAGTCTCAACGTCAGGAGGCGACGGCGTTGAAGACGAGGTCGGCCACTGTGCGGCAGTAGGCGTGATCGACCGGCTCACCGGTGTAGAGGGCGCGCATGTTGATCGGGGCGAACAGCAGCTCCAGGGCGGTGGTGTGCTCGACACCGGCGCGGATCTCGCCGCGCTGCCGAGCGCGGTCGAAGACCACCGCGAGGCGGGCCGCCCGATGGCGCCAGGCGGTCTGCCGCACCTCGAGGCTGGCCAGGAACTGGTCGGCGATCAGATGCCCTCCGTGCAGCTTGCGCCCGGCCTCCGAAGTGACCATCTCGGCCATCCGCACCGCAAGTTGGAACAGGTCCTCGCGCAGCGACCCCGTGTCGGGCAGCGGTGAGTCGTCACCGGGGCGACTGGCCAACGCATCGAGCACCAGGCTCTCCGGATCGGGCCAATGCCGTTGGATCTCCTCGGCGTCGAGCCCGTGTCGGTGCGCCATCGCGCCCAGGTTGAACCGGTCGATGCCCCAGCGCGCCAGCTCGTCGTGCACCGCCGCGACGATCGTGGCCCGTTGCGCCTCATCCAAGGGCTGCTCCACAGTCACGGCTTCCCCTCCCCGGTGGGCCTGCGGTCCGCAAATTATCGGACGCGACGATTCCAGCAAACGTATCGACGACCAGCGTACAGGCCCGAAAACACCCCTCGGCGCGCCGATTACACGCTTGCGTGCGCCAACCAGAAGCCCGCACTCACCACAGCCCCGCGGGAACTGACCAGAGCCCGCGGGAATTCACGACACCCGCCGGCCGGAACTGACTACACGCCCGCGGGGACCCGGGCCGCAGTCACCGACATCTCCCGGCGCAGTTCACCGAACTCCGCGATCGACCGGGTCGCCACCGTGGCCACCGGACGCGCGTTGCGCCCGGTCGCCTCGGTCTTGGACACCATCACCACGCTGTCGATGTACGGCTGGATCGTCGTCGCGTTCTGCACCGTCGCCACGATCACCAACTGGAAGCCGAACTTGCGGAACGCCTGCAGTGCCTGCTGCGCGAACTGCGGATCAGACTTGGAGAACGCCTCGTCGAGCATCAGCTGCGCGAAAACCGGCGTGTTGTCCGAACTGTCAGGCGCTGCGAGGTTGAAGCTCAACGCACCGGCCAGACAGAACGCCATCAGCTTCTCCTGCTCGCCACCCGAGTTGTCGCCTGCGTTGCTGTGGGTGCGGATCAACTCCTCAGAGGCGATGTCCCACTCGGCGCAGTCGAACGTGAACCGGTTGCGCACGTCCAGCGCATCGCGTGTCCAGGCCCGGTCCTCGGGTGCGGTGGACGCCAACCGGTTTCGCAGCCGCAGAATGTCGGCGTACTGATCGAGGATGGCCTGCTTGTCGCCCAGTCCGACCTCGGCGATGCGCCGGGAGATCGCCCGCACGATCTCGGTCAGCTCCGACACCGCCGCCAGCGCCCGCGGGGTGGCCCGTAACGTCAACCGGGTGCCGCGGTTGAACTCCACCGCACCCAGACCGGTGTTCACCCGGTCGATCTGGTCACTGATGCGCCGAGCCTCCTGTTCGGCCACCCGGTGCAGCGTCAGGATCGCGTCAGGCGCCTGCTCGGTGACCAGCCGCATCATCCGCTCGTAGGCCTCGGGCAGTTCACGCTCGTCGATGTGCCGGCACAGCGCGACATAGTCGTGGACGCGTTCGTCGAAGTTGCTGCTGTCGTTGGGAATTGCGTCCGGGAACGTCGTGTCGAACGTGTTCAGGATGCGCGCCAGCTCGTCGTAGGACCGGCGCCGGCTTTCCCTGAGCTGCTCGCGCTCACGCTTGATCGCGGCGAACAGGGCTTCCCTGTGTGGCTCGGGTTCCAGCACCTCCAGCGGTACCGGCACCATTGCGGTATAGCGGCGCAGCAGGTCCGTCAGCGGCTCCGACACGAACGCCGGGGAGAGCCGCTCGGAGAGCTCCAGCAACCGGGTGCGCCGGGTGTCCAGATCCTCGCGGCGGGTCTGGATCGCCCCGCGCCGGGTCATCAACTTCTGGATCTGCTCCCAGCATTCGTCGGCGCGCGCGTTCAGTGCCTCGATGTCGGGGTGCTCGGCCAGCAGCAGCTCGTACTGCTCGCGCAGCCGGTCGGCGTGCCCGTCGGCGGTCTCGGAGTCGATCTGGCTCCACTGCGGATACTGATCACAGATCGCCTTGGCCGCGGTCGCCCGGTCGCGCCACTGCTGACGCTGCGCGGCGATGTCGTCGGCGGACCGCCGCGCGCTCTGGTAGGCGTCCTCGGCGGCGGCCAGGTCGACGGTCAGGGCGTTGATCTTGGCCGACACGTCACCCTGGTACAGGTAGTCGGACTGCTTGAGCGGACGCCGGTCGTCCTTGACCGCCAACCGGTCGGAATCCTTGTACAGGCCGGTGTCGGTGACCGCGCGGCGGAACCGCGCGAACACGTCGGGGGTGTCGACACACAGGTGATCACCGGCCGCGGCGACGACATCCGCGGCCTCCGCCGCGCACGGATGGGCTGGGTCGACGACGAAGAGCTTGCCCGCCAACGTATTCGGTTCCAGCGGCGCGGGCTCGGCGCCCAGCGACTTGGCCCGCACGTGGTGCAGCGCCAGCCGTCCGCGCATGTTGGTCTCGTTGACGAAGCGCAGCACCGCCGCCCAGTGCTCGTCGGGCACCAGCAGCCGCAGCCCCACGCCGCGCAGCACCTTCTCCACCGCGACGCGCCAGCGGGTCTGGTCGGCGCGCAGGTCCATCAGCTCGGCCACATACGGCAGGGCCGACGCGTCGACCCCGAGGGCCGCGCAGACTTGGTCGCGCATCGTCAGCGCGAACTCCGGCAGTGCCGACCCGACCTGCTCGACGCGGCGTAGCTCCTTGGCGGCGTCGTCGCGGGCGATGCGGGCGGCCTTCTGGGCGTACTCGGCGTCGGTGGAGGCCTCCCGGTTGCGCTCCACCCGGGCCAGCAGCTCGGCAGCCTTGGTGAGCAACTCCTCACGCAGGTTCCAGAACTCCTCGGCGCTGCCGGGCACCTCCAACCCCTGCGCGAGGACGAGGTCCTCGTAGGCGCTGCGCCGCCGCGACACCTGCTCGGCCTCGGTCTCGGCCGCGGCGACCTGGGACTGCAGCGGTCCGATGCTCGCGCTGGAACCGCTGATCTGGGCGTTGATCGAATCCGCCTCGGCCTTAGCCAGATTCAGTGCGCGCATGACGTCCTCGTCTTCGTTGTCGAGCTGGTCGATGGCCGTGTCGAGCTCGGTGATCTGGGCGGGGCACTGCGCCACACGCACGTGGTCAGTGAACGCCCGCACCATGGGCGCATCCACCAGGTCGATGATGCCCAGATCGGAGGACTCCGAGGCGTAGCGGTGCTGGATGGCCTCGATGTCGCCGAGGATCTTGCGTTTGCGCTGCGCGACGGCCAGCAGCTCGCGGGCCTCCACCAGCGGGTCGATCTGTTTGAGTGCCTCGGGCAGCCGGGCCAGGCTGTCGGGTTCGTCGAGCATGAACTCGCGGACGAACTGCTCCAGGCCGCCGACGCTCTTGAGGGATTTGGCCTTGCCGAGCAGCTGCTGGGCGGCGTCGGAGGCGCGGATACCGATCGTGGCGTACAGCTGGGCCAGATACTGTGACTCCACCTTGGTGGTGAACCGCCAGTCGCCCTCCTTGAAGACGCCGGTGTCGAATCGCCCTGCCGCCCAACGGTTGCAGATGTCCTCGATGTCGAGGTCACCGTCACCGAGCACGAAGCGGCTCGACGAGTCGTTGCGCGACTCCCCGGTCAGCCACTTCAGGACCAGCCCCGTCACCGAGCGTCCGGTGTCGCCGGTGTAGGTGACGGCGACCGCCGACCAGGCGGTGCCGTCGCCGCGCAGGTACATCACCCGGCTGGTGCCACCGTCGCTGCGCTGCCCCCACGCCCCGCGCACGTACTTGTCGACGGTGCGCCGGCCCGCGCTCGACCCGGCGGCCGTGTTGTCACCCGAAGCGTTGAAGTTGCGCCGGTTGAACGGCAGGAAACCCAGCGAGATGGCATCCAGCAGAGAGGATTTACCGCTGCCCGAGGCGCCGGCGATGAGCGCGCCGCCGCTGCTGAACGGGATCGAGTGATACCCGTCGAACACCCCCCAGTTGATGACCTGCAGCCGCGACAGATGGAATTGTTCAGTCATCGAGTTCGACCTCTCCGGTGTCGTCGGCCGGTGCGCCACCACGGGCGAGCAGTTCGAACTGCTGCTGCAGCTCGGTGATCACCGAGGCCGTCATGATCGCGCTGATCACCGGGCTGATGGTGTAGCTGTCCTCGTCGTCGCGGCTGCGACGCAGGATCTCCAGCCCGGTCAGGCGTGCGATCGCGGCGTCGATGCGGGCGGTGAACGTGACCGCGTCGCGGTCGGTGTCGTTGAGCACGCCGGAGAACAGCCCGTGCATCTCCTCGCGGCTGATCAGCACCCGCTGCCCGCCGGCGGCGCGCATCATCTGCGCCAGGTGCAGCGCGAGGATCGAGTCGTAGGTTCCCAGCGGTTCGCGGCGTAACAGCTTGATGCCCTTGGCGGATTCGTAGCGGGCCTGTTCGACGAACGCGACGTCGGTGCCGTCGACCACCCGCAGCAGCAGGTCCAGTTCGGAGAGTCGGACGCTGAGCTGGTTGCGGTACTCCAACACCCAGGCGTAGATGTCGGCGTCGTTCTCGGCACTGACGTAGCGGCGGGTCAGCAGGTGCTGCAGGGCCCAGCAGGCCCGGTCCGGGAGTTCGGAGACGTCGCCGTCGAACCGGGGCCGCCGCTGCGCCGGCGGGCGGGCGTTCTGGTCGACCTGCGGCAGGTCGGAAAAGCCCCTGTAGTCGATGGATTCGGTGTCAATGGACCCGGCGTGGACGGACTCGGTGCCGGCGGACTCGGCGCCTGCGGACTGGGTGCCTGCGGACTCGGTGCCGGCGGACTGATCGGTGCTCATGTACTGGCTCCCACGAGGGCGGTGATCGGTTCGGTGAACATCAGCTTCGGCACGGCGATCTCGCGGTCGCGCCCGTCGAGGGACCGGAACCGCACCGTGGTGGACTCCCGAACCGATTCGGCGGCAGGCTGTTTGAGCGCCCATGACCACAACACGATGACGTGCCCGAGGTAGGCGGACTCCAACAGCGCCACCGCGTCGGGCAACGACACCGGGCCGCGGTGCAGGGCCGTGTTGAGCATCTGCGACATCGCGGGCGCGTCGACCTGCGTGGTCAGCGCCGCGAAACTGGCCAGGTCGACCTGCCCGTCGGCGGGCCGCGCCGGCTTGGGGGCCGACAGGTCGCCGATCTTGAAGCTCAGCGCGCCCACCGAGCTGATCGCGTGACGGGCCAGCGGCACGTCGAGGTCGAGCCGGGAGTCGGTCAGCGAAGTCTTCAGCAACGCCCGCGCGGAGCCGAGCGCCTCGTTGAGCTGGCGGGCCACCCCGCGGCTCTGCTCGAGCGTGCCGAACGCGGTGAACCGCTTGACCCGTTGCGCGCAGCGCTGCTGAATGCGTTCCACCTCGTCGATCTGGTGACCGACCAGCTCGAAGAAGCCCGCCATCACCTTGCGCAGGGCTGGGTCCAGCGCGGGCAGCGCGTCGGCGACCGCGGCGACGTCGGCCTCGAACTCGGCGCGCTGGTCGGGGTCGTTGATCATCCGCAGGAACGCGCGGTGGCTGTCGCGGCCCTGCGAGTCCCACGCGGCCTGGTAGTCGGCGTACATCTGACGCTGACGGTCGCGGTACTCGGTGTTGGTGTCGATCGGCTCGTCCAGCGCCGCGGTGGCCTGCTCGATCATCGTGCCGTACTGGCCGATGTCGGTGATCAGACGTTCCATCTGCAGCGCGATCGCGCGGGCCTCGTCGTAGCAGTCGGTGGGGTCCGGGTCGGGTCGCTCACCGGCGTCCAGCTGGTCGAGTTCGCTGTGCAGGGCCGCGATCTCGGCCTCGATGTGCTTGCGGATGCGGGCCGGGTCGTTGTCCACCCGCACCGCCACCTGCTTGAGCCGCGAGGCGATGCCGTGAATGGAGCCGCCCGTGGCGATGGTGTCGTTGCGGCGCATCCCGCGGACGAAGTCCAGCGCCCGGCGGGCGTCCTGGGTGAGGTAGCAGACGTTCTGGTCGCTGCGCTCGTCGACGATGCGGTGCAGCCAGCCCTGGCTGGCCCACGACTTGATCAACGCCAGGCCGGACTGTCCGTCGGGATGACCCACGTCGTCCAGGTCGCGTTCCAGGCGGATCACCAGCTCGGTCTCGGGGATCACGCCGTCGGCCAGGTGACGTTCCATCAGCGTCGCGTAGAGCCCCAGGTTGTGGGTGGCCAGCAGCCGGATCGCCCGGGATCCCTGCAGGTCACGGTTGTGGTCGAGCAGCTCAGCAACCGACGGCTGGGCGGTGTCGTGCACGGGGCTCCTCGATGCAACTGGCGTCTTCGTCGGACGGTCCAAGATAGGCCACCGCGCCGACAGTCCAGGCCGGGGGAGGGGCGGTTCTTTCGACCCTACTGGTGCCGCGGGTGGGCCTCGTGCATCGAGACTGCGCTGGCGACGGAAAAGTGCGAGAAGACGCCGTCGTGAGTCCAGTCTCAACGGAGAAGGTCAGGACAACCGGGAGTCCAGAATGCTCAGCGCCCGGTCCATCGCCGCCTCCGGCAGCGGAGTGTCCTGGGCGGTGAGGATGAGCACCCCCATGATCGCGCCGGCCATGACCCGGCGCTCGGCCTCGTCGGCGGGACCGTCGGGGCGGCGCAGCAGCGCCTCGGTGAGCAGATCGGCCAGCGTCAGATACGCGGTGTAGAGCAACCCGCGCGCCTCGGGCACCTGATACAGAATCTGCTGGCCGGCGATCGCATCCTCGCGTTCTTCCGGCGACAGCGCCCCGTACACCTCGTTCACCGCGTGGTGGTAGGCCTGCACGTAGCTCAGGTGGCGGGGAGCGTTGGCGAAGGCCTCGACGGTCGGCGAGATGTGGTCGTCGGACAGCAACAGCGCTTCCTTGACGCCGAAGTACCGGTACAAAGTGCGCGGTGAGACCTCGGCGGCGGCCGCGATCTGCTCGATCGTGGTCTCGGCGTAGCCCTGCTCGGTGAACAGGCGGAAGGCTTCGCGGCGGATCGCCAGGCGCGTCTGCATCTTCTTCCGCTCGCGCAAACCCTTCGATTCCGAATGGCTGACGCTCATAAGCGGGCGACGCTATCGGAAAAAGGCTGTTGCCGACACTGATTCAGTGCAGCGACGCCGGCAATGCCCGCTCGGTGAACTCCACCAGCGGCTTCTCCAGCGCCAGGATGGCCTGGGCGTCGCCGTCGGCCAGCGCCCCGGTCACCAGCATCGAAATCGCCGCGACCAGCGCCTGGCAGGCGAACCTGTCGGCTTTGCTGCGGGCGGCGAACACCTCGGCCACACCGGCGACGAAGTCCTGCTGCAACTGCATGCGACGTCGCAGCGCCTCCGGCCCAGCGGCGTACACCTCGACCAGGTACAACCGGGCGGTCGGTGGGTCGGCGGCCAAGAAGTTCAGGTAGTTGGTGAGCATCGCACGGAATCGCGCCATCGGGCTGCCCAACACCGGTGTCGCCCGCAGACCGCCGAGGACGTTGCTCTGCATGCGGGCGTAACCGGCCATGAAGCAGTCCTGCTTGGACTCGAACTGTTGGTAGAACGTCGCGCGCGACACCCTGGCGTGTTTGATCAGGTCGCCGACCGTGGTGTTGCTGTAACCCTTCTCACCCATCACCACGGCGAGCGCCTTGAACAAGCGCTTCTGCTGATCGGCGGCCACCTCGTCGGGACTGAGGTGATGCCGGCCAGAACTCAGCCGCTCGTCCACCCGGCGCCCCCCTCGCTCGATGCAGGTCTCTGCATTACGACAATGCTAGGTGCGTCGCCCGTCGACGGGCGGCCGGGCCGGGCCGTTCGCGAACGCAGTTGTTCTTCGAGAACGTCAATGTTTATGTACTATCTCCCCGTGGCGTCGCTCGGCGCGTGGAGTACCGCAGCGAGGGGTCGAGTGAAGCCGCGACGCGTCGGGTTCTGGCGATGCCCCGTGGGGGAGTGGCACCGCCAGAACCTGACGATCACCCCGGTCACGCCTTTTTCAGCATCCATGCCGGGATCCAGTGCATCACCAGGTCGCTCTTGGGGCCGTGGCTGACCGGATAGCTCACCAGACCCCACCAGTGGCCCTGCTCGCACATGCCCCACCGGGTCAGCTCGCCGCGCACCACCTTGTGCATCTGCAATCCGAACGGGTGGTAGCGGCCGTGGCTGTGCGGCTCACGGGGAAACAGGGCGACCAGGTCGACCAACACATCCTGGGGTGGGTCGACCGCGCGGAAGACCACGGGGGTCGGCTGACCGCCGTGGCCGATGCTCTGCAGATCGCCCACGGTTCGATCATATGTTCGACTACGCCGGTGCGGCGTCCAACCGGCGGAACCCGTCGGAGTGGTACAGCTCCACGCAGGTCCCGCGGCGCACCTTCCCGCTGGTGGTCAGCGGCAACGACCCGGGACCGACCATCATCAGATCGTCGAGGCGGACGCTGTGGGTCTGGGACACCGCGGCCGTCACCTGTTGTTTGACGCTGTCCAGCACCTCGGCGTCGAGCTGCTTCTTCAGCTCGGCGATCACCACCAGCTTCTCGCTCGGATCGTCGGGAACCGACACCGCGGCGACCCGGCCCCCGGTCAGCTCCTGCACCGTGGCCTCGATGTCGTCGGGGTAGTGGTTGCGGCCGTCGACGATCAGCAGATCCTTGATCCGTCCGACGATGAACAGTTCCTCGTCGAAGAGGACCCCGAGGTCTCCGGTGCGCAGCCACGGACCCTTGGGGGTGCCCTCGCTGGTCTGGGCCAGCTGGCCGGCGAACAGCTCCTCGGTCAGCTGCGGGTTGTGCCAGTAGCCGCCGGCCACGTGCGGGCCGTGCAGCCAGACCTCACCGATGGTGCCCGCCGGGGCCTCCACGCGCGTCTGCGGATCGACCACCCGCACCGTCGTCGAACGCGGTACCCCGAGGCCGATGTGCTCGGAGCCGGCACCCTCGGCGCACGGCTGCGCGCGGCCGGCGGCCAGCTCGTCATAGTCGAATCGCACCGACGTCGGGGCGCGCCCGCCGGCCGACGACGTGACATACACGGTGGCCTCGGCCAATCCGTAGGACGGCCGCATCGCCGCCTCCGGCAGACCGTACGGGCCGAACCGGTCGTTGAACCGTCGCACCGTCGCGCCGTGCACGCGCTCGGCACCGTTGATCATCACCACGACGCCGCTGAGGTCCAACCCGGCCAGGTCCTCGTCCTTGGTGCGCTTGACCGCCAGCTCGTAGGCGAAGTTCGGCGCGGCGGTGAACGTGTGCGGGTTCAGGGCCAGCTGCTGGATCCAGCGGGCCGGCTTCTGCATGAACGCCACCGGGGTCATCAGCACCGTGCTGCGTCCCATCCGCATCCCGAGGAACACCCCGACCAGCAGACCCATATCGTGATACAGCGGCAGCCACGTCACCACCGTCAGGTCGGCGGGCGGCTCGTCGTACGCCTCGAAAAAGTCCGGCAGGATCTGTTCCATGTTCTCGAAGATGTTCTGATGGGTCACCACCACCCCGGCCGGTCGGCGCGTCGACCCCGACGTGTACTGGATGTAGCCCGCCTTCGGCAGCGCGACCGGTGCCGGCGGCTTGGCCGGGGAGTCGAAGTCCAGCGTGTCGACCTCGATGAACTTCGGTGCGTGCGAACGCGATTCGACCTGGCCGTACTTGCGGACGTCCTCGATCACGTCCGAGGTGGTCAGCACCGCCACCGGGGTGGCGTCGGCCATCACCCCCGATACCCGCTCGTCGTGCTGGCGGAACATCGGCATCGACAGCGGCACGGCCACGAAGCCGGCCTGGATGGCGCCCAGGAAGGCGACCACATAGTCGAGGCTCTGCGGCGCCAGGATCACCGCGCGGTCACCGGGCGCACCCAGCTTGCTCAGCTTCTCGGCGACGATCTGGACCCGCTCGTGCACCTCGGACCACGTCAGGCTCTCTGCGGCGCCGGCCGGGTCGTACTCGTAGTCGATGAACGTGTAGGCGACGTCATCGGGCTGTGCCTGCGCGCGGGCGGCGAGTGCTGCGGGGATGGACGTGGCGATCGGGGGCATCTGGCGATCCCTTTCCTGCGCCGGGCGCGTCGCCGAGAAGTTGTGAAGGCGACGTCCCGGTGGTCTCGTCGGGTTCAGTGGTTCCGGCGCCTCCGCCCGGGTCTGGAGCGAAACGGCCGCGCGCCTCCCCACGCGGTGGTGTTCGAACCCTCCGCCGGGGGAAGCTGACGAAAGTATGACGTGCCGCAGACGGCCGGGGTGCGGAATCGGCGATTCCCATCAACCGATGGCACTTGGATTGAGCCGCAAGATAATCGCGCTTATGGTTGCTGGCAAACACGCCGCAACGTCCAGCTTCCGCACAGCGAATTCCTAGTCGCCAGACGGTCAAATGTCCGCACGCTGACGCGGCGCGGTTGCCCGCCTTCCGCACCTTGGCTCCGATGCTGTTCGTGCACTGTGGAATTCGCCCTGCCAGACTGTTGCTGTCCATGAGACCAGAGGAGAGCTGCTCGATCATGACCAAGGTCCCCGTCGGGGAAGCCATGCAGCGCCGCCTGCTCGTCGCCCTCCTGGCGATCCTTCTTGTGCTGTACAGCGCCGCGGTCGTGCAGGCGCCGCTGCTGGCCGACACTCGGGGGGAGTGGATCGGCGCCGGATTGTGCGTGGTGGGGCTCGGCGCGGCGATCGGAGCCGGTACGCACGGCGCGCGGTATCTGGTCGCGGTGTCGTGCCTGTGTGCGGCACCCGTCGTCACGATGCTCTTCCACCGGCTGATCGTCGCGCAGGTGTGGTCGCTGATCCCGCTGATGTTCGCTGCGGTGTACGTGCGAACATGGCACCGCCCGGCAGTCGCGCGGATCGTCGCGGTGACCCTGTCCGCCGCCGCGGTCGCGGCGCTCTGGCTGGCGCCCGCGCCGGCACCCTGGCTGTGGTCGGTGTCGTTCCCGGTCTGCATCCTCGGAGCTGCGGAAGTGGTCGGCGTGCTGCACGCCGCCCTGTTCGACGCGGCGCTCCGCGATCCGCTGACCGGCGTGTGGAACCGCGCCGGGGTGGACCGCCGAGCCGGCGAGCTCGTCGACCGCGCGCGACGTCGCAATGAGTCCGTCGCGGTGCTGGTGCTCGACGTCGATGACTTCAAAGCGGTCAACGACCGCGACGGCCACGCCGCCGGCGACATCGTGCTGACTCAGCTCGCCCGCCGGCTCGTGGCGCAGTTACCCGAGCAGGCCGTGATCGGACGTTTGGGCGGTGACGAGTTCGTCGTCGTGCTGTCCGGCGTCGACGAGGGCTCGGCCCGCCAAATTGCCGGCGACCTCCGCGGCACCGGCCCCGTGCACGTCACCGCCGGCGTGGCCGTCGGCCGGCCGGTCGACGGTGACGGCTTCACCGAGTTGCTGGTGACCGCCGACGACGACCTGTACCGCGCCAAGCGTCACCGCAACCCCGGCCTCCGGTGACGTCGCGCAAGCGGACACCAACCCGTCGCCTGCTGTTCACCGACTGACCGCCGCGGCATTACTTGCCCACGCAAGGGTGACTCGACGCAAACGGCACAACTGAAGAGGTGACGCATGGCCGGGACGAATCGGGGCACTGCGCGGCGGGCGGCGACCGCGGTGGCGATCACCGCCGTCGTGGTGGCCGGGTGCAGCACCGACAACCAGGACGACGCGGGTGACACGGCAGCACCCGACACTCCCCGCGCCACGTCGCCGATCGACTTCGACCTGCCGGCCGCGCAGCGCTATCACCGCACCGCCACCTACCCGGTGTATCTCAACAAGCCCGAGGGCGACTCGGTCGACGCCGAGACCGTCGCGGAGATCTCCACCGTCACCCCGGACGGCAACACCGTCATCTACACCGACGCCGCCGCCAAGCGCATCGGCTTCGTCGACGTCGCCGACCCGGTCAACCCCGTCGGGCAGGGCACGCTGTCGCTGGAGGAGCTCGGCAACGCCGACGACCAGCCCACCTCGGTGGCGGCCGTGGCCGACGTCGTGCTGGTGGTCATCGACACCACCGGCGGCGATTTCGCGAACCCGTCCGGGCGCGTCGACATCGTGCGCGTCAGCGACCGCACCCCGGTGCACAGCATCGACCTCGGTGGCCAACCGGATTCGATCGCCATCAGCCCCGACGGCTCGTTCGCGGCGATCGCGATGGAGAACCAGCGCGACGAGGAAGCCACCCCGCCCGGCGGGGAGGAAGGCGACCTGCCCCAGCCGCCGACCGGCTTCCTGCAACTCATCGACCTCGCGGGAGAGCCGAACACGTGGTCGGCGCGCCGCGTCGACTTCGACGTCGAGGCGGCCCGCTCGGCCGGTCTGGACACCCCCGAAGACCTTGAACCCGAATACGTCAGCATCAACTCGCGCGGCCAGGTCGCGCTGACGTTCCAGGAGAACAACGGCGTCGCGATCATCGAGGGTCGCACCGGCGAGGTGACCAACATCTTCAGCGCCGGAAGCGAATCCGTCGAGGGCATCGACACCGCCGAGGACGGCACCATCGACCAGAGCGGCTCGATCTCCGACACCCCGCGCGAGCCGGACGCGATCGGCTGGGTCGGCGACGACCATGTCGTCACCGCCAATGAAGGTGACTGGAAGGGCGGCACCCGCGGCTGGACGATCTTCGACGCCACCACCGGCGAAGTGGTGTGGGACGCCGGCAACTCCTTCTCCCAGCTCGCCGTGCGCACCGGACTGCACATCGAGGGCCGGGCCGAATCGAAGGGACCCGAACCCGAAGGGCTGGCGATCACCGAGATCAACGGCACCCCAACCGCTCTCGTCGCCTCCGAGCGCAGCAACTTCGTCGCCGTCTACGACGTCAGCGACGTCACGGCACCGCAGTTCCGCCAGATCCTGCCCACCACACCCGGCCCCGAGGGTGTGCTGCCGATCCCGTCGCGCAACCTCCTGGTCATCTCGTCGGAGGCCGACGACGCCGAGGCCGGTGTGCGGGCGTCGCTGAACGTCTACGGCTTCGGGGATCGTTTTGCCGCCTCCGGCGGCGGTGACCAGTCCGCCGCCTCCGGCGGCACCCCGATGTTCCCGTCCATCGTCTCCGGTGATGTCGACGGCGCGCCGATCGGCTGGGGCGCCCTCGGCGCGCTGTCCGCCGACCCCGCAGACGAGAACCGCCTCTACACCGCCACCGACAACGCCTACGGCCCGGCGCGGGTGCTGGGCATCGACCTCACCCAGACGCCGGCGCTGATCGACACCGAACTGCCGGTCACCGACAACGGCGAGGCCGTCACCCTCGACGTCGAAGGGATCTCGGCGCGTCCGGACGGCGGCTTCGTCCTCGGTGTCGAAGGCGAGGAGGGCCCCGGCAACGAGCTGGTCATCGTCGCGGCCGACGGTAGCGTCGAGAAGCGGGTGACGCTGCCCGCCGACATCGCCGACGCGATGGGTGGGCAAGGGATCGAAGGGGTGGCGGTCGACGGGGACGCCATCTGGGTGGCGTTGCAGCGTGAGCTCGAGACCGACCCGCCGGGCGTCGCGCGGCTGGGGCGCTACACGCCCGACAGCGATTCCTGGGAGTGGTTCGGCTACCAGCTCGACACCACCGACACCGAGGGTGACTGGATCGGGCTGTCCGAGATCGCCGTGTACGACGGATCGCTGCTGGTGCTCGAACGCGACAAGCTCAATGGCCCCGACGCGCGGGTGAAGGCGATCTACCGGGTGGCCCTGCCCGAGGACGCCGGGGTGACCTCGGCCACCGAGGCCCCGCAGGTACTGCCGAAGACGTTGGCGCGCAACCTGGTGCCGGATCTGCAGGCCACCAAGGGTTTCGTGCAGGAGAAGGTGGAGGGCTTCGCGGTCGCCGGCAACGGCAACCTGTATGTCGTCACCGACAACGACGGCCTCGACGACGCCAACGGCGAGACCCAGTTCCTCGATCTCGGACCGGCGGCCACCGCGCTGGGCGGCTGAACCCCTGCGTTGAGACTGCGGTGACGGCGGGAGCTACTCGCACTTTGCCGCAGTGGACACAGTCTCAACGGCAGGCGTGGGGTGATCTGCGCGACAGAAGTTGCCAGCCAACCCTCCGGTACGGGTAGAGTTCACCGCGCAGGAAGCGCCATGTGCGCCGCGCCGTGCGGCCCGTCTTCAGTGAATTCGGCTTCCGAGCAAGATCTTTCGCGCGATGACGCGCATGATCATGTCCGCGTCCGCGCCGAAGGGCCTGCGCGCCCGCGCGAAATGACCCAAGAGCCCGCGCAACAGGACCTTTGTGCCCGCGCGAAAGGAGCCGTCTTGTCGACGACGTCCAGTGAGATCTCCCCACAACAGCAGCAGTCGGTGCTGGGCGCGCTGCGGTCACCGCGGCGGCTGCGCACCGAGGTGCTGGCCGGTCTGGTGGTGGCGCTGGCGTTGATCCCCGAGGCGATCTCGTTCTCCATCATCGCCGGCGTCGACCCGCGGGTCGGGCTGTTCGCGTCGTTCACGATGGCCGTCACCATCGCGATCGTCGGCGGGCGCCCGGCGATGATCTCCGCCGCGACCGGAGCCGTCGCGCTCGTGATCGCGCCACTGGTCGCCAGCCACGGCCTGGACTATCTGATCGCAGCGGTGATCCTGGCCGGGCTGCTGCAGCTGGTGCTCGGCGGCCTCGGCGTGGCCAAGGTGATGCGGTTCGTGCCGCGCAGCGTCATGGTCGGCTTCGTCAACGCGCTGGCCATCCTGATCTTCCTGTCCCAGGTGCCGCACCTGCTCGGGGTTCCGTGGCTGGTGTACCCGATGGTCGCCGTCGGCATCCTGGTGATCGTCGCGCTGCCCAAGCTGACCACCGCGATCCCCGCGCCGCTGGTCGCCATCGCGGTGCTGACCGTCGCAGCGGTGCTCGGCGGCTGGAACGTGCCCGACGTCGGCGATGAAGGCCGGCTCCCGTCGAACCTGCCGTCGTGGCTGATCCCCGACGTGCCGCTGACGATGGAGACGCTGCGCATCATCGCCCCCTACGCGCTGGCCATGGCCGTCGTCGGGCTGCTCGAATCGTTGATGACCGCCAAGCTCGTCGACGACATCACCGACACCCACTCCAACAAGTCCCGCGAAGCCGTCGGGCAGGGCGTGGCCAACATGGTCAGCGGATTCTTCGGCGGCATGGGCGGCTGCGCGATGATCGGGCAGACGATGATCAACGTCAAGGTCAGCGGCGCCCGCACCCGAATCTCGACGTTCCTGGCCGGCGTGTTCCTGCTGGCTTTGGTGGTCGGCCTCGGTGACCTCGTCGCGCGCATCCCGATGGCGGCCCTGGTCGCGGTCATGATCATGGTGTCGGTCGCCACGCTCGACTGGCACAGCATCAACCCGAAGACGTTGCGCCGCATGCCCAAGAGCGAAACGTTCGTGATGCTCGCGACGGTCGCCGTCACCGTGGCCACCCACAACCTGGCCTACGGTGTGGCGGTCGGAACGTTGGCGGCGATGGTGCTGTTCGCCCGCCGCGTCGCGCACTTCACCGAGGTCGTGGCGCTGGACCCGGCCCCTGCTGACGCCCCTGCCGAGACTGCCGCCGACACCCGCGTCTACGCGGTCCGGGGAGAGCTGTTCTTCGCCTCCAGCAACGACCTGGTGTACCAGTTCGACTACGTGGGCGACCCCGCCAACATCGTCATCGACATGAGCGACGCGCACATCTGGGACGCCTCCACCGTCGCCACGCTGGACGCGATCACCACCAAGTACGCAGCGAAGGGCAAGTCGGTCACCATCATCGGCATGAACGACAACAGCGCCGAGCGGCACGCCCGGCTGTCAGGCCAACTCAGCGGCGCGCACTAGGGACACCGGCATGGAGCTGTTGCAGATCGGTGAGGTGTCGGCGCGCACCGAGCTGTCCATCAAGACCATCCGGCACTACGACGACGTAGGCCTGGTGGTGCCGTCCGCACGCTCGGCGGGCGGGTTCCGGCTCTACACCGGCGATGACGTCGCCCGGCTGATCGCGATCCGCCGGATGAAACCGCTCGGGTTCACCCTCGAGGAGATGCGGGAGCTGCTCGACGCGTTGGACGTGCTCGACGACGGCACGTCGTCCGGCGCTGAACGAGTCCGAGCCACCGACGCCCTGGCTGAGTTTCACCGCCGTGCCGCCGATGCGTGCGCCACGCTGACCAAGCAACTGGGCTATGCGCGCGAGCTCACCGAGCAACTCGCCCGCTACCGCCCCGACGAGCTTCGTTGAGACTGCGTCCACGTCGGGCGTCACTCGCACTTTCCCGCGCTGAGTGCATTGTGAACGCGGGGACGACGTTGAGACTGCGTCCACGTCGGGCGTCACTCGCACTTTCCCGCGCTGGCTGCAGTCTCAACGTATGGCCCAGTCTCAACGCATGACGAGGGGCCCGACCGTGACGGCCGGGCCCCTCGCACACAACGCTTCTACTGCTGCGCCTCCTGGCGCTTCTCGGCTGCGCTGGCAGCCCCGCGGGCCGCGTCGGCCTCGGCTTCCTTCCTGGCCGCGTCGCGCTGGGCCTCGGCCTTGTCCTGCTGGGCCTTGCCCTCTTCGACCATGTCGTTACGACCGGTGACAGTGCCGACCACTTCCTTGGCCTTGCCCTTCACGTCCTCGACGACGCCCTTGATGCCTTCCTCGGGACCACTGTTGTTGTCAGCCATCGTGCACCTCCACACAATTTAAGGTTCGCAAATCGGATGGTCGATTCGCTTGCCAGCTATATGCCCACTTCGATGTCCCAGGTAAACCACCTGCGTTTGTGAGCCGCCCCACCGTCAGGTCAGGCAGTCGTCCGTGGTCACAAGCCGGGCACCCATGTTGCGCCGCATCATCTGCAGCGCAGCGTCGCCGAGATCGTCGTAGATGTGCGCGACCGCGTCCTCAGGCACGATCACTTCGAGGTGACGGATATAGGCGTCCAGAGCCGTGTAGAGGATGCACTGCTCGGTGACCTGACCCGTCAGCACCACGCACTCGGTCTTGAGCCGGCCAAGTAGGTAGTCCAACGGCGTTGCATAGAAGGCGCTGTGCCGCACCTTGGTCAGGAACCGGGACTTCTTGCTCGGCGCGACCGGACGGACCAGATCGGGGCGTTGGCCGTTGAGCGCGTCGTCCACGAGATCGCCTGGCGCGGCGGTGAAGTCACCGTAGTTGTCGTTGACATAGATCAGGTCCACGTCGTCGCGGTCGCGCGCCCGGTCGACCATCTTGCTCAGTGGATCGATGATCGCTTCGACGTTGGGCGCCAACCGTTCTGCGTCGGGGTGGTCATAGGTGTTCATCATGTCGATGACCAGCACCGCGGTGTTCGTCATCGCCGCACCTACTTCAGCACGTGGCCCAGCGCGTCACGCGCCCGGTCCACCATCGACACGAACGGCCCGACGGCGAAGTTCAGCGTCGCGGACTCCACCCCGGCGTGCGGGTGCGTCGGGGCGATGCGCTCGGCGACCCGAACCGCCTCGGCCAGCTTGGCCAGCTCGCTGGCGTCCACACCGTCACGAAGCGCCGGAAACTCCAGCGTCTCTTCGTGTTCGGCGTGCTCGGTGACCGCAGCCTGAAGGTGGATAAGCGCCTTGCTGAACTCCGAGGTCTGCGGCTCGAGACCTTCGAGCTCACTCAGCGCGACCTTGGAGTCGTGTTCCTCGGCCAGGCGCTCGTCGACGATCTCGGTGCCGCCGGAGATCTTACGACGCACGCGCGGATGCACGATCATCTCTTCGGCGGTTTCGTGGACGGCCAACAGCGTGCGCAACCTGGTGAACGCGTCGCGCTGGGTGTCGACGTCGGCGGCGTCGAGGGTTTCGACGAACAGCTTCTTGATGGTCTCGTGCTGGGCGACCAGGTACTCGATGACGTCGTCGGCCTTGGTGATGCTGGGAGCAGACACAGGAAACCTCCTATGCGACGGGAAAAGGGGAAGCGGGCATGGGCTGCGCACCGCTGCTTCCGGGGGTTACCCGCTGCCGCGCGAGGAAAACGTGCCGAAGCCGGTCACTCCCGGCTGGCGAGCCGAGCGATAGCGCTACCGGCCAGGTTGGCCAGCAGCTCCTGCGGATTCTCGAAGACCTCGGCAGCACCCGCGTCGCGCAGTTCGTCGCGCCCGCACCCGCCGCTGAGCAATCCGATGGTCGGCACCTGGGCGCGGGCACACGCCTCGGCGTCCCACACCGCGTCGCCGACGAAGACGGCCTGCTGGGCGCTCACCCCGGCACGCTCCAGCGCGATCCGCACGATGTCCGGCTCGGGTTTGGCGGTGTCGACGTCCTCGGCCGAGGTGATCGCCGCGATCACGTCGTCGCAGTCGAGCACCTTGCGCAGCAATTCGAGCTCGTCGGGCGGGGCGGAGGTGGCCAACACCGCCTGCAGGCCCATGTCGGCGACCCGGCGCACCAGATCGCGGGCACCGGGCAGCGGTTCCAGCAGCGACGCGCTGCGCTGGTAGTACTCGCTGTGGCCGTCCTTGAGCTGCGTGACCAGGTCGTCGGTCGGATCCTGGCCGAATTGCTCGAGCAGGGTCTTCACCAGCGTGGTGCCGTCCATACCGATGCTGCGGTGCACCCGCCACGTCTCCATCGGCACGTCCGCCTCGTGGAAGGCGCGCTGCCAGGCGTAGACGTGCAGGTAGTTCGAATCGACCAAGGTGCCGTCCACATCGAACAGCACCGCCGGGTGGGCACTCATGCTGTGGGACTACCCGGCGTCGCGAACTCCGAAAACAGGGCTAGCGCAGCGGGGCGGGCTTGCCGGCCTGGATGAGCTCGCCGCCGAGGTCGTAGTCGTCGTCGGCGTTGCACGTCAACACCGCGACGACCGCGCCGTCGGCCTCGTACCAGACCGTGAACCCGTCCCCGTGTTCGACCATCCGGCTGTCCTGATAACCGTCACCCCACGCGTGGTACTTGACGGTGGTGTCCCCAATGGTGGTCCAGAAGCCCGGGACGCCCGACCAGGCGGCGTCGTCACCGGCCGCCGTCGCCCCGGCCACCTTGCCCTGATCCTCGGCGTCCTGCCAATGCTCGATCGGCAACCGCCGTCCCGCACCGGTGTTGAACGCCAACGCCACATCGCCGGCGGCGTACACCTGAGGCACCCCGGTGCTCAGATCCTCGTCGGCGACGATGCGCGAATCCTGCATCGGGACCCCCGCGACGCCGGCGAGCTCCGTGTTCGGGCGGACCCCGGTGGCAGCCAGGATGAGGTCGGCCTCGAGCGTCTCGCCGCTGTCGAGGTGCACGACCGATTCGTCGAGACGCTCCACGCTCGCGCCGCCCAGCCAGCGCGCCCCCGACGCCTCCACCAGCCCGGCCAGCTTGCGGCCGGCCTCGATGCCCAGCCGCTTCTGCTGCGGCGCCTCGTCGGGAGCCACCAGCGTCACCGACAGCCCACGCAGCGCCAGCGACGCCGCGGCCTCACAACCGATGAAACCCGCACCGATGACAACGGCGCTGCGGGCGGACTCGGCCGCGGCGCGCAGCCGCTCGGCGTCGTCGAGGGACCGCAACTGCAGGGCGTGTTCGCCGCCCGGTACCGGCAGCGGCACCGGACTCGAACCGGTCGCAAAGATCAGCGCGTCGTAGCCGTGAGGCTCACCGTCGACGGTAACGACGCGCTGCTGCGGGTCGAAGCCCTGCACCCGGGACTCCAGCGCCAGCACGATGTCGCGCTCGGTGAACCACTGCTCCGGGTGCAGGTCGATGTCATCGGTCTTGCCGCGCAGGAACTCCTTGCTCAGCGGCGGCCGGGCATAGGGACGGCGCCGGTCGGCGCTCAGAATCCGCACGGGTGCATCGGGTCTGCGGTCGCGGTACGCCTCGGCGGCGGCCACTCCCGCGGGCCCGCTGCCGAGGACGACCAATCCGGAATCACTCATGGCGGTGGCATACCCACTTGGTGTTCGAGATCACCGGCGCCGGGCGGGTCCCTCCTCAGCGCTGCGGGGGACCCGGGTCCGGAGTCGTCGCAGGCTCGGGCGGGGTGACGGGCGGATCGTCGGGCGTCAGACGCTCGGGGACCTCCTCGGGCGTCAGACGCTCCGGCGGGTCCTGGGGGACGGTATCCATGACCGCGGGTTACCCCGCGGCCCCTGCGAACAACCTGTCAGTTCTTGACGAGCGTGAACTGGGCGACCTCGCTGATGCCCCGCTCGAAGAAGTCCGCGCAGCCCACCAGATAGCGCATATAACGGTCGTAGACCTCGACCGACGTCACCGCGATCGCCTCGTCGCGGTGCGCTTCCAGCGCCGTCGCCCACGTGTTCAGGGTCCGCACATAGTGCGGCGTCAGGTAGTCGGTCTCCTCGACGGTGAACCCCGCACGCTTGGAGTAGTCGATGACGTCCTCGTCGCAGGGCACCGCCCCGCCGGGGAAGATCTCCTTGGCGATGAACCGCATGAACTTCAGGTCGCTCATCACGATCGGGATGCCCATCTCGGGCCAGCGCTTGAGCGGATGACCCATGATGGTCTGCAGCACCATCCGGCCGTCGGCGGGCATCACCCGGTCGCACGTCGCGAAGAACGCCTCGTAGCGTTCCTTGGGGAACGCCTCGAACGCCTCGATGCTGACGATCCGGTCGACCGGCTCCTCGAATTCCTCCCAGCCCTTGAGCAGGATCCGGCGAGACCGTTCGGTGTCCAGCCCGTCGAGCATCTCCTGGCCGAGCGAGCGCTGGTTGCGGCTCAGCGTCAGCCCGACGACGTCGACGTCGTAACGCTGCACGGCACGCTTCATCATCGAACCCCAGCCGCAGCCGACGTCGAGCAACGTCATCCCCGGTTTCAGGTCGAGCTTGCCCAGCGCCAGATCGATCTTGGCCAGCTGAGCTTCCTCGAGCGACATGTCATCGCGCTCGTAGAACGCGGAACTGTAGGTGCGCGACGGATCCTGGAACAGTCCGAAGAACTCGTTGGACAGGTCATAGTGGGCCTGAACATCGTCGAAGTTCGGTTCCAGCTTCGTCGAGCCCCCCGACCCGTTGTCCGCCATCAAACGCTCCTTCTCATGCCGTGGCGGCGAGCGCCGGGCTGTGTCAGCCCTTCTCCAACGTGAACTGACATACGTCGGTGTATCCGTCGCGGAACAGGTCCGCGCAGCCCTTCAGATACTTCAGGAACCGCTCGTAGATCTCGTCGTTGGTGATCGCGATCGCCTCGTCTTTTTTCGCTTCGAGGTTAGCCGCCCATGTGTCCAGAGTCTTCACGTAGTGGGGCTGAAGGTGCTGTCGGCGCGTCACGGTGTAGCCCGCCTTGGTGGCGCTCTGCTCGACCTGCGCCGCCAGTGGCAAACGGCCACCGGGATAGATCTCATCCATGATGAACTTGATGAACCTGACGTTGGACATCGTCAGGGGCAGATTCTTGCCTTTGATCTCCTCATCACTGGGAATGATGATCGTGTGCAGCAACTGCACGCCGTCATCGGGCATGAGGTTGAAGGTCTTCTTGAAATAATCGTCGTATTTGTTGAATCCGAAGTGCTCGAAGGCGCCGATCGACACCACACGGTCGACGGGCTCGTCAAAATCCTCCCACGGCTGCAGGCGCACCTCCATGCTGCGGGTGGTGTCGATGTTCGGGAACCGGTTCTGCTCGATGTGCTGCTTCTGGTTCTCCGACAGCGTCAGGCCGATGACGTTCACGTCGTACTTCTCCACCGCGCGCTGGATGGTCGAACCCCAGCCGCAGCCGATGTCGACCAGCGTCATGCCCGGCTCCAGGCCCAGCTTGCCCAGCGACAGGTCCACCTTGGCCTGCTGCGCCTCCTCCAGCGTCATGTCATCGCGCTCGAAATAGGCGCAGCTGTAGGTCTGGGACGGGTCCTGCCACAGCTTGAAGAAGTCATTGGAAATGTCGTAGTGGAACTGGACTTCCTTCTTGTCCGATCCACGGGTCTGCGAGGCAGACTTGGACAGCCACTTGGACTCGGCGCTAGGTGTTTCGGGCACAGCAAATCCTGTCGTCGATGATGGTGGGTGCTGGGTTCCCGGCGCCACCAGCGGTCAAACGTACCGCACTAAGCTGGTCAAGCCCGGTAGCGGGGCCGACCTTTTTCCCTCGCTCTTTCTTGCCGGATTCCCTGCCCGCGAACGCGCATCCCCGGTAGCTGCCCGGCGCGGATGACGACTGTCAGAGCACCCCCGCGGCGGCACCTAGCTCAGCCCCCGCAACGTCGCCAGCGCACCGTCCACGTCGGCGTCGGTGGTGGCCCACGAGCAGACGAAGCGCACCACGGGCTCGCCCAGATCGGGCTGGTGCACCGCATAGGTGTCGCCGAACTGGCGATGCAGGTCGGGGTCCATCGCCACGAACACCTCGTTGGCCTCGACCGGGGACGCCAGCCGTAGCCCCAGCGCCGTCATTCCCTCGCTGAGCCTGGCGGCCATCGCGTTGGCGTGCGCGGCGGTGGACAGCCACAGGTCGTCGGCGAACATGGCCTCGAACTGGGCCGCGACGTAGCGCTGCTTGCTGGCCAGATGCCCGATCTGCTTCTGCACGAAGTGGATTCCGTCGAACAGCTCCGGACGGCGGACCAGGACCGCGTCGCCGAACATCATGCCGTTCTTGGTGCCGCCGACCGAGACGATGTCCGCGTCACCGATCGCCTGGGCAGGGTTGCCCCCCAGCGCGGCGACGGCGTTGCCGATCCGCGCCCCGTCGACGTGCACCAGCAGGCCCAGGCCGTGCGCCCGGTCGACGAACTCGGCGATCGCCGCCGCGCTCCACACCCGCCCGCTCTCGGTCGACTGCGTGATCGACACGATGCGTGGCTGTGAATGGTGCACCGCAGTGCGGCCGAGGACGCGGCGGGCGAGAACCTGTGGGTCGATCAGGCCGTCATCGCTCGGCAGCCGGGTCAGCTGCGCGCCGGACAGCCGCACCGGTCCGCCGGCCTCGTCGACCAGCACGTGGGCCACGTCGCTGCAGAAAATCTCCTGCCACGGCCTGGTCGCGGCCGACAGCGCGATGATGTTGGCTGCGGTGCCGGTGAACGTGAACAGCACCTCGGCGTCGGGGCAGTCGAACGCGCTGCGCACCGCGTCGGCGGCAAGTTCGGTCACCGGGTCGGCGCCGTAGGAGCCCATCGGGCCGTCGTTGACCCGCTGCAGCGCCGCCAGCACGTTCGGGTGCGCCGGCGCGGCGTTGTCGGAGGCGAAGGCAGCGGACACGGACACGTCCGCCATGATCGCACTCGTGCTCCGCGGCATCCGGGGGCTCCACGAGCTCCGGGGGCTCCGCGGGCACCCCGGGCGCCGCGGGCGCCGCGGCCTCTGGGGGCTCCACGAGCGCCGCGAGCTCCGCGGCCTCCGCGGCTCCGCGAGCGAGGACACAGGGTCGTGTACACGGGACAGATCGCGACCCGGAATTCTATTTCGCGGGGCGGTGGGCGATCCAGGCGAAGAACTCGTCGGCGCAGAACACCGGCTTGCCGTACTCCTGCGCCTTGCGCGCCTTGCCCGACTGCGTGCCCGCCTCCGCGGTCACCAGCACATCGCAGCGCGTCTTCGACACCGACTTGACCGGGGTGAGCCCCACCGATCGGGCCAGATCCTCCATCTCCCAGCGCTCCACGACGCGTCCGGCGGCGTCCTGTGCGGTCCCGGTGAAACAGATCCGGGTGCCGGGCAGCAGCGCGTCAGCGATCGCATAGCTGTCGAGAAGCATTGCTTCGCCGGCGATCTCGATGCCCAGTACTTTCTCGGTCGCGTGCAGCCGGTCCAGCACATCGGCGGGCAGACGAACCCGCGACACCGCCGCGCGGAGCTGATCGGCCACCGAACGGCGCGCCGCTGCGTCCCAACCGATGTCGGCTGTGTTGCCCGCGGGTGCCGCCGCCCCGAGCAACACCGCGCCCACGTCGCGGCTGATCCGTAACAGCGCCGACAGCGCAGGCAGATGATCGGCGGCAGGAGTGGCCACATCCCGGTCGCGGCTGATCAACAGCCCCGACGTCACCTCGGTGGGTTCGGGTTCGTCGAACGCCGACGAACCGTCCTCGGCGTCGGAGCGGGTGTGTGCCGCCAGCGCCGAACGGGCCCGCTCCAGCGCGGTGCGTCCCGTCACCCGGGTGCCGCGCAGTTCGACGCCCAGCGGCATCGCCGTCACATAGCCGAGCCGCTTGAGTTCGAAGTCGATCAGGCCGAGCTGCTCGTCGACGCCGACCGCGACCGGCGTGCAGCCGGCCAGCATCGGCGCGAGCATCGCCCACGCCTCGCGCAGCGTCGGAGCCAACAGCACATCGGCGACCCCGATGCCGAACGACGTTCGCGCATCGGCGATGTCGCGCTGCGGATTGATCAGCGTCGAGATCGCGGTGCCGTCGTCGAAGGCCACCGCAAGCTCCACCGGCCGCGGCCGCGACATCCGGCCCTCGTCGCCGACGGTCAGCATCCCGATTGCGCAGTAGCGTCGGGCGGCGGTACTGTCGCCGGCGCCGCGCAGGAAACGGGCAATGCGCCGATCGGTCTTGAGATCCTTCGGCAGCACAGGACGTTTGAGCACCAGGCCGGCCAACGAGGTGCACCGGCTCAACGCCACATAGAGCTGGCCCGTGGAGAACATGCCGCCGGTGAGGTCGACCATCAACCGCGGCAGCGTCTGCCCCTGACTCTTGTGGATCGTGATCGCCCACGCCAGCTTGAACGGCAACTGGGTGTACGACCCGACCACCTCCCGACCCAGCGAACCCCCGGACAGCACCGGTCGGGTGGCCTCCCAGGTGAACGGCGGGACCTCGGCGCAGCTGCCGTCGGCGAACTCCACCTCCACCACCGCGCCGTAGCGGTCGTAGCCCACGCCCACGACGCGGCCGATGGTGCCGTTGACCCACCGGTTGCCCTGGTCGTTGGTGAGCATCATGATCTGTGCGCCGACCTTGAAGCGCAGCGTCTCCTCGACCGGCGGATCGAACAGCGACAGATCACCCGAAGACCGTGCCTGGTGCACGAACTCGTCACCGGGAAGCCGCTGCAGATGTTGACGGTTGCGGGCGGTCACCAGCCTGTTCGTCGGCGCGAGGGTGAGCCACAACTCGTCGTCGGGCGGCACGAAGTCGGCGTCGGCGCGGGCGTTGAGCTGCTCCTGGGCGTGACCCAGCAGCACTCCCTCGCGAATCTCGTTGAGGATGGCCGTCATCCGGTCGTCGCCAAGCTGGCGGAACACCGTCGTCAGCGAGACAGTGGGGAACTGGGCGCGGTCGAAGCAGTGTGCCGAGAAGAAGTACGGCGTCTCGTAGGGCACGCCGGAGAAGAACCCGGATTCGTGCTCGTTGACCACCGGCGGCAACTGGTACAGGTCACCGACCAACACGATCTGCACGCCGCCGAACGCGGAACCCGGCGCCGGGCCGAAGCGTTCTAGGGCGGCGGCGACCATGTCGAAGGTGTCGGCGCGCACCATCGACGCCTCGTCGACGATCAGCGTCTGCAGCGACGCCAGCGTCTTGGTGAACCGGCCCGGCCGGTAGCCGCCGGACCGGATGTCGTCCAGCGTCGTCGTCGGACGGAACCCGAACAGCCGGTGGATGGTGTAGCCGTCGACGTTCAGCGCGGCGATGCCCGTCGGCGCGACGACGACCACGTTGCGCTCGGTGTCGGCCATGAAGTGCCGGATCAACGTCGACTTGCCGGTGCCGGCCTTGCCGGTCAAAAAGACGTGGCGGCCGCCGGCCAGCAGATCCAGCGCGTGACGGAACTCGTCGGTGAGGACGATCCCCATGGCGGCAGGCTACCGCGCCGCCTGCGCCGAGCGAGAAGCCATGGCTGCCCCGCGGGCCGAAATCACGACCCGGAATCCTATTTCGCGGGTACCCCTGCGGCTATCGGCCGGACCGCCAGGCCCGCCAGCCGCGGTGCGCGGCGAACGCGCCGATCACCGCCGTCGCGCACCACACCGTCACGGCGGCGATGGCCAGCGGTGCGGAG
This sequence comes from Mycolicibacterium poriferae, assembly GCF_010728325.1. The sequence continues at coordinate 1,530,277 of NZ_AP022570.1, forward strand.
AACTCGCCGATCGCTGCGCCCGCTGCAGTGTAGGAGAACGCCCGCGGCGCCGATCCGATCAGCGAGCCGACCGCCATCTGCCAGATCGGCACACCGAACGCCCCGAACGTGTAGGAGGCCAGCGCGTCGCTGATACCCGGCACGAACCGCTGCCCGACGACCGCCCACAGCCCGCGGCGCTGCACCAGCACGTCGATACGTTCCGCGCGGGAGGGGCCCAGCAGCGCGCGGGCACTGTCGCGTCCCGCCCGCCGGCCCGCCAGCGCGGCCATCACCGCGGTCCCCATCGCAGCACCCAGCGTGACGAACGTCCCGACCAGCGGCCCGAACAGGAAACCACTGCCCGCCGCCAGCAGCGGCCCGGGCACCAGCACCGCGCCCAGCAGTGCCGAGACCACCACGTAGGTCAGCGGCGCCAACGGACCCGTCGCAGCCACCAGCTCACGCACGTACTCCACGTCGATGACCCGCTGCACGGCGACCAGATAGAACAGCACCCCGAGCGCCGCGGCGAACAGCGCCAACCGCACGATGTGCGGGCGCCGCGATACCGGGGGAGTGTCTTCGCTGTCGACCATGCCGGACGCAATCCTGCCGCACGCCGTTAAGTTGGCGGGGTGAGTGTGACGCCGACGGACCTGACCGGAACCGAGCGGGCCGTGCTCATCGTGTTGATGGCCGAATCCCGCCCGGTGGCCAATCCTGAGCTGGCCGCGCTGGGTCCCGCGCTGGACAAGCCGGGCCGCGACAAGCTCAACGCGCTCGGGCTCCTCGAGTCCGAGCGGGTCAAAGGTCGCTACGTGCACGAACTGACCGACCGCGGCTGGGCGCTGTGCCGCGACATCGTCGCGGCGGGCCCGCCGCCGCGGTCCACCGGCCCGGCCAAGACGCTCTACACCGTGCTGGGCGCCCTCGGCCGCTACCTGCAGCGCTCGGAGGTGAGCCTGGCCGAGCTGTTCTGGCCGGCCGAGGCCTCAGAGGCCGAAACCCCCGAGGCCGAAACCCGCGAGGCCGAAACCCCCGAGGCCGAAACCCTCGAGGACCGGGTGCGCGTGGCGTATGCGCGGCTGGCGCCGCGGCCGGGTGGCTGGGTGCGCCTCGCCGAGCTGCGCGCCGCGCTCGGGGACGCCCGAGGCGACGTCGACACCGCCCTCACCGCGTTGTCCCGCACGCCGGGGGTTAGCGTGATTCCCGAAGAGGACCAGAAGAAGCTGACGCCCGACGACCGCGCCGCCGCGGTGATGATCGGGGACCGGCCCAAGCACCTGATCGCGATCGAGGCTTGATGGATTCACTGCAGCGCGACGCCCTCGCCTCGCTGCGCCTGACGTGGGCGCCCACCGTCGACGACCTGTGGAAGCCCCAGGCAGCCACCCACGTCAGCGGGTTGAACGAGCACGCCGTCGACGACGTCATGGACGCCTTCACCGACGCGCTGCGCGACGAATCGTCCTCGCCGCTCGGCGTGGTGATCCGCGGCCCCGCCGGTTCGGGCAAGACCCACCTGCTCGGCCAGGTCCGCGAACGCGTGCAGGCCGACGGTGGGTTCTTCTTCGTCATCGAGCTGCTCGACGCGGCCAGTTTCTGGCAGTCGGTGCGCAACGGCATCCTGGAGAGCTTCGGCAGGCCCGGCGCACACCGCGAAACCCAGCTCAAGGACCTGCTGTGGGAGCTGTCGTCGCTGGCGCACGTGTCGCGCGCCGACCGCCGCGCCATCGTCGGTGACGCCGACCTCGAACCCGAGGTGCTCGACCGGTTCGTCAACGCGCTGGCCAAGGTCCGCAAGGACACGGTGCGACACTGCCATCAGACCCTGCGGGCGCTGGTGCTGTTCGCGGCGACCGACCTGACCGCCCAGGACATCGGCGAGGCGTACCTGCAGGCCAGCTCGGAGGCCGGTGGTGACGAGCGGCTGCGCTGGGGTCTGCGCGCCGCGCCGTCGCTGACGCAGGAATGCGTGCGGGAGATTTCGCGTCTGGTCGCGCTGGTCGGCCCGTCGGTGCTGGCGGTCGACCAGATCGACACGCTGCTGGCGGCGTCCCTCGCGCAGCCGGGCGACGCCGGTGACACGCTGCTCGAGCAGGTGGCCCACGGGTTGATGGCGCTGCGTCAGACGACACGGCGCACGGTATCGGTGGTCGCGTGCCTGCCCGCGGTATGGGAGAGCATCCGCGACCGCGCCACGGCCAGCGTGGCCGACCGGTTCCGGGTCACCGGGGTGCTGACGCCGGTGCCGTCCGCCGACATCGGCCGCGCGATCCTGGAGCGCCGCTTCAGCACCAGCTACGCCTCGGTCGACTTCAGGCCGCCGTATCCGAGCTGGCCGATCCGGCCGTCGGCGTTCGACGAGGCGCTGGACTACACGCCCCGTCAGCTGCTGATCCGCGCCGACACCCACGTGCGGCAGTGCCTGCGTCACCGCGAGGTCCTCGCGCTCGACCATCTCGCCGAGGACGCCGGTCCTGTGTGGGACACGCAGGAGGGCGACCGGGTCGTCGCACCGTCGTCCGAGCTGGACCGCGCCTTCGCCGAGTACCGGCGTCGCGCGGTGCCCGCCGCCGCGCTGGACCCGGAAGGCGAGGACATCACGATGCCCGAGCTGCTGGGTGCGGCGCTGACCGCGTGGATCGCCGAGCGCGACGGTGATCAGGCGTACCTGTGCGATCCGCCGCCCGGCGCGCACGTGATGCTGCACGGCCGGTTGCGCCAGAGTCTGGACGCCGCGACCGACGACGAACGGCACTGGGCGTTCCGCGCGGTGGCCGCCAGCAACGCGCTGTCCGCGCAGAGCCGGGTCCGCAAGGCGTTCACCGCCGCCGGCCTGCAGGCCGGTTCCGACCGCAGGCAGCTGTTCCTGCTGCGCAACACGCCATGGCCGACGGGCCCCAAGACCGCCGAGCTGATGGCCGACGTGCATGCCGCCGGCGCGCGCACCGTCGAACTCGGTGACGACGACCTGCGCACGATGATCGCGCTGCGCGACCTGATCAACGACGACCATCACGACCTGCCCGGGTGGTTGCGCCGCAACCGGCCCGCGCACGGGTTGGCGCTGCTGCGCCACGCGCTAGGGGGCGAGGCGGACACCCCCGCGCCGCCTGCCGAAGAGGCCGGGCCCGAGGTCGAGGAGGCCGGGCCCGGGCTCGAGGACGCCGGGCGTGGTCTCGAGGACACCGGCACCGAACCCGACGTCATCGACGTGCCCGACATCCCGGTGCCCGACAACGAGATTCCACTCGGCCGCGACCTGCGCACCGATGCGCCGGTGACGATCGAGCTGTCCGCGCTGCGCAAGCATGTGGCGATCTTCGCCGGATCGGGCTCGGGCAAGACCGTGCTGATCCGCCGGCTGGTCGAAGAGTGCGCGTTGCGCGGGGTGTCGGCCATCGTGCTGGACCCCAACAACGACCTGTCCCGGCTCGGCACTGCCTGGCCCGAGCCGCCGTCGGGATGGCGGCGTCCCGACGACGCGGCCGCCGCGGAGTACCTGCAGCACACCGATGTCCGGATCTGGACGCCGCGCCGCGCCAACGGCGCACCGCTTGCGTTCCAGCCGCTGCCCGACTTCGCCAGCGTCGTCGACGACCACGACGAGTTCATCGACGCCGTCGAATCCGCCTGCGCAGCACTGGAACCGCGGGCGCTGATCTCCGGTCAGACCCAGAAGGCCGGCCGGGCGCGGGCGGTGCTGCGCGAAGCGTTGCAGTACTACGGCACCACACCGGCACCGTCCCTGCCCGGCTTCATCGGCATGCTCGCCGACCTGCCCGATGACGTCAGCGGGCTGGCCGACGCCCGCAAGATCGCCGGCAACATCGCCCAGGACCTGCAGGCGGCAATGGTCAACGACCCGCTGTTCGGCGGCTCCGGCACCCCGGTCGACCCCGGCGTGCTGCTCACCCCGGCCGACGGATACCGGGCGCGGGTGTCGGTGATCAGCATGATCGGGCTGACTTCTGAGGAACAGCGGCAGAGCTTCGTCAACCAGCTGCAGATGGCGCTGTTCGCGTGGATCAAGCGCAACCCCGCCGGGGAACGTCCGCTCGGCGGGCTGCTGGTGATGGACGAAGCGCAGACCCTCGCCCCGTCAAGGGGATTCACCGCCTGCAAGCGCAGCACCCTGGCACTGTCGTCGCAGGCCCGCAAATACGGCCTGGGGTTGGTGTTCGCCACCCAACACCCCAAGGCTCTCGACAACAGCATCCCGGGCAATGCGGCGACCCAGTTCTACGGCCTGTTGAACTCGCCCGCCCAGATCGAGACGGCGCGCGAGATGGCCCGAGCCAAGGGCGGTCTGGTCGACGACATCAGCAGACTGCGGGCCGGGAACTTCTACGTCGCGACCGAAGGCGAGGCGTTTCACCGCATCGTCGCACCGTGGTGCCTGTCGTATCACCCGGCCAGCCCGCCGGCCGCCGAGGACGTCCTCGCCCTCGCCGCTGCGTCCCGGTGACGTCGGCGTCACTGGTCGCGCACGGCACGACTCAGTACGCCGACTCGGTCACTCGGCCAGGTCGAGTACCGGGGTGGACCGACGGAAGCCGCGGGTGACCACCAGCAGCCACACGAAACCGATGGCCAGCCAGATCAACCCGAGCACCAGCGTCATCCCCGACAGACTGGTCCACAGCCACGCCGTCAACAGGAAGCCCACACCCGGCGCGATCAGGTTCAGCGCCACCCTCGAACGGTCCCGCAGGTCGACGAAGAAGTGCTTGATCACCGACAGGTTCACCGCCGAGAATGCCACCAGCGCACCGAAACTGATCAGCGACGCGAGCGTGGCCAGATCGATCACGATCGCCAGCAGCGACACCACACTGACCACCAGGATGGCGTAGACGGGCGTGCTGAACCGCGGGGAGATGTGCCCGAACAGCTTGCGCGGCAGGATGCCGTCGCGGCCCATCGCGTAGAGGATCCGGGCCACCGACGCCTGCGACGTCAACGCCGACCCCAACGCGCCCGCGACATAGGCGGCCGTGAAGAAGTTGTTCAGGAACTGCCCGCCCGCGGCGACCATCACGTCCAGCGATCCGGAGTCGACATCGGCGAACTCGTTGGACGGATAGACCAATTGGCCCACATAGGACAGCAGGATGAAGATCAGGCCCGCGGAGATGGTGGCGATCATGATGGCCCGCGGCACCCCGCGCCGGGGGTCCTTGGCTTCCTCCGACAGCGTGGACACCGCGTCGAACCCGAGGAACGACAGACACAGGATGGCTGCGCCGGCGAGCACCGGACCCAGGCCGGTGGCGGTACCGTCGCCGGTGAACGGCGCCGCCAGGTCCACGCTGCCGCCGCCGAACGTCTCGCCCAGCGCGAGCGCGACGAACGTGACGATGAAGATCGCCTGCACGGCGATGATCAGGAAGTTGGCCCGCGCCACCGACACGATGCCGACGATGTTGAGCACCGTGACGACACCGATCGCGACGAGCACGATCACCCACTCCGGCAGCGCCGGCAGCGCGGCATTGAGATAGATGCCGATGACCAGATAGTTGATCATCGGTAGGAACAGGTAGTCCAGCAGCAGCGACCACCCCGCCAGGAAGCCGGTCGGGGCGCCGAACGACTTCTGGGTGTAGGTGTAGGCCGACCCCGCCAGCGGGAACGCCGCCGACATCCGCGCGTAGGACAACGCGGTGAAGACCATCGCCACCAGCGTCACCACGTAGGACAGCGGCAGCCGGCCCCCGGAGGTCTCGGTGACGATGCCGTAGGTGGTGAACACCGTCAGCGGCACCATGTACACCAGCCCGAACAGCGCCAGCGAGGGCGTGCCCAGCGCACGCTTCAGATGGCCCTGGTGGGCGTCGACGCCGGCCGTGGCCGGCTGGGTTGGCTTGGTCATGACGCTGCCCTTCCGTTGTCGGCCTCATAGACCGGTTCGCCCTGCAGATAGGTGGCGCGGACACCGACGTGTGGGAGCTCCAGCGGCGCTGTCCGGCGCGGATCGCGGTCCAGCCACACCAGGTCGGCCGCCGCGCCCGGATACATCCGCCCCCAGCGGTTTTCGGCGAACGCCTGCGCGGCGACGGCCGCGGTGTAGGCGCTCAGTGCCTGCTCGACGGGCAGGATCTCCTGCGGCGTCCAGCCGCCCTCGGGTTCGCCGTCGGCGGTGCGCCGCGACACCGCCACCGCGATTCCGTCCAACGGCGCGCCGGAGGACACCGGCCAGTCCGACCCGAAGCTCAGCGCCGCACCGGAACGCTGCAGCGTCGCGATCCGGTACTGCCGGTCGGCCCGTTCCTGACCGAGCCGCGGGATGGTCAGCACGGTCATCAACGAATCCAGCTGTGCCCACAGCGGTTGCATGTTCGGGATGACGCCGAGTCGGGCGAAGCGGTCGATGTCGGTGTCGTCGACCAGCTGCGCGTGCGCGATGACGGGCCGCCGGTCCCGTGGACCGTTACGTCGCACCACCTCGTCGATGGCGTCGAGGGCCTGGCGCACCGCGGCGTCGCCGATGGCGTGGATGTGGATCTGCAGGCCGAGTTCGTCGACCCGGCACGCTGCCTCGGCCAGCGCATCGCCCTCCCAGTTGCGCATGCCGCGGTTGTCACCCGAATGGCTGTGCAGCCCAGAGCAGTAGGGCGCCAACAACGCCCCGGTCTCGTTCTCGACCACGCCGTCGGCGAAGAACTTGACCGTGTGCGCGGTCAGCAGCTCGTTGCCGGCCGCCTCGGCCAGGCGGCGCTGCTCGGCGAACTGGGTGACCTGCTCGTCGAAGTGGCGCGGATCGGCGTAGAGGGCGAGGTTGAACCGCATCCGCAGGGCGTCCTGGCGCGCGGCTGCTGCGTAGGTCTCGACGTCGGCCGGCTCCACCCACGCGTCCTGCACCCACGTCACGCCGCGCGCCGCGTAGTAGTCGGCGGCGGTGCCCAGCGCCGCGATGCGGACCTGCTCGTCGCGGGCCGGCATGACGCGCATCATCAGGTCGGTGGCGCCCCATTCGCGCAGGGTGCCCAGCACCGAACCGTCCTCGCGGTGCGGGATCTCGCCCAACGGCGGGTCGGGGGTGTCGGCCGTGATCCCGGCTCGCTGCAGGGCAGCCGAGTTGCACCACAGCGTGTGATAGTCCCAGGCGCGCAACACGACTGGACGGTCGGGTACCGCGGCGTCCAGCCAGCGCGCGTCGAACAGCCCGTTCGGGGCCAGGCTGCCGTCGTAGGAGGCGCCGACGATCCACTCGTCGTCGGGGTGTGCGTCGGCGTAACGCCTCACCGCGGTGACGATCTCGTCGACCGAGCCGCAGGCCCGTACGGCGGGGCCGACGGCCTCCAGGCCCCCGTAGAGGGGGTGGGCGTGACCGTCGCCGAACGACGGCATCAGGAAGCCGCCATCCAGGTCGACGACCTGCGCGTCGTCCCGCTGCGCCGCCCGCCCGGTGGCGGTGACGACGCCGTCGGTGACGAGCAGCGCGTCGGTGTCGCCGTCGCCGGTCCAGATGGTGCCACCGGTGAACAGCGTCGAGCTCACTTGACCACCGCCGTCCGCCGGTGTCCCGCGCCGTAGGGACGTTGCGGATCAACAGGTTCGGTGAGACGTCGGTAGGTGTCCGGGCGGCGGGTGAGCAGGAACGGGAACAGCTCCAACCAGTCCCGGCGCTGGTCGAGATCCAGGTCGGCCACCAGCACCGCTTCCTCGTCGCGGGGTGCCTGGACCAGCACCCGACCGTACGGGTCGGAGATGAACGATGAGCCGTAGAACGTGACCGAGCCCTCGTCGCCCACCCGGTTCGGCACCACCATGAACAGCCCGCTGCTGATGCCGTTGGCGACGATGACCTGCTGCCACAGCGGGCGGGTGTCGAAGTCGGGGAACACCGGTTCCGATCCGATCGCGGTCGGGAAGACCAGCAGTTCGGCGCCGCCGAGCGAATAGCTGCGCGCCACCTCGGGGAACCATTCGTCCCAACACGTCGGCAGGCCTATCCGCGCGCCCAGCCCGTCGGGCGCGTAGACCGGGTAGGGGTCCACGGCGGGGCCCGGCCGGAAGTAGGTGTCCTCGTAGTAGCCGGCGGAGATCGGGATGTGCAGCTTGCGGGTGCGAGCGACAAGATTCCCGGCCGGGTCCACCAGGATCGCGGTGTTGAAGCCCAATCCGTCTGGGCCGGGCGCCTTCTCGTAGAGCGAGGCGTGGACGAAGATCCCGTGGGCGCGCGCCGCGTCGGCGGCCAGCGTGACGGTGAGTCCGCCCGCGAGGTCCTCGGCGAGCGCACCGGGGTCGTCGCCGCCAGGCTGGTCGGCGGGGTAGCGCAGCAGCGTGATCTCGGGCAGGAACACCGCCGTGGCACCCTCCGCAGCGGCCCGGTCGATACCGGCGCGCAGTGCGGCGGCCAGTTCGTCGGCGTCGGGCCGCCAGCGGTGCTGGACCAGTCCGACGCGCAGCGGCGCGCGCTGCGACTCGGTCGAGCGCGACAACGGCGGGGGCGCGGTGGCGGTCAGGGTGAGCATCCGACTCCTAAAACGAATGAAGTTCGTTTATTGTGAACTGGGTCACCGGCGAGCGCAAGAGGAGACAGCATGGGACGACCTCGCACGCCGCTGCTGTCCGCCGACCGCATCGCCGACGCCGCGCTGGAGCTGGTCAACGCCACCGGCGGATTCACCATGCCCGCGCTCGCGGCCCGCCTCGGTGTGCGGCCGTCCTCGCTCTACAACCATGTCGCCGGGCGTGACGCGATCGTCGAACTGCTGCGGGAACGAGCCATGTCGGAGGTCGAGCTGCCCAGCCACGACCCGGACGAGCTCCCGCGTCCCTGGCGCGAGGCCGTCGCCGACATCGCCCGCTCCTACCGGCGCAGCTACGCCCGTTACCCGCGGCTGATCCCGCTGTTGACCGCATATCCGGTCAACAGTGCGTCGGCGATCACGATGTACAACACGCTGGCCGCCACGCTGGTGCGGGCGGGCTTCGACCACGCCGACACCCTGCGCGTGATCACGCTGATCGACTACCTCGTCCTCGGATCGGCCCTCGACGTCGCCGCCCCGGACGAACCGTGGCTCGCCAGCGCGGAAGTCGGCCCGGAGTTCGCCGCCGCGCTGGCGACGGCCACCCCCAATCCGCACCGCGCCGACGACGCCTTCGAGTACGGGCTTTCGGTGCTGCTGGCCGGACTCGGGGCTTAGGCTGATGCCATGGCCGACGAGCTCAGCGGTGAACGTGACTTCAACCAACGCAACATCGACGAGTTCCGCGCCAACGGCGGCAAGGTCGGCGGTCAGTTCGAGGGATTTCCATTGCTGCTGCTGACCTCCACCGGGGCCAAGAGCGGGCAGCAACGCATCAATCCCGTCGCCTACTTCGACATCGACGACCGCCTCTACATCGTCGGATCCTCCGCCGGTCGCGACTCGGACCCCTCCTGGGCGTTCAACATTCGGGCCCATCCGCAGGCCAGTGTCGAGATCGGCGCGGACCCGCCACGCCGCGTCACCGTGCGGGAACTGCCCCGCGACGAGAGGGACCGCATCTACCCGGTCATCACCGAGCGCGCGCCCGGCTTCGCCGAGTACGAGACCCGCACCGACCGCGTCATCCCCGTGTTCGAGCTGCAGCCCGCCGACTGACGGGAATGTGACGCGGGTCGCCGCGGTTGGCACCCGGTATGGCGACGATGACCCCTGCCGAACGTGAGCGTTACCTGGCCGACGTGCATGTCGGCGTGATTGCCGTCGAGCGCCCGGAGCGCGCCCCTCTGGCGGTCCCGATCTGGTACGGATATGAACCCGGCGGTGAGGTGCTGCTGTGGACCGACGCGGACTCGGTGAAACACAAGCTGATTCGATCCGCCGGCCGATTCGCGATCACCGTGCAGGACGAACAGCCGCCCTACAAGTACGTCACCGCCGAGGGTGATGTGACGTCGATCGACCCGGCCGGGGCCGCCGAAGTCCGCGCGCTCGCCGTGCGCTACCTGGGCGAGGAGGCCGGCGGGCAGTTCGCCGACGAGAACCTGGGCCCGTCGTCGGTCGTCATCCGGATGCGTCCGCAACGCTGGTTGTCGACCGACTACAGCAGATAGCGGCCGGTTCGGCTCTACAATCTCCCGACAACGTCGAGAGGGGGCCGGGTGGCGCATCGAGGAGTTCTTCCGGTAGTGGCAGCGGTGGTGCTCCTGGCGGGATGCGCTGGCGCGCAGCCGGCCGAGGTGCCGCCCCCGACGGCCGAGGAGAAGGTGGCCGGCGGCGGCGCCGAGACGGACCCCGACGACTCCCATGCCGAGGACACCGGTGAGATGGTCGTCAGCTACGAAGACGCCACCACCCCGGAAGCGGTCAACGGCCGTGCGCTGCTGCAGGACAACGCCGTGCTCGAAGACCTCGCCGACGACGTCAACGACTCGCTGTGGCTGCCGTACGACATTCCGGTGATCGGCGCGCAGTGCGACGAGGCCAACGCGTTCTGGGATCCCGAGGAGAAGTCGATGACGATCTGCTACGAGGACGCCGACCTGAGCCAGCAGATCTTCCGCGACGCCGGCGACGACGATCCTGACGCGTCGGCGGTCAACGCCGAGATCGCCACCTTCTACCACGAGCTCGGCCACATGGCGATCGACCTGTACGACCTGCCGGCCACCGGCCGCGAGGAGGACGTCGCCGATCAGCTGGCCGCCTACGTGCTGCTGCAGCCCGGTGAGGACGGCGCACCCGATCCCGAATCTGTCGCGGCGGTCAAGGATTTCGCGCGAGAGTTTGGCGCCTACGGGCAGCGCCGCGGCGAGGCCGGGCTGGACGACTTCGCCGACGTGCACTCACTGAGCGAGACGCGGATGTTCAATCTGCAGTGCTGGATCTACGGCGCCGACCCGGACGCCAATGCCGACCTGGTGGCCAGCGGCGAGCTCCCCGAAGACCGTGCCGACGGATGCGACGACGAATGGGTCAAGCTCGACCGCGCCTGGAGCACCCTGCTCGAGCCGCACGTCCGGTAGCGGCTGGGCGTCCGGCCCTCGTTGAGACTGCGCTCACGGCGGGGGTCACTCGAACTTTCTCGCAGTGGATGCAGTCTCGTTGAGACTGCGTCCACGGGGCAGGTCACTCGAACTTTCCCGCGGTGGATGCAGTCTCGTTGAGACTGCGTCCACGGGGGAGGCCACTCGAACTTTCCCGCGGTGGATGCAGTCTCAACGGATATCGCTAGGCCGGTGGTGCTGGTGCCGGTGGTGGTGGCGCGGGAGCCGGTGGTGGCGGCGGTGGCAGTGCCGGAGGTGGCGGTGGTGGCGCGGTCAGCAACCGGACGATGTCGGGTTTCATCGCCTGCAGCTGCGCACCCCAGTAGCCCCAGCTGTGGGTGCCGTTGGGCGGGAAGTTGAACACCGCGTTGCGTCCGCCGGCCGCGAGGTACTTGTCGCGGAACTCCTTGTTGGTGCTCAGCGTGATGTTCTCCAGATACTGCGCGCTGAAGCGGGTGCCGAAATCACCCCCGCCGCCGTCGAGATCCGAGGACACCCCGTTGCCGCAGTAGATCCACAGCGCGGTGCGGTTGGCGACCAGCCGGTTGACGTTGACCGTCGGGTCGTTGCGCTGCCAGGCTCCCGATCCGGGCTGACCCCACATGTCGTTGGAGTCGAAGCCGCCCGCGTCCTGCATCGCGAAGTCGATCAACGTTGGCCACAGGCCCTGCGACGGCGCGAGATAACCCGACAACGACGCGGCGAACTTGTACTGACGGGGATACCACGCCGCCATCGTCAACGCGGCGCTGCCCGACATCGACAACCCCACCACCGCGTTGCCGAACGGATCCTGGCCGCGGTTGGCGGCCAGCCACTCCGGCAGCTCGCGCGTCAGGAACGTCTCCCACTTGTAGGTCAGCGTTCCAGCGTGCCCCCGCGCGGGCCGATACCAGTCGGAGTAGAAACTGGACTGGCCGCCGACCGGCATGATCACCGACACCCCGGACTGGTGGAACCACTCGAACGCCGCGGTGTTGATGTCCCAGCCGTTGAAGTCGTCCTGAGCGCGCAGACCGTCGAGCAGCAGCACCGAATGCGGCCCACCGCCTTGGAACTCGACGCGGATGGTGCGGCCCATCGACGGTGACGGCACGTCGAGCTGCTCGATCGGCAGGCCCGCCGGGGAGAAGGCGTGCCCGGTCGGGGCGGGTGGCGCGGTCAGCGCCGCGAACATCAGCAGCGCCGCGGCGGTCACGCGCGCACAGGCGCGGGAGAGCCGCAGCCGTAGGGAGGTCACGCCTGGCGAAGCTAGCAGCGCGTCGCGGTCGGGTCGCAGAACGCGCGGGCCGGTGACCGCCTTGTTATCGAGCTGTTGTCTCGGCGGATCCGGCGCGCACTGCGACACCGTGGGTGCCTGGGCGCGCCGAATTCACCAGCAGGCCCGCGCCAGCGCTGACAGCGACCCGCGAGTCAGCGGCTCGGTCAGCATGACCGGCGACTGGGCCATGAAACGCGGTGTGTGGCCGCGGTGTTCGTCGGCGGCGTGGACGGTGAACGGGTGCAGCAGATACACGTCACCGGGCATCCCGGTGGCGTGGTGCACCGGCCGGGCACTGCTGGCTGCCTCGGCCAGGGTGGCCGCATCGGCGGCGCCAAGCGGCTGGTCGCCGAGTGCCGCAGCGGTGTCACGATGCGAGCCCGCCCGGATCCGTGTCGGCGCGTCGTCGACGGTGACCTCCGACAGCAGGGTCAACAGCAGAACGGTGTGCGGGCGGGCACTGACCGCCCACGACCCGTCGGGCTGCGGGGTGTTCAGGTCGAGGTGCCAGCCCCGGTCGTCGGCGGCGGGGGACACCGGGAAGCGCACAGGGATGTTGCCCAGCGACCCGCGCGGCACCCAACCCCCTGCTCCGCACAGCCCGTCCAGCGCCGCGGCCAACACCGGGCTGTGAGTCAATGCACCGAACGGGCCGGCTCCGGTCAGGTCGGCCGCCCACCGCACCGGCTCGGTCCACGACGACGGGTCGTCGGGGGACAGCCCCAGCTGCGCCCACAACACCGACCGGGCGGCGTCGGCCATCTCCCGCGGCGCGGCACCGGGAATCTTGACGTAACCGTCGGCCACGAACGCCTCGACATCGACCATGCGGGCAGGGTGGCACGCGCAGACATTGCCACGCCAAGTATTTTCCGGCGCGCAATGCGACACCGTGGGTGCCTGCGCGCGCCGGATTCGCTAGAGGTCGACCGACATGGGGCCCACACCCCAGATCTCGTCGCAGTACTCCTTGATGGCACGGTCGGAGGAGAACTTGCCGCTGCGTGCGGTGTTGCGGATCGACATCCGCGACCACGTATCCCGATCCAGCCAGGCCCGCGACACCTCGTCCTGGCAGTCCACATAAGAGCGGTAGTCCGCCAGCGCCAGGAACGGGTCGTGGTGGATCAGGTTGTCGACGATCGGGCGCAACACCTCGGTGTCGCCGTGGGTGAACTCCCCGCGCGCGATGAGTTCCAGCACCGCAGCCAGCTCAGGGTCGGACTCGACGTAGCTCAGCGGCCGGTAACCCTCGGCCTTGACCTTCTCCACCTGGCCCTCGGTCAGGCCGAACAGGAAGAAGTTCTCCGCGCCCGCTTCCTGGCGGATCTCGACGTTCGCGCCGTCGAGCGTGCCGATCGTCAGCGCCCCATTGATCATGAACTTCATGTTCCCGGTGCCCGAGGCCTCCTTGCCCGCGGTGGAGATCTGCTCGCTCAAGTTCGCCGCGGGATAGACCAGATGGGCGTTCTTGACGTTGAAGTTCGGCAGGAACACCACCTTCAGACAACGGTTGACGTCCGGGTCGTTGTTGACCGTGGCGCCCACCGCGGTGATCAGCCGGATGATCCGTTTGGCCATGAAGTATCCCGGCGCAGCCTTGCCGCCGAAGATGAACACCCGCGGCGGAACCGACAGGCCCGGGTTGGTCTTCAGACGGTGATACAGCGCGATGATGTGCAGCACCATCAGGTGCTGGCGCTTGTATTCGTGGATCCGCTTGACCTGCACGTCGAACATCCACGTCGGGTCCAGCTCGATGCCCGTCGTCGCGTGCACGTACTCGGCCAGGCGGGACTTGTTGGCGCGCTTGACATCCCGCCAGCGCTGCCGGAACGCCGGATCGTCGACGAACGACTCCAGGCCGCGCAGCCGGCCCAGATCGGTGATCCAGCCGGGCCCGATGGTGTCGTCGAGCAACTCGCGCAGGCCCGGGTTGGCCAGCGCCAGGAACCGTCGCGGCGTCACCCCGTTGGTGACGTTGCCGAAGCGTTCCGGCCACATCTCGTAGAAGTCCTTGAGCACGCTGGCTTTCAGCAGCTCCGAATGCAGCGCCGCCACCCCGTTGACCGTGTGACTACCCACCGTGGCCAGATGCGCCATCCGGACGCACTTGCCGTCGTCCTCACCGATCAGCGACATCCGCCCCACCCGGTCCTCGTCACCGGGGAAGCGCTCGCGCACCTGCTCGAGGAACCGCTCGTTGATCTCGTAGATCAGTTCCAGGTGCCGCGGCAGCGCCTCACCGAAGATGCGCAGCGGCCAGGTCTCCAGCGCCTCGGGCAACAGGGTGTGATTGGTGTAGCCGAACGTGCGCACCGTCAGATCCCACGCCGCGTCCCACGACAACTGATACTCGTCGATGAGCAGCCGCATCAGTTCCGCCACCGCGATCGACGGGTGGGTGTCGTTGAGCTGGATGGCCCACTTGTCCGGCAGCGCCGACAGCGGCAGGTGCGCGCGCTGCAGGTGGATGTTGAGGATGTCCTGCAGCGAGCACGTCACGAAGAAGTACTGCTGCAGCAGCCGTAGCCGCTTACCCGCCTCCGGTTCGTCGTTGGGGTAGAGCACCTTCGACACCGTCTCGGAGACGACCTCCTCGTCGACGGCCTTGTAGAAGTCGCCGGTGTTGAACGCATCCAGTGCGAACGACTCGACCGCCCGCGCGCTCCACAGCGTCAGCGTGTTGCAGGTGTTGACGCCGTATCCCTGGACCGGGGTGTCGTAGGAGACGCCCTTGAGGACGCGCTGCGGAACCCAACGCACCCGGAAACGTCCGGTGACGTCCTCGTAGGTCTCGGTGTGGCCGCCCCAGTTGACGGTGTAGGCGGCATCCGGTTTGTCGATCTCCCACGGGTTGCCGTGCACCAGCCAGTTGTCGGTCTTCTCGACCTGCCAGCCATCGGCCAGCTCCTGCTTGAAGATGCCGAACTCGTAGCGGATGCCGTAGCCGATCGACGGGCGCTCCAGCGTGGCCATCGAATCCAGGTAGCAGGCCGCCAGCCGGCCCAGCCCGCCGTTGCCCAAGCCCGGCTCGCCCTCACAGTCGAGGATGACGTCGAGGTCCTGGCCGAGGTCGGCCAGCGCCTGACGCGCCTGGGCCTCGATGCCCAGATTGAGCAGGTTGTTGCCCAGCTGCGGGCCCATCAGGAACTCGGCGGACAGGTAGCAGGTGACCTTGCAGGACAGATCCAGCCAGTCCTGGGTGGTCGCCATCCAGCGTTTCTGCATGCGGTCGCGCACCGCCAGGGACAGCGCCTTGTAGTAGTGCTCGGGGGTGAGCACCGCCGGCGGGCGGGCGATCGAATAGATCAGGTGATCCGACACCGCGGCGCGCAGCGCGTCGGCGGTCATGCCGGAACGGGTCTGTCCGGTGGGGGCGAGGTGGGCGCCGTTGTGGTCGGTGGAATCTTCCGGCGTGGAGGTCACGACGTCGGTCACTGCGTCTCCTGGTATCCGAGCCTGCGAGCGTGGACGCGTCATTGTGTCGCGCGCGTGTTTCCCGACAAAGTCGGGAATGTGAACTCCGCGCTAGCCTCGGATGGGCAGTCGGGGGATTGCCGAGACGAATATTGACGCGGTTGACTAGACGGATGGCAGCGGGCGCCGAAGCAGACGGCTGGTGGGCCGGTCTGCGCGCCCGCGTGCGCGTTGCCGGTCTGCGCGCACCCGTGCGCGGTGCTGGTCTGCGCGCACCCGTGCGCGGTGCCGACCTGGTTCCCCCTCTCTGGCAGCTGATCGGCTGGACCGCCGCCGTCGCCTCCGCGTCGTACCTGGTGCGCTGGCTGGCCAGCGTCGACGGGCGCACCTTCACCGTGGTCTGGCTGGCCGCGGCGCCGCAGTTGGTGGCGCTGCTGACCGCCCGCCGCCGGCACTGGCCGGTGTATCTGCTGGCGTTCGCGGTGACGCAGTACCTGCCCGCGTGGTTGCTGCTCGGCCAGCATCCTGAGCTGGCCGCCCTGTCCACCGTCAGCGCGGTGCTGTTCGCCGCGACGCTCCTGCACCCCGACCGGGACTGGGTGTCCGGGCGCAGCGATTCCGTGCGCAGCTGGAGGCGCTTCGTCATCTACGCCGTGATGGTGGCCCCGATGCTGGCCGGGGTGATCGGCGCGGCCAGCGTGCTCGTGCATCAACAGGGCCCCACCGACCTGCAGAGCCTCGCGCGCACCGCGCTGATCTGGTATCTCGCGGAAGCCGTCGGCATCGCGTTCCTGACGCCGGTGCTGCTGCGCTGGCGCAGATACTGGCGGCGCTACACCGGACGGCAACTGATCTCCACCGCCGGGCTCACGCTGCTGATGTTGGGGCTCGGCGCGGTGGCCGCCTCCGAGTCGAATTTCCTGCTGATGTTCCTCACCGGCGTACCGGCACTGCTGATGCTCATCGAGTTCGGCATCGCTGCGGCGTTCTGGCAGCTGGCGGTCGGCGCCGTGATCATCCTGGGCACCACCTTCGCCGGGCGCGGCCCGTTCATCGCCACCGCAGACACCGCGACGCAGGCGATGATCCACGCCCAGGCGTTCCTGCTCGCCGGGTACGCGATGGTGGTCATCGTCGCCGCGGCGCTCGAGGAGCGCAACCGGCTGTCCGCGCTCGACCACGTCAGCCGCGAGATCTACGACCTCGTCGCCGATCTGACCGGTGACCTGGTGCTGGTGCTCGACCCGCGCGGCGACGTGCTGCACCACGCCTACACCGGCCACACCCACCTGGACCTGCCGCAGGGCCGGATCAGCCGGACCGAATGGCTCGAGCATGTCCATCCCGAGGACCAGCACCTGATCACCAACCGGATGGCGTCCCGGAGCGAGGGGGTGTCGCTGCCGTTTCGCGTGCGCTCCCGCGAGGGCGGATGGCGCTGGTATGTGGTGCACAGCCGGCGCACGGCGCACGGGCTGTCGGCGGCCATCCTGCGCGACGTCACGCTCGAACGGGAAATGCAGGAGTCGCTGACCGACCTGGCCAACTCCGATGCGTTGACCGGTCTGGCCAACCGGCGCGGGTTGACTCAACGGGCCCGCGAGATCTGGCTGCGCGCCCATGAACTCGACCAACCCCTGACGGCGCTGTTCGTCGATGTCGACCACTTCAAGGCGTTCAACGACGAGTTCGGCCACCAGGCCGGCGACGCGTGCCTGCGCGACGTGTCCGACGTCCTGCAGAATCTGGCCGCCCCGGAGACGTGTGTGGCTGCGCGGTACGGCGGTGAGGAGTTCGCCGTCGTGCTGGCCGGCTGCGACGACCCGTATACGTTCGCCAAGGGGGTGGCTGCGGCGATCCGCGCGCTCGGGATCGACCATCCGGCCTCGCCGTGCGGCGTCCTGACGATCAGCATCGGGGTCGCGACCGCATACCCGCGCACCGCGCACGGCGTCGACCCGGACGCCGCGGTGGGACAGCTGCTCGAGCGCGCCGACCAGGCGCTGTACGTGGCGAAGTCGCAGGGCCGCAACGCCATCGCGCTGGCCCGCGACGAAGCGCTAGTCGGCGAGCAGGTTCACCGCGCCGGCGAAGAGGCGCGGGAAGCGGGCGGCGGCGGGCACGACGACTGAGCGCAGCGGCGACGTGCCCACAGCCAGCATGCCCTCCGTCAGCAGCCGGTAGCGGCGCGTGGCCCGGCGCCACTGCCGTTCGTAGTCCTGCGGACGGTCGGCCACCACGCTGTCGACCAGCAGCCGCGACGCCGCGAACGCCAACCCGAGACCCTCACCGGTCAGCGCGTCGACGTAGCCGGCCGCGTCCCCGACCAGCAGCACCCGGCCCGCCGTCCGACGGTGGACCCGTTGCCGCAGTGGACCGGCCGCCCGGTCGGGCCCGTGGGCGTGCCCGTCCAGGCGGTCGCGCAACGTGGGGAAGGCGGCGAGGTGCTGCTCGAAGCGTGCCTGCCGGGATGTCAGGATCGCGATGCCGACGCAGTCGTCGTCGACCGGTGTGAGGTAGGCCTCGGTGTCGGCCGACCAGTACACCTCGACGAACTCGCTCCACGGCGCCACCGCGACATGGCGCTTGAGGCCCCACCGCCGCGCGCGGCCGGCCGGGCGCTCGAGGCGCAGGCCCGCCCGGATCGGGGAGTGCAGGCCGTCGGCGGCAGCGACGTAGCGGGCGCGGATGTCGGTCCGCGTGGTGTGCACCGTCGCCGCGTCGTCGTCCTGGCTCACCGCACGCACCGAGTCCTGCACGATGTCGGCCCCGGCGGCTACCGCTGCGTCGAGCAGCGCGGCGTGCAGCGTGGTGCGGCGCACGCCCAGCCCGGTTCCCGAGTCGAACTGCGCGGTGACGCGGTGGCGCGCGTCGAGGTAGGCCACCCCGCGAAACGGCCTGCCCGCCGGAGTAGCGCCGAGCAGTTCCAGCTGCCGGGTCGCGTGCGGCATCAGGCCCTCGCCGCACGCCTTGTCTATGGGGCCGGAACGCTTTTCGACGACCACGGTCTGCAACCCGGCCCGGGCGGCGTGGATGGCGGTGGCCAAGCCCGCCGGGCCGCCGCCGATCACCGCGAGGTCGATCACGTCGACGGCCTGTCACCGGTGTCCAGTGACCGCAGCGCACCGTTTTCCACCGAGATCCTGGTTCGCAGCAGCGCGGCGTTGAGGACGGTGAACACCAGCGCGGTGAGCCAGGCCGTGTGCACCAGCGGCAACGCGATCCCCTCGACGACGACGGCGACGTAGTTGGGGTGCGACAGGAACCGGTATGGGCCGCCGCTGACGCGCCCGGCGCCGGGGACGACGACCACCCGGGTGTTCCACTGCCGGCCCAGCGTGACGATGCACCACCAGCGCAACGCCTGAGCGGCCGCGACGAGCGCCAGCATGGGCCAGCCCAGCGCGGGTAGGAACTCGCGGTGCGCGGCCTCGAGCAGACAACCGGCCAGCAGCGCGGTGTGCAGCGCCACCATCGCCGGGTAGTGGCCGGCGCCGAACTCGACGCCGCCGTGTTGTCTGCTCCACGACAGGTTGCGTTGTGAGACAACGAGTTCAGCGACTCGCTCGACGGCAACGAGGGCGATCAGCAGGGTGTAGGCCAGCATCAACGGTCCTCAGCGCCAGCGCAGCAGCACGAGTTCGGAGCAGAAGCCCGGGCCCATCGCCATCAGCAGTCCGGGCCGGCCGGCCGGCGGTTTCTTGGCGCGAGTGTCGCGCAACACGTGCAGTACCGACGACGAGGACAGGTTGCCCACCTCGGCCAGCGATCGCCACGTCAGCTCGAGCGCGTCGTCGGCGAGGCCGAGCGAGGCGGTGATCGCCTCGATCACCTTGGGGCCGCCGGGGTGCGACACCCACGCCGCGATGTCGCCGACGGTCAGGTCGTGGTCGGCAAGAAAACCGCTCATGTCGTCGGCCATGTACCGGTCGATCAGCTCGGGCAGATTCGGGGACAGGATCAGCTGCAATCCGGTCGGCCCGACCTTCCAGCCCATCGTGTCCAACGAGTCCGGATACATCCGGCTGCGGGAGTCGAGCACTTCGGGTCCGCCGGCGCCGATTTCTTCGGCGCGGCGTTCACCGGCGGCGATCACTGCGGCGGCGCCGTCCCCGAACAGCGCACTGCCGACCAGGCTGGCCATGGTCGGTTCGGCGGCGGTGTAGGTGAGCGAGCACAGCTCCACCGACACCAGCGCGGCGACGTGTTCGGGTGCACCGCGCAGGTAGTCGTGCATGCGGGCGACTCCGGCGGCCCCGGCCACACAACCCAGCCCGAACAACGGGACCCGGCGTACGTCCGGGCGAAGGCCCAGCCGGCCGGCGATCCTGGCGTCCAGCGAGGGCACCGCGATACCGGTGACCGTGGTGGTCATGATCATGTCGAGGTCACCGGGTCCGAGGCCGGCCTCGTCCAGCGCGGCGGTGAGCGCCTCGCAGGCGAGATCGACCGCGTGCTCGAGGTAGAGGTCGTTGGCCGCACCGAAATCCGTCAGCGTCGGGTAACGCTCCAACGGCAGCACGAAGTTCCGGGTGGACACCTTCGCGTGTGCGTGCAGGCCGCGGACCACGTCGCCGAGGTCGGCGAACGCGGGCACCGCCAGAAAGGCCTCGGTGATCTCGTCTTGGCGGTAGCGGTATTTCGGCAGTGCTCCCTGGACACCGGTGATGACGCTGATCGGGTTGCCGGAATGGGGGGTCATGTGATGATCCGTTCGCCATCGTTGTCGTGGTCTTTGGTGTCGGGGACTTTATGAATGGGGACCGTGGCGTTGGGGGTCTTGCTGTCACGGTCTGGGGTGTCGGAGAAGCGCGCTGCGGGTTCGTCGTCGATTCCCAGGCGGTCGTGCACCCGTTTGAGCCAGCGCGGCGCCCACCAGTTGGCGCTGCCCATGACGTGCATGAAGGCGGGCACCAACACCATCCGCACCAGGGTGGCGTCGGCGAGGACGGCCAGCGTCAGCCCGAGGCCGAACATCCGCATCACCGAGGTGCTGGCGGCGATCAACGCCGCGAACGAGATCGACATGATCAGCGCGGCCGCCGTGATCACCCGGCCGGTATGGGCGATACCGAGCGCCACCGCCTCGTCGTTGGACATGCCGGGACTGAGCCAGAACTCGCGGATGCGCGCCACCAGGAACACCTCGTAGTCCATCGAGAGGCCGAATGCGATGCAGAACAACAACACCGGCATGTTGGCGACCAGAGTGCCGGTGTGGGTGGTGCCGAGCCCGCCGAGGTGGCCGTCCTGGAAGATCCACACCAGCGCACCGAACGCGGCGGTCAGCGAAAGCATGTTCAGCACCAGGGCTTTCAGCGGCACCACGACGCTGCCGGTGAGCAGGAACAGCAGCCCGAACATGATGACGGCGATCAGGCCGAGCACCAGCGGCAGGGTGGAGGTGATCGCGTCCACGCTGTCGCGGTTGGTTTGTGCGGTGCCGGTGAACTCGACCGCGCGCCCGCCGGGCCCGGCGACGGCGTGCAAGCGGTCGAGCTGAATCTCCGAGGCCTCGGAGAACAACGGCGCGGTGGTGGCGACAGTCAGGTACATGCTGCCGTCGCGTGCGGCGGTCGGCGCGGACGGTGGGCCGGTCCGGCTGCCCGCGACGTAGGTGCCGGTCGGTGCGGACACCGCGGCGACGTCGGCAACCCGGGACAGGTCGGCGGCGTAGCCGGACACCTGCTCGGGGGACACACCGGCGCTGTCGGGGACGACGACGGTCACGGCGGTGTCGGAGTTGGCGGCGAACTGCTCGCGCAGCTGATCGCCGACCTGATGGGCCGAGGCCGACTGCGGCAGCACCCGGTCGTCGGGGAACCCCCAGCGCACCCCGAGGAACGGTGCACCCAGAACGAGCAGGAGCGCCACGACGGCCAGGCCCAGCGGCAGCGCCCGGCGCATCACACCGTGCGCGCAGCGATACCAGAACCGCTGCTGCACGGGCACCGGACCGGGGTCGGGGCGGCGCAGCAGGCGACGGGCCAGTCGGGCCACGTCCAGCGAGTCGAGTCGGTCGCCGAGCAGCACCAGGGCGGCGGGGGTGATGACGACCGCTGCCGCGGCGGCGAACGCGACGGTCGCTACCCCGGCGTAGGCGAAGGATTTGAGGAAGTGCATCGGGAACAGCACCATCACCGACATCGACAGCGCCACGGTCGTCGCCGAGAACAGGACGGTGCCCGCGGTGCTCATCGTCCGCGACAGCGCGGCGGCGCGGTCGGCGCCGCCAAACAGTTCGTCGCGGTAGCGGGAGATGATCAGCAGCGTGTAGTCGATGGCCAGCGCCAGCCCCATGGCCGCAGCCAGGTTGAGCGCGAAGATCGAGACGTCGGTGGCGAACGTGACGACCCGCAGCACCGCCAGCGCGCCGATCACCGCCATGGCGCCGATGGCCACCGGCAACGCCGCGGCCAGGAGCCCCCCGAACACCCACACCAGGACCAGGAAGCTCAGCGGGATGGCGAGCGACTCCATCAGCAGCAGGTCACGCTGGGACTGCTCGGTGATCTGCACGTTGACCATCGCCGTGCCGCCGGTGCGCACCGTGACACCGTCGCGCTCGCCGCTGACCTGCTCGGAGATGTCCTCGGCGTAGGTCTGTTGCTGCGCTTCTGTACCGGTGATGCCCGCGACGATCAGCCCGGCGGTGCGGTCGGTGCTGATCAGGTCCGGTGCGACGGGAGAGGACCAGGCCGAGGAGATCTCGGCGACGTGCGGATTCTCGTCGAGTGCGGTGACGATGTCCCGGGCGACGGTGCTCACGGCGGGGCTGTCCACCCCGTCGGGGGAGGACACCACGATGACCATCTCGACGTCACCGCGGCCGAAATGTTCGGTGAGGAGCCTTGCCGCGCTGGCGGATTCGGAACCCGGGTCCTGAAACCCGCTGGGGGAGAGGTGATTGGCGACGGGCACGCCGAACACGGCCAACGCGACCGTCAGCGCGGCCGCAGCGGCGATGATGCGTCGCGGCACGGCCAAGGCCAGCAGAGTCATTCGATGAAGCAGGGCAACCTCCGCTCCTTGACGGCGCCCAAATTTACGCTACCGCAAGCCCGCGCGGGGGTTCACCTGATCAGCGACCCGTCAGCATTTGGTCAGGGAAGCTCGAAATGCTGGTAGTCCAGCGGCGTACGCCAGTGCCCACCCCAGGTCCAGCCGCGGTCGGTGAACGCGAGCACCGCGGCGTCGCCGTCGTGCAGCATGCCTGGTTCGGTGCGGGTGCGGTCGACCCACGGGGCGGCGTTGGCCGGCTGGTAGTCGCCGCGGCGATCCACGAAGGGGTTCAGCCGCGGGTTGACGTCGATCGCCCGGCCGTAGGCGTGATACGACCACTGCCCGGTTCCGGGGATATCGCGGCAGTTGAACGCCGAGGTGTTGTTGTCTCGCATCGACAGCTCGTCATCGGCGTCGGGGTAGTTCTCGACCGTGCGCATCCGCTCGATGGGATAGCCGATGCGGTAGAGCTCGGCGAAGACGGCGACGACCTCGTCGGTCAGATCCTCGTGGACGACCAGCTGGCCGCGGCGGGTCTGTCCGTCGAAACCCCGGTAGTCGAGCTCGACCTGCCGCAGTCGCTCCGGGGGCAGGGGGCAACCCGGCTGCCAGGTGCTGCCCAGATCAGCAGCCGTGACGGAGCTGATCACGGCCGGGCCGGCCGTCGGCGGAGGTGGAAGCGGCGGCGGCCGCGGAACGGTGCGGAACGTCTCCGGTGCCGGTTCGGCTGCCGTCGGGCTGGCCGGTGACGGCGTGGCCGGGGGCCCCGGATCGGGCGCGCACTGGACCAGCACTGCGGTCACGGCCACCAGCGCAGCCAGCCTCGCGATCACCATCGGACCCAACGTACCGAAGCATCCCGATCCGATTAGCACCGCTAATCAGTTCTGTTAGTTGGGCTTTCGAAATCGACGCAAAGGTCACAAACTCGGGCGCATCCGTGTGATCTGCGCCATGCCCGGGTTATAGTGCGTCCGCAGTCACAGAAAGGGCGGCCATGGTTGGAATTGGCGAAGGCGCGATGATCCCGCAGCAAAGCGAGACCTCACGGCCGGCACACGCTTCCCACTCGGCCAACTGGCTGCTCGCCACGCTGCTGAGCCTGATCCTGATCGCAGCGATCGCCGGCGTGGTCGTGGCACTGTCCAGCGGTATGCCCACGGTCGCGATCGTCGTCGCGCTCGTCACCGGCGCCGTGTTCGCCGGCGTCCTCTGCTAACGCTGCAGAAACCGCGCAAGGCTGTCGTCGGGCTCATCCCACCAGGTCGTGCTCGGTGTCGGTCCCACGCTGCCCGTGCACGGTGAGGCGAACGACTTGTCCCGGTAGCCGGTGATGCTCTCGTCCTTGTCGTGCTCCCACTCGACGAAGTGTTGCCGGACCAGGTCGAGATCGAACGACGGATAGTCGGTCAACGTCATCAGGTCGCGCACGTACTCGGTCTGGAAGTCGATCTGCTCCATTATGCTGTCGACCCGCGCGTACCGGTCCCGCCACGCGGCCACGTCGGCCGCCATCTCCTGCGGCGACGGCGACGGCAACCGGCCCAATACGAGGTCGCGGGCGACGAATGCCTGCGCGTCGAACATGGTGAACGTGTAGTACTGGTCCTGCATGCCGAGATACATCAACCGCGGATTGGCGGTCCAGGCCACGCCCTTGTACAAGCCGTCGGGGTAGAGGTTGTTCGGGGTGCTCAGTCGCAGTTCCGCGTCGATGAACGGGAAATGGTGCAGGTAACCGGTGCACAGGACGACGGCATCGACGTCGCGGCTGGTGCCATCGGTGAAATGCGCTGTGTGGCCCTCGAGATGACGTAACGCGGGAACCTCGGTGATGCCGTCGGGCCAGTCGAAGCCCATGGCGGCGGTGCGGTAGGCCACGGTGATCGACGCGGCTCCGTACTTCAGTGCCTGCAGCGCGATGTCCTCTGCCGAGTAGCTGCTGCCCAGAATCAACAGGTCCTTGCCGGTGAACTCGGCGGCGTCGCGGAAGTCGTGGGAGTGCAGGATGCGTCCGGGGAATCGGTCGAAACCGGGATACTCGGGCACGTTCGGGGTGGAGAAGTGTCCGGTTGCGACGATCACATGGTCGAAGGACTCGGTGCGCAGCACGCTGTCCCCGGACGGCTCCCACGTCTGCACCGTCACCTCGAACGTCTGGGCGGCTCCGTCGAACGACACAGCTCGCACCGGCGACTCGAACTGGATGTACTGGCGCACATCGCTTTTCTTCGCGCGGCCGACGATGTAGTCGTAGAGCACCTCGCGCGGCGGGAACGACGGTATCGGGCGGCCGAAGTGCTCGTCGAAGGTGTAGTCGGAGAACTCCAGACACTCCTTGGGTCCGTTGGACCACAGATAGCGGTACATGCTGCCGTGCACGGGATCTCCGCGCTCGTCGAGTCCGGTGCGCCAGGTGTAGTTCCACAACCCGCCCCAGTCGCTCTGCTTCTCGAAGCACACGATCTCACCGATGTCAGCGCCCGCCAGGCGCGCCTGTTCGAAGGCATGCAGTTGGGCGAGACCGCACGGGCCTGCGCCGATCACGGCGGTTCGGGTCATGGTTCCTCCTGGTAGTCGACGGAGTGGACGGTGTCAGGAACGGGGCCGGGACTTGTCCGGGTCGTAGAACGGCAACGTGGTGACGGTGGCGCCGAGTCGCTTGCGGTGCCCGTCCAGCTTGCCGACCTCGACGCGGGTACCGGGTTCGGCGTACTGAACGGCTATGCGGCACAACGCGATACTGGAACCCAGTGCTGGAGAACGGGCGCCGCTGGTCACCACCCCCACCTGAAATCGCCCGACATGCACGCAGTCGCCATGGCCGGCGAGGTCGTTGCCGTCCAGCCGCAGCCCGACGAGGAGTCGCTGTGGGTGCGCCTGCCGTTCGAGCAGAGCGGCGCGGCCGACGAAGTCGTCGGTCTTCGACTTCAGCGGGACGGTGAAGCCGATGCCGGCCTCGAACGGGTCGGTCTGGTCGTCGAACTCGTGGCCCGCGGCGACCAGTCCCGACTCCACCCGCAGCAGCTCCAGCGCCTCGAGACCCAAGGGGGCGAGCCCGTACGGCTGCCCGGCTTCCCACACCGCATCCCACACCGTCTCGCCGGTGTCAGGGTGCATCCACAGTTCGTAGCCCAGCTCGCCGGTGTACCCGGTGCGCGAGATCACCAGCGGCACGCCGTCAGGCCCACCCAGCCGGCCGATCAGGAACCGGAACCACCCCAGCTCGGGCAGCGCGGGCTGGGTCGGCGGGGTCCAGATTAGTTCGGCGAGCAGGTCGCGGCTGGCGGGGCCCTGGACGGCGAGGTTGTGCAGGTGATCGGTGGAGTCCTTGATCCACACCTGGCGCAGGCCCAACCGGTCCGCCTGCTCCCGCAACCAGACCCCGTCGTAGGGGTCGCCGCCGATGAATCGGAAGTTGTTCTCGCCCAGCCGCAGCACCGTGCAGTCGTCGATCACACCACCGGCCTCGGTGCACATCGCGGAGTAGACGACCTGTCCGCGCGCCAGCCGGCGGATGTTGCGGGTCAGCGTGGCCTGCAACAACGCTTCGGCGTCGGGGCCGAGGATCTCGAACTTGCGCAGCGCCGACAGGTCCATCACCGCGGCCCGTTCGCGGCACGCCCAGTACTCGTGCTGCGGGCCGAAGTTGTCGTACGCGGTGGGCAACCAGTAGCCGCGGTACTCACTGAACTGTTGCGTCAGCGCGCGGGTGCGCGTCGCGAAGGCGGTCGGCCTGGTGAGCACCGTGTCGGCGTCGGGCGTCAGCCGATGTCCCAGCGCCACGGAGAACCTCCTCGTGGAGTCGTAGACGCGGACGTGGATGTCGGTCGGCATCCAGCCGTTGGACGGGTCGATGTCGTCCGGGCAGGCCGACGAGGCGCACACCAGGTCGGTGCAGGCCCGGAACAGCACGTAATCGCCGGCCCGGGACCACGGTTCGTCGCTGATCAGCTGGTGGTCGGCGTCGAACGCCGTGTTGTAGAACAGGTTCAGCGCCGGCCAGCCGGCGCGGGCTGTCACGC
Source organism: Mycolicibacterium poriferae (assembly GCF_010728325.1). The sequence continues at coordinate 1,556,957 of NZ_AP022570.1, forward strand.
CGAACCGCGACAGCGTGGCGTTGAAGTTGTCGGTGCAGTTCACGTGGCCCGGGTAGCCCAGGTCGGCGTAGTACTTGGCGGTGCAGGCCAGGGCGAACGTATCGTGGCGACCCACGGTGTCGCGGACCACCTCGACGAGGGGACGGGCTCGCGGGTCGAAGAACTTGCCCGCCAACCCCGGACGCGGGTAGGCGCCGCCCCCGACGGTGCGGGTGGTGGTGGCGTCGAGGCCGTACTCGGTGCCGTCGTGCAGCGAGTGGGCGTCGAAGGCCAGGAAATCCGAGCACTGCCTGCCCTGGACATCGATGACCTGGATGAACTGTCCGGCGCGAACCTCGTAGGCCGAGGCGGTCCTGGCGTCGATGCGCATGTCGTACAACGGTTCGGCCAGCGGCTCGGGCAGCTCGGCGGGCTCGAGGCGGCGCGGGTCGGCGCGGCGCACCTCGACCCAGACCTCCGACGGCGGGTTCGGATCCTCCGCGGCCGGCGACATCGGCGACGCGGGTGCGGCGACCAGCACCACGGCGTCGGCGTCGACGCCGAAACCGGCCCGCGCACCGGCGGGCGAACGACCGTCGAACAGCCGCGTCGCCACGGCGGCATGCTGGTCGATCCGATGCTGAGACAGCAGCGTCAGAATTCGTGCCGCGGCGAAGCCCTCCTCGTCGGGCCCGGCGACCAGCCGCCGCAGCACACTGGCTGGGGCGTCGGGTACGGTGCCGGGCACCGCGGCGGGATCGGCGGACAACACGGTCAGTTCGGCCGGCTGGCGGCCATGCGGATCGATGACGTCGACGCGGTCGCCGCCGCAGACCCGCAGTGCGGTGACCGCCCCCGGGCGGACTCGGAACCGCTCGACCGGGTCGTCGAGGCCGGCACGTGCGCGCATTCCTGCTGCGGCGGTGTCAGGGGGCGAAGGAGCGGTAGCCGACGTAGAACGCCAGCGCACGATCGGGCGTGGAGAACAGGATTCGGGACCCCTTCGGGAAGAAGATCGCGTCCTTTGCGCGGGCGATCTCGACCTGCCCGGTGTCGACGTTCTCCAGCCGGAACTCGCCCTCGAGGACGATCTTCATCTCGTCGTAGTCGTAGTAGTAGTCCAGCGGCGCATCGGTGTTGCGCAGTTCGAAGTAGCCCGAGCACATGGGCACCCCGTTGGGGTTGGCATAGACGTCGTCGATGAATCCTTCGGTGCCGGGGTACTGCTCCAGCGGCATCTGGGGCAGGGTCTTCCAGAACCCGGACGTCACCAGGAAGGTCGGCGCGGCGGTACTCGTCATCAGGCCTCCAGCATGATCTCTGTCAGGAAACAACGTCTGATGAGAGGAAACCACGCCTGGGTTTCGGGGAGATTAATCCCGGTAGCGCGCAGGTATCGCCTCCGGTGACCCGGCCGCGAACGTGCATTCCCGGTAGCGCCGGGCGCACGACAGCGACAGGGAACGCACGTTCGCGGGGGCCGGCGGGTGGTGCTAGATCATCTGCTTGCGGGTCAGCCACCGCATGATGGGCCAGCCCAGGAACACCGGCAACCAGCACGTCAGGATTCGGTAGAGCAGCACGGCGGGCACCGCCACCGCCGCGGACACCCCGAACGCGGCCAAGCCGCCGATCAGCGCCGCTTCGACGGCCCCCACCCCGCCCGGTGTCGGGGCGGCCGACGCCAGCGTCCCGCCGACCATCGTCACGATCGTCACGGTCACGAAGTTCACGTCACCGCCGAATGCTTCGATGCTGGCCCACAGCGCCAGCGCAGAGCCGAGTGTCGTTGTGGCGCAACCCAGGATGATCACCGCAAGCCGTTTGGGCTCGCGGGCGAGCACCACCAGATCGTCGATGACCTCCTTGAGCCGCGGCCGCAGTGAACTGCCCAGCCAGCGCCGCAGCTTCGGCACGATCAGAAACACCCCTACCGCGCCCAACGCGGCGCCGGCGATCAGATAGATCACCGTCGTGCTCGGCACGAACTGCGACAGGTCCGCCGACGCGCCCGCTGCGGCACTGAAGAACACCAGCAACGTGATGTGGGTGAGCACCTGCACCGACTGCTGCAGCGCCACCGCGGTGGTGGCCCGCAACGCGCCGAGCCCACCCTTCTGCAGGAAGCGCGTGCTCAACGCCAGTCCGCCCACCCCGGCCGGGGTCGTCGTCGCCGCAAAGGTGTTGGCCACCTGCATGATCGTCAGCGTGCGGAACTTGACCAGCCCGTCGGCACACGCCCACAACGCCGCAGCGGCGCCGACGTACTTCAGCGCCGAGACTGCCAACCCAGCCAGCGCCCACCACCAGTTCGCGTTGCGCAACTCGGAGAAGAACACCGGCACCGAGCTGATGAACGGGTAGGCGACGTACACGAGCGCCACCAGCAACACCATTTGGATGATCTGGTTGCGGGTGAACCGGGTGATCGTCGCGGTGGTGATCTGGTCGGCCCCGGTCTGGCTTTTGACCTCGTCTCGAGCCGCCGCCATGACGGACCCCGCGTCGCTGACCGCGTCGCGGACCCGCTTGGGCATCGCCACCTTGGTCAGCCGCCGCGACGCGGCGAGCACCGCCTCGTTGCCGAACACCGTGATCGCCGCCGCCACCGCGTCCTCGGCGCCGTAAAGGTCACTGGTGGTGATCAGCAGTTGGGCGATGTCGGTGTGCAGATGCGCCTCCGAGGCCCCGTACTCGGCGTGGGCGAACCCGCCGAACATCGGGGTGCCTTCGACCACCGTGATCTCTTTGGCGCGCAGGTCACCGTGCGAGATCTGCTGGCTGTGCAGCATCGCCAGCGAGTCCCACACCCGCGCGACCGGGGTGGTGTCGGTGCACCGGGGCAGGTCGAGGCCCGCAGCGGGGTGGTGTGCATACAGCGTCCAGCCGCGCTCGAGCGCCGCCACCGCGATCGGCGTGGTGTTCGACAACGCGAGGTCACCGACGGCGATGGCCATCAGCGCGCGATGTTCCACCGCCCGGCGCATCGAGGGCTGGATCGGCGCCGTCTCGCTGTCGCGCAGCCGGACCTTGCGCCAGAACTGTCGCAGAAAGCCGCCACCCCGTTGATGCGGACCGTACAACTCGACCACGGCGGCGCGCGCCTCGTCGCCGTCGCCGGGATCGCGCCGCGCGGACAGCAGCATGGGGCCACGACCGGCCGGGCGCAGCACAGCCAGCGCCGACACCGTGAACCCGCGGCGCGCCATCGCCCGCACCGCACCGTCCAGCGGCACCTCCAGGGCCGGCGTGCCCACCACCAGCACCACCAGCGCCCCGACGAACCAGCCGACGGCCAGACCCAGCAGCGAACGGGCCGGTACGACGGCGCTGACGACCAGATGGATCGGCACGAACGCCAGCAGCAGCGCCCACCACCAGTGCCGCCAGCGGGCCGGCAGCCACGGCCCGGACACCGTCAGCACCGCCGCCAGCATCGCGATCCACCGCGGGTCGTCGAGGAACTGCGACAACACCGTGTCCAGGCGGTCGGACAGATCGAAGTGCCAGCGTGGCGCGGCGATGCCGTTTCCGGTGATCGACAACAGCAGCAGTGCGATGAGTCCGGCCGCGGCGTAGGCGCCCAACAGCTTCCATTGCCGTGAGGCGATCAGACCGATCAGGATCACGAACGGCAACGCGAAGATCGCCACGCCATAGATGAGGTAGACGGTGTTGGACTGCGTCGGGGTGAGCACACCGATGATCTCGGAGATCGACCGCTCCAGCGTCTCCCACTCGTATCGGGTGATCAGCGAGCTGGTCACGACGATGAGCAGGAAAATGCCGGACAGCGCCAGCCGCAGGATGTCGTTGGTGCGGCGGATCAACGGCTGAAGCAAGCTGCCTGTTACGGCAATCTCACGTCCGTCAACTCGCATGACTCAACGATCTCTCGACTCGGCCCGGGAACCGTACTCGGCTCACCGACAACTTAGCGATTGTTTACGCCGGGCCGGCAGAGGTTGACACGGGCGAACCGAAATGGGGCACCCGTCGGCGCGGGCGCACACCGTCAGCCCCAGGTCAGAAAGTCGTCAGATTTTCAGCGGACGCTGTCTTTTCTCGTCCGCGCAATGGGTCTCTATTTGTCAGCGGCACACCCACAGAAAAAGGGGCGCCCCTAGAAAGGGGCGCCCCGATCTCGTGAACGTCACTCGACGGTGACGTAGTAGATCATCCCGACGGGCACATCCTGCCGCGTCTCGTTGATCACGTACTGGTCGTTCTCGTACACCGTGTCGTTGATCGTCGGTCCTGGGAGCACCGACACGATCTCCGCCTCGGACAGCGGCACGTCGGAACGGTTCTCGACGATCACACGGTCACCGCCGGACTTCAGCTCGGCGATCGCGTCAGCAGCGTTGTCGCCGGGGTTCGGCAGCGCGGCGGCAGGCGCAGCCAAACCCAGAACCAGGGCAGAAAGCCCTGCGCCCACTGCAGTCGCGCCGGCAGTGATGAACTTCTTCGTCATACGGGTGGTGCTCCCTTCTTTCCACATCGGAGCCGTGGAGCAATCTGCGACGTCTTGACACAATCGTCCGATCAGCTCTCGTACACACCGGGTTTCCCCGATCTTCTTGTTGAAACAACCCGGGAGAAGTGACAATTTCATGTCGGCGGGATCGTTCGCATATTGGCCAGATCCTTGGCCGGCAGGCGTATCAGCGAAGTACCGCGCACTATTACGAGCTGCCGACGAAATGAGTTCCGAGTGGTTGTTCATTGCGCGACCCGCCGCGGGTGGACGCACTGTCGGAATTAGGAAGCCACGTCAAGTGCTACGCGCCGCCCCGTGCGCAACAAGACTGTGCGCCCCTCGGGACGCACAGTCTCGTCACTCAGTGGTCATTCCACTGTGAGGTAGTACACCTGACCCACCGGGACGTCCTGGCGGTTCTCGTTGTTGGCATACGGATCCTGCACGCCGATCGTTTCGCGGATGTCGGGCCCTGGGGTGATGGCCACCACTTGCGCCTCGGCGAGTGGGGCATCGCTGAGGTTCTCGACATACACGCGGTTCCCACTGCCTTTCAACTCGGCGACGGCATCAGCGGCGTTGTCGCCAACCACGGGCTCGGCCACCGCAGGGGCCGCCAGCAAGAGCGCAGCGGCAGACAATCCGCCGGCGAGACCGGCAATCACGTTTGTTTTCTTCATCTTTGGTTCTCCCGAAGGCGCTCGGGCCTGCGAAACATGAGCAAGCCAACAATTATCGAGGCTGTATGGTCATTGACGGGGTTGCCAATTCACCAGCTCGTCAAACGTCTACGACCGGAACGGCTCAAGGCCAGCAGTGACGATGCTGCTGCTACGGATCTGTGGGACGCCGATTCTGCAGTCGCTTGGCCAGCCCTGAGGCCCGCATCGCACGTTGGCCGATCGCCGCACGTACCGCTGACTCAGGGCCGACCACGACGACACGCTTCTTGGCTCGCGTCACTGCGGTGTAGAACAATTCCCTTGTCAGCAAGCGGGATTCCGGTGGGGGTAGCAGCACGGTGACCTCGTCGGCCTGACTGCCCTGGCTCTTGTGGATCGTCATGGCGAACATCGTCTCCACCTGGCCCAATCGGCTGGGCGCAAAGTCCGCCGAGCCGATGTGCGCGCGTAATCCGTGCGTGGAGGCCACCACCACACCGGCGTCGCCGTTGTAGACGCCCAAGCCGTAGTCGTTGGCAGTGACCAACACCGGCCGCCCCGCATACCACGGCGTCCACAACGGCTGGCCGGTGTCGTCGGCCAACCAGCCCTCGACCCGCCGATTCCACACCGCGACCCCGAACGGTCCGCGCCGATGCGCACAGAGCAGACGGTGCTCCTCGAGAATCGACCGCGCCTCCGACGCGTCACCGAGGACCGCGGCGCGGCGCATGCGAACGGCCCGCTCGAGCAGCGAGGCACGCAGAGCGTCGACCGCGTCGGTCGTGTCGACCCAGCCGATGGCGTCACCCCCGCGGCGGAGCACGTCCATCGCCGCGTCGTCGTCACCGGTGCGCACCGCGTGCGCCAACGCCCCGATCGACTGCCCGAACCGGTGGGGCGTCTCGAGCTCCACGACACCCACGTCGCCGAGCCCCTCGACCAGGTCCGCGAGCACCGCGCCGGCATCGACCGACGCCAGCTGGTCGGGATCACCGACGAGCACCAGCCGCGCATCCGGCCGCACCGCTTCGAGAAGCCGCGCCATCATCGTCAGCGACACCATCGAGGTTTCGTCGATCACCACGACGTCGTACGGCAGCCGATTGTGGCGGTGGTGCCGGAACCGTGACGAGGTGTCCGGCCTGCTGCCCAACAACCGGTGCAGCGTCGTCGAGCGCACACCGGCCAGCCGGCGCTGATCGACGGGGGACAGCCGGGCGACTTCCAGGGCGACCGCCTCCTGCAGCCGGGCGGCCGCTTTGCCCGTCGGCGCGGCCAGCGCCATCCGCAGCCCGGTGCCCCCGGCGAGGTCTGCCTGTTCGGCCAGAGCGGCAAGCAACCGGGCCACTGTCGTGGTCTTGCCTGTGCCCGGACCGCCGGTCAGGACTGTGAGCCGTTGTGCTACTGCGACTTCCGCGGCCGCTCTCTGCTCGGCGTAGCCTTCGGGGAACAGGCGTGTCAGGTCGGGCGCCGCCGCGTCGGGCGGCGGGTAGGCGGTCAGTCGAGCCGCGACGTCGCCACACACCTGTTGTTCTTCGAGCCAGTACCGGTCGAAATACAGCAGTTCGTCGAGAAATCTGACTACCGGCGGGTCCCCCGCCAGCGGGCTGGCGCGCACCGCAGCCAGCCACGCGTGTGGCTCCGGCCACGGGAGGTCCACCGCCACGTCCGCCGTGTCGCGATCGCGCACTGACGCCAGGTCCACGCAGACCGACCCGTTGCGCAATGCGGCGACCAGCAGACCCACTGCGAGTCCGACCCGAGAGTCGGATTCGCCGGCCATGTCGCAAAGCCGCTGAGCGACAACGGTGTCGGAGAGGTCGAGGGTGCCGGCGTCGACCCACTGCGTCAGGTTCACCGGGTGACTCCCGTATGCAACAGGTCGGACAACGCTGCCACCAACGTGCCCGGCGGGTCCCAGCTGAACACCCCGGCGGGCAGGCCGTCCTCTGTCGGAGTGTCGGGGCCGCACATTCCACGCAGGAACAGATACAACACGCCACCCAGATGGCGCTCCGGGTCGTATCCCGGCTGCCGCCAACGCAGGAAACGGTGCAGTGCAACGAGATACAGCAATGCCTGCAGAGGGTAGTCGGAATGCAGCATCGCCTCGGCCAGCCTGGGCTGCCGGTAGTCGGCGGCGGTCAGCGGCGCATCAGCGGTGCCGAGCCAATTCGTCTTGTAGTCCACCACGAGGTATCTGTCGTCGAGGCGAAGTACCGCGTCCACCGAGCCGGTCAGATACCCACGCAACGACTGCCGCCCCAGCGGTGCGCCGCTGAGCCGCGTGGAATACCCGGCGAGCGGATCGGCGGCCGGCAGATGCGCGGCGAGCAACGCACCCACCTCGGCTAGCCGGATGTCGGGGGTCCGGTCGCCGGCGTCACCACCGGCCAGCGGGAGCTCGAAGTCGAGCTCTGTCAGGCGATCCCGCAGACCGATCCGCCTCAGGGTGGCGTTGTCGGCCAGCGGACCCAACGGGGTGTCGTGCAGCGGCACCAGTGCGGCCGCCAATTCGTTGTCCGGTACGTCGACCGGCCACCACACCGAGTGCACCGCGACCTGCTCCGCCAGTTCGGCGGCCAGGTCGGCGGCGAACGGATCTGCGGTCTGCAGCACAGCGTGTACGAGTGTGCCGAACTTTGCCCCGGTAGGCAGGGCAGCCATCGGTGAGGGCATGTCGACGCCGGCGACCGGGGGTGCCGGTGTCAGACCTCCCGTCTCACCCACCTCGTCGTCGAGTTCGGCGACCTCGGGTTCGCTGCTCACCCCGGCAGGCTCGACGTCGCGGATCAGCCCGGAATACGACGTGCGCCGCCACGTGGTGTCGATCGAGCGGTGGAAGTGCCGCACCGCCAACCCGTGCGGGGACGGGGTGGGCGGTGGCGCCGGGGCCGGGGTGACGACGGACTCCTCGAGCACCAGGCCGCCCGCGGTTTCCCACTCGCGCAGCCTGCTCCGCGCTTGTTCATCGGTCACCCGGTCCGGACACCGGTCGGGCACCGTGGACTCCCCGGGGCCGCGGCCCCGCAGCAGACGCGACAGCCCGCCGCTGGGCTCGTCCCACGCGGGCGCCCACCAAGCCACCAGCTGAGACTGCGCGCGGGTCATCGCGACATACGTCAGACGGATGTGATCACCGGCCTGCTCGTGACCGCCCTGGACGGTGACCGGGTTGAAGTCGGGGCTGTCCGGGCCGCCGATGTGCAGACATCGGGTGTGGCCGTCATGGAAACCGACGAACTCCGAGTCGTGGAGCCGGCGGTTGAACCCGAAAGGCAGATACACCACCGGGAACTGCAGCCCCTTGCTGGCGAACACCGTCATGATCTGCACTGCCGCCGCATCGCTGTCGAGGCGCCGGCTGTGTTCGGTGGCGCCGCGGGCCTCGCGTTGGGTACGGAGCCAATCGCGCAGCGCCGGAAGGCCGTAGTGCTCGCGGTGCGCCGTCTCGTGCAGCAGCTGGGCGATGTGGGCGAGGTCGGTCATGTGCCGCTCACCGCCCGCGTAGGACAGCACGCGGCGGCTCAGCCCGCTCTGTTGCGCCGCCTCGAAGACGGCGGCGATGCCGCGCTCACGGGCGTGATCGGCCCACTCCCGCAGCGTCTCGGTGACACGGTCGGTCAGCTCGTCGCCGCCGCGGGCAAGGCTCTCGGCCGTCTCGCCGAAGAAGCGGGTCGCGGCCGCCGCGCGCACCAGGCCGCTGCGGTGCGGCTGGTCGAATGCCTCCAGCAGGTAGAGCCAGTCGTCGGCGGCGGGCGAGCGATAGACGTCGGAGTCGCCCGTGTACACGCTCGGGATGCCGGCGTCGGCGAGCGCTTCGTGACAACGGCGGGCGTCGTCGTGCAACTCGACGATGACAGCGATGTCGCGGGCCTGGACCGGGGCGCCGTCGAACGTCGCGTCGCTGCCGAGCAGCGTGGCCACGTCGGCGGCCAGGTCGGCGCAGATGTGCCGGCGCAGCTTCGCGATCGGGATCGTGCTGCCCTGACGGGTACCGAAGGTGTCGCGGCCGACGACTCTGAGCCGAAACGGTTCGCCGTGGGGGGCACCCGCCAGCCGGCGGCTCTCGTGGTGGGCAGAGACGTCGCGGACCTTGATGTCGGGGTCTCCGAGTTCGGCGCCGCCGAGCACCACGTGCAGGCAGTCGACCAGCGCACGGTCACTGCGCCAGTTCACGCTGAGGGTGCGGCGATCGGCGGCGCCGCGGGCCGCGTCGAGGTAGGTGACGATGTCGCCGCCGCGGAAACCGTAGATCGCCTGCTTGGGGTCGCCGATGAGGATCACCGTCGACCGGCCGGAGAAGGCGCGGTCGATGACCTGCCACTGCACCGGGTCGGTGTCCTGGAACTCGTCGACCATCACGATGGACCAGCGCTGGTACATGCGGGCGCGGGCGGGCGAGTCGGGGGTGCGCAGCGCGTCGGCGAGCCGGGAGAGCAGGTCGTCGTAGCTGAGGATGCCGAGCCGCCGCTTGCGCTGATCCAGTTGGCGCAGAACGTCTTCGGCGAACGTCACCCGCACGGCAGGCTCCGAACCCGGTGCCGGGTCGGCGGGCCGCAACTGCGCGTGCGGATTCCGGACCACCTCCCGGGCCAGCCGCAGCGCGTCTTTGCGGGTCAGCACCGGTTCGCCCGGCGCCGCACCGAAGTGCGCCAGGTACAGGTCATCGACGATCTCGGTGACGAGGTCGTCGAGGCTTTCGACGAGCGTCACCCCGGCGTCGGTGTCCCCGGCGACGCCCAGCGACCTGAGCACCAGATGACAGAACTGGTGGGTGGTGGCGATCGTCGCGCCGTCGAATCGCGCGAGCGCGTCGCGCAGACGTTCCCGGCGTGCGGTGAGCTCGGCCGCAGACCCGTCGACGATGTGGCGGACGACGTCGTTGCGCGGCGGATCGTCGGGAAGGTCGAGGGCATGAAGCGTGTCCAGGACGGCCCGGCGCACCCGCTCGCGCAGCTCCTGGCTGGCCGCCCGGGAAAACGTGATGAGCAGCATCTCGTCCAACGTGGCCACGCCCTCGGCGAGGTAGCGGGTCACCAGGCCGGCCAGCGCGAACGTCTTTCCGGTGCCGGCGCTGGCTTCCAGCACGGTCGTCGAGCAGGCGGCGGGTAGCGGCCCCAGCAGGTCGAACCGTTGCATCAGTGCCCGGTCCTCTCGGCGCGCAACAGCGGTAGCCACAGCCGCGCCGCGTACGCGCCCAGCCGGGTGCGTTGGCCGTCGAACTCCTCGCCGGCCCGCACCGGCTCGAGCAGGACGTCCAATGGTGCGCCCACCCCCCAAACCCGTTGCACGGCAGGCTCGTCCTTGTCCCACTTCCACTTCGCGGCTGCGTCACGTTCGGGGAAACCGGCGGTGTGACGCGCCTCGGCCCAGGCGTAGGACGTCTTGACGGGAAGCGGCAGCGGCTCCCTGCGGCCGGCGTCGTAGATGGCGACCAGATCCGCTAGCGCGGCGACCGCGTCGGCGGGCGCCCCGAGCAGCCGTTGCGCGGGTTCATGCCCCCGTCTGCCCCGGCCGATCACCAGCGCTGTCCAGTCGCCACCGGGGTGGCACGCCGACAGGGCGAGCAGGGCGAGCCACGGTTCCAGCAGGTGACGACCGTCGAGTTTCGAGTAGGTCACCTCGACGATGCGCTGCCCGTGCACCCTGGGAACCGTGCCGGTGAGCCGGCGTCCGCCGCCCAGCTGCAGGTCGATGTCGAAGGCGCGGGGTTGCGAGTCGCGGTGCGGCTGTGCGGCGGCGGCGAGACGAGCCGCCTGGTCGCGCAGCTCCTGCGCCTTGCGCCAGCCCAGCCGCCCCGGCGGCAGGGAGCCGCGCCGCCACTCCATCTGGCGTGCCTGGTCGGGCGAATGACCGCGCAGCATGTCCTGCAACATCCGATCTCCGACGACCCACTCCTGCAACGCGTCGATCTCCACGGGCATCGCGTCGGCCACGCCGTCGACGTCCCACGGCAGCGTGTAGTCCAGCGCGCGGAAGAACCCCTTCACCGGGTCTTTGACGAACGCGGTCAGGTCGCTCAGCGCGACGTCGGCGGCGACCGGTGCGGTCACCGGCCCGCTCAGGAAGCCCGGTTCGGGTCCGCGGTCCGCCGAGGCGGCCTCGGCCGCTGTCAACGCGGTCGGGTCGAACGTGAACGGCGTGTCGGCCGGCATGCCGAGTGCACCGCGGGTCACGTTGCGAACATCGAACGGCTGCAACGGATGCCGGATGACGATGCGGTCGCTGACGGGGTCGGCGGTGGTCCCGTCCAGCGCGTCGAGCAGCTCCACGAGCGGAACGGCGGGCGGACGGTGGGCACCGCTGTACTCGTTGGCGCCGGTGTAGGTGATCACCAACCGTTCGGTCGCCGAACAGATCGCGTCGAGCAGTAGCTGGCGGTCCTCGGAACGCGGATCGCGTTCGCCGGTCAGCGGATCGCGGGCCAGCACGTCGTCACCATCGACGACACCGGAGCGCGGGAACACGCCGTCGTCGAGGCCGACCAGGCACACCACCCGGTGCGGCACGGCGCGCATCGGCACCATCGTGCACACCGCCAGCGTGCCGGTGCGGAAGTTGGCCCGGGTCGGCCGCCCGCTCAGCTGGCGCTTCAGCAGTGCCCGCACGTCGGGCAACCGCAGCACGGTCTCGGCGCGCGGACCCGCATCGGCCAGGATGGTGGCGAGCTCACGCTCCAATTGCGCAGCCTGCCAGGCATTGTCGTCGTCGACCGCGGTCAGCGCCGCGATGCCGTCAGCCACCCCGGTCAGCCACTGCCGCAGCGGCTTGGCCCCCGACAAGGCCTGAACCGTGGCTTGCAATCGCGCGACGAACTCGGCCAACCGGCCTGCCAGTTCGACACGGTTGCTGCTCACGTCGTCCAACGGCAGCGTGGTGTCCAGCCACGCCTGCGAATCATCGGACATCGCCACCCCGGCCAGGATGCGATCGATGCCGAATCGCCAAGTGTTGTGGACGAAGTCGCCGACCCCGAACGGTTCGCGGTGCGTCGAGTCGAAACCCCACCGGATGTTGGCTTCGCGCACCCAGGCCGCCACGGCGTCGAGGTCGTCGTCGGTGAACCCGAAGCGCGCCCGCACCGGCGCCGCCTCGGCCACATTGAGCACCTCACTGGCCGTGGCCCGCCCCGCGGCCAGGGCGAGCAGCTGTCCGGCCAGCCCCAGCAGCGGGTTGGTCTGGACCAGCGCCCGGTCGGCGAGCCGCACCCGGAGGTGATGCGCCGGATGGGGATCGCCCACCACGTCAGCGAGACCGAACCCGGCCACGATCAGCGGCGCGTAGGTCTCGATGTCGGGGCACATGACCAGGATGTCGCGGGGCTGCAGCGACGGGTCGTCGGCCAGCAACCCCAACAGCACCTCGCGCAGGACGTCGACCTGGCGGGCGGCACCGTGACAGCTGTGGACCTGCACGGTACGGTCATCCGCAGCAAGCGATCGGCCTTGGGGGCGAACGGCGTTGGCGGCGAGGTCGGACTGCAGCCAGCCCAGCAGCGTGTCCGGGCGGGTCCCGCCCGGCCGGTGCTCGTCGGTGGCGCACCCGGCGGGCAGGATGCGCTGCAACTCTCTGGTATCGCGGCCCAGCGTCACCAGCAGGGGGTGCGCGGCGGCACGATGGCTGGTGTCGTCGCGGCGCGGCACCGCACCGGAAACCTCGGTCAGTCGATCCCACAGCGCACCGCTCGGATGCGGCAGCCACAGATGCAGGTCGTGGTGCACGGACAGCGCCTCGAGCAGTTCCAGATCGGTGCGGGGCAGTCGGGTGTGACCGAACAGCGACACCCGGGCGGGCAGATCGCCGGGCGCGGTGCGCAACCGGGCGACCGCCCGGGCGTGCCGCACGTGGGGCGGGACGGCGGCAACCCGGTCGGCCAGTTCGCGCCACAGCTGCGGCTGCCACTGCAGATCGGCCCCCAGGCCCCCGGTGTCGCCGTCGAGCCAGTCGATCAGCAGCTGCGGGCGTTGCCGGGCATACGAGGCGAACAACCCGGCCAGGCGGCGCGCCACCGCGTAGCGGCGACCCAACCGCAGTTCACGTTCCTCACCACTGTCGAAGTGCCCGAGATGGGCGGCCAGCGTCGCGCACCAGGGTGCGTCGAGACCGGCGTCGATGACCTCGAGCAACGGCCACACCAATGCGTCCGGTGCCCATGGATCCTCGTCTCCGGTGCCGGTCAGCTCGGCGAGCAGCGAGCTCGGGTGGCGAAACGTCACGCCGGCGCAGACGCCGTCGCCGCCGGGGCCGGCGCCCAAGACATGGGACAGACGCTGACTGAGCCAGCGCTCCATGCCGCGCGCCGACACCAACACGAGATCCTCGGCGAACGGATCGGCCGGAGGGGCGGCCAGCACGTCACCGAGTCCGTCGGCGAGCAGATCGGTGCGGTCGGCCCGATGGAGATGAAGCGCCATCGCCGTTCACAGTACGGTCACCCCGCGCGGCGGCGACCGGCTCAGCCCGATTCCACCACGTTGCCGACGCCCGAGTTACCGATCTGCGGCTCGCCGCTGAGGTAGGTGACCCGGTTGTCGAAACCCGACGCGGTGATGCTCTGCGCGAAGTCCACGGTCACGACGTTCTCGAACCCCGACACCGTCACAACGGCGCAGTCACCCCGGATCTCGACGGTGTTGCGCATGCCGCTGACACTCACCGCGCCGCCGGCGCAGACCACACTGCGCTGTTCGTCGATGCCGCTGACGCTCAGCGACTGACCGGCGGCGACGGTGGGGTCGGCATCGGCTTCCACGGTGCGCGGCTCGCGCGGCTCGGCGACGGGCGTGTCGAGCCGCCCGCCGCCGCCCGCGATGGTCGGGACGGGCCCGTCGGTCCCGGGCTCGGCGTTTCGGGCGACGAGCACGGCGAACAACGCCGCCATTGCGACCACGACCACGCCGAGGACCGTCAGCGGTACCACCCACAGCAACCGCGGACTCTTGCGCACCACGTGCTGGGGCGGCGAATAGTAGGGCGACCCCCACTGCGGACCGGAGGGAGGAGGCGCCGACCACGGCGGCTGCTGGGCATAGCCCGGGACGTCCTGATGCCGGTACTGCGCGCCGGATCCGTCGAACGAGGGTGCCGGCCGATACGGTCGGGTGCCCAGTTCGCTGGCGTCGGCCTGCTGGGCGAGTGGGCGCTCGAGGTCGCGGATGCGCGCCTCGGGGTCCCCGTCCGGCTCCATGCGCAGATGGTTTCACACCGATCGTCGCTGCTCAACGGTTGTTCGGCCGGCACCGTGACAGGCGATCTGACCAAAAGCTGACACCCACGCCGCGTCAGGGTTCGCCGCACCGGCGCGGTGGTATTCCTCGGACATGGTGGCGGCAGGTCTGGTGGCCATCGGCAGTGGCCCTGCCGGTGTCAGCGCGGCGGAGACGTTCCGCGCCCGGCACCGCAACATTCCGGTGCGCATCCTCTCCAGCGACCCCGCCCTGCCCTACGCCAAGCCGCCGCTGAGCAAGCAGTTCCTGTGCGGGCGGCCCGCCGACCTCGACCTGCACAGTGAGGGCTGGTTCGAGCGCAACCGCATCGACCTGCTCCGCGGTGTGACGGTGCAACGCATCGACGTCGACGCCCAGGAGGTCGTCACCGCGGGCGGCGCCCGCTACCCCTACTGGCATCTGGTCATCGCCTCCGGTGCCGCCCCCGTACCACCGGCCGTGCCCGGCGGCCGCAACGCGCAGCCGCTGCGCTCGTTCGCCGATGCGGTGGCGTTGAAGATGGCGGCACGGCACGCCGGCACCGCCGTGGTGATCGGTGCGGGTCTGATCGGCTGTGAGGCCGCGGGCTGTCTGGCCGCGCTCGGGGTGGCCACCACCGTCGTCGCGCCCGAACCGGTGCCGCTGCTGCGACGGTTCGGTGTCGACGTCGGCGAGCGGGTGGTCAAGATGCTCTTCGACGCCGGGGTGCGCTTCGTCGGATCTGCCGATGTCACGGCGGTCGTGGAGTCCGGCGTGGTTCTCGCCGGCGGTGAGAATGTCGACGGAGACGTCGTCGTGGCGGCAACCGGGGTGCGGCCCGACGTCCGGCTCGCCGCCGAGGCCGGCTTGAGCATCCGCGCCGGACGGATCGTCGTCGACGAGCAGATGCGCACGTCGGCGCGCAACATCTACGCTGCCGGCGATGTCACGCTGGCCTACAACGTCGCCGCCGGCCGGCAGGTCGTCTCCGAGCACTGGCGCGACGCGGCCCTGCAGGGACGCGTCGCCGGCCTGACCGCCGCCGGGGTCTCCGCACAGTGGGACACCGCAAGCGGGTTCTCGTGCACGATAGGCACATCCCGGTTGGCCTACCGCGGATGGGGAGGCCCCTACGAGCGATGCCGTGTGGTGGATCAGCGCGACGGTTTCGTCGCGACCTACCACGACGGCGGCGACATCGTGGGCCGGCTGGTCGCTACAACCAGTCCCGTTTCCTGAACATCACGAACAGCACGATCACCAACAGCACGATGACCGCCGAGCTGGTCACGAAACCGCCGACCGTGTCGATGCCCGGATAATCGACATTCTGGCCGTAGAAGCCGGTGATCGCGGTGGGCACAGCGATGATCGCGGCCCACCCCGTGAGCTTCTTCATCACCACGTTCAGGCGGGCGTCCTGCATCGACAGGTTCGTCTCGAACACCGTGGTGACCATGTCGCGCAGCGACTCCGTCCACTCCGAGGCGCGCAGCACGTGGTCGTAGAGATCGGCGTAGACCGGGTCGAGCTCGGGAGCCGTCTTCGCGTCCATCCGGCGGTGCTGGATCACCGTGACCACCTCGCGCATCGGCAGCACGACGCGGCGCAGCGCGACCAGGTCTTTGCGCAACTGAAATGTCCTGCGCTGCAGGTCTGCCCGGGCCGACCCGTCGAACAGGTCGTCCTCCAGACCCTCGATGCCGTCATCGAGAGCCTGGACGGCGTCGAAATGACCGTCGACGATGACGTCGAGCAGCCCGTGCACGAGCGAGCCGACTCCGTACTCCTGACCGCCGAGTTCGTCGAATCGGCGTGAGACGGTGTCGATGTCGAAGTGCGGCGACAGTCGCACCGTGATCAGGCCGCGAGGAAGCACGAACCCGGAGATGCGGTGGATCTCCAGGGTGGATTCCGACATGTCCTCCGGCGCCGGCGACTTGACCGTCACGCCGTAGACGGTGAAGAACGTGTGCGTCTTGTAGACGACGGCCTTGGTGCGTTCGGCGTCGGCGAGCGCATCCTCGACCGCCCACGCATTGAGGGCGAGCTCGTCGCCCAGGTCGGTGAGGATCTCGTGGTCTGGGTCGTAGATGTCGCACCACACCAACGTGTCCTCGGCGGCCAGGCAGTCCGATATCTCGCTGAAGACGAAGTCGTCGACGGGCTTGCCGTGCCGCCAGACCCGGCCGCGGACATGTGTCACCGCACCATCATCGCCGACGCTGCTGGGGCTGGGCGCGCTGTGTGAGAAGTCAGGGCTGCGATCGGGCCTGCGATCACAGCCAGGAATCCTATTCCGCGTGGGCTGGCCCGCCGATACCTGGCCCGCCGACACCTAGCCGAGCGTGAACTCCTGGGCCAGGCCGTCGATTCCGGCCCGGATGGCGTTGAGCGCGGACTCGCGCGCCTTGAGTTTGGTGGCCAGATGAGCTCCGGCGTTCAGCGTCGTGGCCGCCTCCTGGGCCACCTGCTGGGCCCGGGACAGGACCTGGTCGGCGTCGACGATCTCGTCGAGCCAGCCAGCCGCAATCGCCTCGTCCCCGACATAGGTCGATGCCAGGGCCGTGGCGCGTTGGAACGCCGCCGGGGTCAACCGCATCCGCATCATCTCGATGGCCGAGATCGGGATGGTCATGCCGATCGCCACCTCGATGGCCTGGCATCGCGACTTCGGGCCGCCGACGCGGTGATCGGCCGAGCACAGCAGAAACGAGCCCATCGCGATGGCCGGCCCGGTCGCGGCGATGATCACCGGCACCGGGAAGGTCAACGTCCGCACCGACAGTTCGAACCCGCCCGAGAGCATGCCCAGCGCTGCCGCCGGGTCACCGGACTGGAACACCGCCAGGTCGAACCCGCCGCTGAACACCCGCGAGTTTCCCGCCAGCACCACAGCCTTGGCGGAGTCCGCCTCGGCCCGGTCCAGCGCTTCGTTGATGGCGCTCTGCATGGCGGGCCCGAGGACGTTGACCTTGCCGTCGTCCAGAGCGATGGTCGCCACGGAGTCCGCGAGTTCGTAGGAAACGATGCCGGTCATGGTCCTCCTGTCGGGTTCAGCCGGACCGAACGTAGCAGCGGTCTCGCCGTCGGCGCCCCCGGGGTGACGAGCCGTTCAGCCAGAGCCCACCAGCTGCGGTCCGCGCACCTCCACCGGATCAGCCAGCCGTTCGGCCCGGGCGGCCCATTCCGGGTCGGCCCACACGAAGTGGGCCGGCAACCGCCGCCAGTAGGACGGGTGTGCCCGCAGGTATGTCTGCACACTCGCGTGGACTGACGCGCCGGCGGGCACTCGGGCGCCGGGCAGCGGACGCAGATGAGCGGGGGCGGCGTCGGCGAGATCCGGCGCCGGCGCGCCGTGGGCCCGGACTGACGGATCGATCACCGCGCCGGCGCGAACCGCGCCGTCGAGCACCCAGTCCAGGGACAGCTCGGCCAGCGCCGCAAAGGCATGCGGGCCGCCCGCCACGTCGCAGTGCGCTCCGCGGAACCAGACCTCCTCGATGTCAGGCGAATCGGGACTGACAGTCGGGGTGAGCCCCTGGGCGCTGCCGTCGATGGCGCGGGCATGACGTGCGCCGCGCACTGTGGGCAACGGTTCGGAGGCACGCGCCCGGGCCTCACCGGGGATGGGAGTGCTGTCCCACAGACCCAGATAGGCGACCTCGACGGCCACGTCGTCGCCGCCGGAGATCTGTCCGGCCAACTCTCGCACCCGCTGCCAGTCCGACGGTTCGCGCGGCGTACGCGGCACGGCGTAGGTGGCCAGTACGTACTGGCGGAACTCGGCCGTCGTCCACCCGGTCAGCTCGGCGGCGCGCAACACCCCCACGGCGCCGACGAGGCGGGCCAGGGCCTGGGCACACGCGGCTCCGCGTCCGGAGCCGAACAGGAAGAGGCGGTCGCCGGGCGACCAGCGCTCGACGAGCACGGTGTAGGCGGCGGCGACGCTGGCGCGCGCCGAGTCCAGGCGCGTACGGCGGGACGTGAACCGGTGGGCGTCCGTGGGGGAGGGACACCACCACACCATCTGCCGGTCGTCGGCGACGAGGAGTTCGGTCAACGCGGCGGCATTGGTGGCAGCACCCGACGAGGCCCCCGGGCCGCGCCGATCACGGACACGGTCGAAACACAGCGCGATGTTCTTCACGAAGACCCCCGACGTGAGACTGCTGACGGCGCCGGGTCCTACTTTGCCAGAATCACCTGCTCGCAGAGGGTGCTTCCGGGCAGATCGACGGCTGCGGGGACGGCGGTGTCCCGGTTCGCGGCGGCGGGGACGACCATCGAGGTGTCCCCGACGCTGCATGCCGCGTAGATGATCAGCGCGAGCAGCACCGCCAGCAGCCCGAGGCAGATCACCAGGTAGCGCACCAGCAAGGTGTGCCTGCCGTCGTCGAGTGCCGGGCGCGGAGGTGGCGGTGCCGCCCGGTATCCGGTCCAGGTGTGGCCGTCCCAGTAGCGGTGCCCACCCGACCCGTTCGGGTCGGGATACCAGCCGGCAGACACGTGCGGCTGGTCTCCGTCGGGCGGCATCACCGCTTTCTCCGGATCAGCCGCCCATCAACATGCGCCACTGGTCCAGGTTGCCCGCCCGGTAGACGTAGTTGCTGTCACGCACCTCCGACAGTGCAGCGCTCGGCTCCGCCGAGTACCAGTGGCCGGGGAAAACCGTCGGATCGCCGGGCAGGTGCGCCAGCGCCTGCAGGCTGCGGAACATGTCGTCGACGTTGCCGCCGGGGAAGTCGGTGCGGCCGCAACCCTCCAGGAACAGGGTGTCGCCGGCGACCAGCCGACCGTCGAGCAGGAAGCACTGGCTGCCCGGCGTGTGGCCCGGGGTGTGCAGCAGCTCGATGTCGATGTCGCCGACGAGGACCTTGTCACCGTGTTCGTGCGCGGTCAGCTCACTGCGTGCGATCCCGGTGACCTTGGCCACCCAGTCAGCCTCGTGGACGTTGACGTGCACCGGAAGGCTGACCCGCTCGAGCAGCTCGGCCAGCCCCTTCAGCGTGAACCCCATCATCGAGCCGCCGACGTGGTCGGGGTGGTGGTGGGTCACCAGCACCCCGGACAGATGCATGCCGTCGGCCTCGAGGACGTCCACGAGATCCTGCGCCGCGTAGGCGGGATCCACCACGACGGTGTCACCGGTCTGCCGGTCCCCGATCAGGTAGGCGAAGTTGCGCATCTGCTGGGCGATCATGTCGCCGGCCGCGAAGTCGCGGCCCGACAGCAGCTGCCGGAAGTAGAGACGCTCGGTGTCGGCCATACCGGCCAGCGTATGCATCCGCGGGCCACCGAATCGAGATCAGGGTCGCCCGGCACACCGAACGAAACCCTCGTCCGGCTCGCATGAATGGGCGCCGACAGCCCGATCACCCGCCCGACGAGCGGCAACGACCAGCGGTTTGGCGCCTGAAACCGGGAGAATGTACCCTCTTTAAGGCCCGCCACTCGACGGTGGGTCGCGGCCCCCTTAGCTCAGTCGGCAGAGCGTTTCCATGGTAAGGAAAAGGTCAACGGTTCGATTCCGTTAGGGGGCTCGGTGGAAAAGGGCGGAGCGACGCGAAAGCGCCCAGCCCGGATCCGGCCGGGGCGGTGTAGCTCAGCTGGTTAGAGCGCACGACTCATAATCGTGAGGTCGGGGGATCGAGCCCCCCCACCGCTACAGACCTGTGCACTGAACGTAGAAGAAGAAGGACGACTGACGTGGCCTCCAGTACCGACGTACGGCCGAAGATCACTTTGGCCTGCGAGGTGTGCAAGCACCGCAACTACATCACCAAGAAGAACCGCCGTAACGATCCCGACCGCCTGGAGATCAAGAAGTTCTGCCCCAACTGCGGCAAGCACCAGGCTCACAAAGAGTCGCGCTGAGCGAACCGGCCGGGTCCATCTCGCGATGGCCGGGGCCGACTAGGTAGGTTCATCACCCGTGTCCTTTCTGGATGACTTCGTCGGAGTGCACTTTCGCTATCCCGACCACTACGTCGTGGGCCGCGAGAAGATCCGGGAGTACGCGACCGCAGTCAAGAACGACGACGCCGCCTTCTTCGACGACGCGGCGGCCAACGAATTGGGATACGACGCCTTGCCCGCTCCGCTGACCTTCATCTCGGTGTTCGGTTATCAGGCGCAGTCGGCCATGTTCGCTGCCAACAACATCGCGATCAGCGACGCGCAGATCGTCCAGGTCGACCAGTCGCTCAAGTTCGTCAGGCCGATCAAAGCGGGCGACAAGCTGTACTGCGACGTGTGGATCGAATCGATCCGCAAGGCGCACGGCACCGACATCATCGTCACCAAGAACATCGTCAGCAACGAGAACGGCGATGTCGTCCAAGAGTCGTACACCACCCTTGCTGGACGCAGCGAAGAAGACGGAGAGAGTGGCTTTTCACATGGCACTGCGTGAGTTCGGTTCGGTCAATGTGGGCGATCAACTGCCCGAGAAGGTCATCACCCTGACGCGGGCCGACCTGGTCAACTACGCCGGCGTGTCCGGCGATCTGAACCCGATCCACTGGGACGACGACATCGCCAAGCAGGTCGGTCTCGACACCGCGATCGCGCACGGCATGTTGACGATGGGCCTCGGCGGCGGATACGTGACCTCGTGGGTCGGCGACCCCGGAGCCGTCACCGAGTACAACGTGCGCTTCACCGCCGTCGTGCCCGTGCCCAACGACGGCAAGGGCGCCGAGATCGTCTTCAACGGCCGCGTGAAATCCGCTGATCCGGAGTCCAAGTCGGTGACGATCGCGTTGACCGCGACCGCCGGTGGCAAGAAGATCTTCGGTCGCGCCGTCGCCGTCGCGAAGCTGGCATAGGCGGGCACGGACATGGCACTGAAAACAGACATCCGCGGGATGGTCTGGAAGTACCCGGACACCTTCGTCGTCGGCCGCGAGCAGATCCGCCAGTACGCCGCATCGGTGAAGGCGTTCGATCCGGGTTCGCACGACGTCACCGCCGCTTCGGACCTGGGTCACGACGGGTTGGTCGCCCCGCCGACGTTCATGTCGATCTTCGCGGTGATGATCCAGCGGCATTTCTTCCAGCACGTCGACGTCGGCTTCGAAACGCTGCAGATCATCCAGGTCGACCAGAAGTTCCTGTTCCACCGCCCCATCAAGGAGGGTGACCGGCTCGACGGCACGATGCACGTCCAGACCGTCGACGAGCGGTTCGGCGCCGACATCGTCACCACTCGCAACGTGCTGACCGACCACACCGGCGAGATCGTGATGGAGTCGTTCACCACCCTGATGGGCCACGAAGGTGACAATTCGATCTCGGCAGGGTGGGATCCCGAGACGGGGCAGGTGGTGCGCAAACCGGTCGCCCGCGAAGCCGAGACGAGTGAGAGCGGCGAGGAAGCCGGCGTCGCGGATTAGTAACTCGGTGGCCCGGCGCGCTACACTCGGACCTCGGGGTTTTCCCAGTTGAGCGCGCTGTCCGTCGGGCCTTGATCGACCGAACGGGGAGCGCGCGAATTGTGTGGGCCCCGGCGCCGGACAACGGTGTTGGCTCCGTATGGCAGGGTCAGCGGTGTGGTCCATGAAGGGGCGTAGCTCAACTGGCAGAGCAGCGGTCTCCAAAACCGCAGGTTGCAGGTTCAAGTCCTGTCGCCCCTGCTCAACTGGATACTCGACAAGTGTGGACACTGGAAGGTGACGCACACGACCGACGATCAGAGAAGGAAGCAGCGGTGAGCGACGAGCGCGACGGTGCAGGCTCAGCCGGCACCGACAGCGGCGCAGCGACTGGCGCGGCGACCGACGACGGTGACAACCGCAGCCACTCTGCGCTGGTGACCCGGCCGCAGCGGCCCACCGGCAAGCGGTCGCGGCGCGTGGTCGACACCCCGACCGACGACGTCGAGGACAAACCCGACACCGAAAGCGGCAGCTCGAAGGACGACGGGTCCAAGAACGGCTCGAAGGCGGTGAAGAAGACCGCCCGCAAACCCGAGGACCGTCCGTCGAGCAACCCGATCACCTACGTCGTGAACTTCCTCAAGGAGGTCGTCGGCGAGCTGCGGAAGGTCATCTGGCCGAACCGCAAGCAGATGGTCAACTACACGACCGTCGTGCTGGTCTTCCTGGCCTTCATGGTGGCGATGATCGGATTCGCCGACCTGGGCCTGGGCAAGCTCGTGATGCTGGTTTTCGGCTGACGTAGTGACATTGAGAGAGGACTGACCTGTGACTAGCTTCGACGGCGAAGCGCCTTCGGGTGACACCGTCGACACCGTGGACGTCGACGAGACCACCAGCCAGGCCGATACGGATGCCGAGACCTTGAACACCGAGACCTCGAACACCGAGAGCATGGACAGCGAGACCTTGGACACCGGGGCCGTGGGCGCCGACGAGGACGCCGCGCCGGCCGAGGTGGCCGACGAGACCGACGGTGCCGACGCAGCCGCCACGCCGGACGAGGACGAAGACCCGGCCGTCGCCCTGAAGAAGGAGCTGCGCCTCAAGCCGGGTGAGTGGTACGTCATCCACTCCTACGCGGGCTACGAGAACAAGGTGAAGGCCAACCTCGAGACCCGCGTGCAGAACCTGGACGTCGGCGACTACATCTTCCAGGTCGAGGTGCCCACCGAAGAGGTCACCGAGATCAAGAACGGGCAGCGCAAGCAGGTCAACCGCAAGGTGCTGCCCGGCTACATCCTGGTCCGCATGGAGCTCAACGACGAGTCGTGGGGCGCGGTGCGCAACACCCCGGGCGTGACCGGATTCGTCGGCGCCACGTCGCGGCCGTCGCCGCTGACGCTGGACGACGTGGTGAAGTTCCTGCTGCCGCCGGCCGCGGCGAAGAAGCCGGGCAAGGCCGCCGCGTCGACCGCCGCGGCCGCGACCGAGACCGGAGGCATCGAGCGGCCCGCCATCGAGGTGGACTTCGAGGTCGGCGAGTCGGTCACCGTCATGGACGGTCCGTTCGCCACGCTGCCCGCGTCCATCAGCGAGGTCAACGCCGAGCAGCAGAAGCTCAAGGTTCTGGTGTCCATCTTCGGCCGCGAGACCCCCGTGGAACTGACCTTCAACCAGGTCGCCAAGATTTAGCGATTCCGGGTGTAGTCCGTCACCTCTGACGTGCCGAACTGCGCCCGAATCGTGCAGAAAGGAAAGGAACAATGCCCCCGAAGAAGAAGGTCGCCGGGCTGATCAAGTTGCAGATCCAGGCCGGGCAGGCGAACCCCGCCCCGCCGGTCGGTCCCGCACTCGGCCAGCACGGCGTCAACATCATGGAGTTCTGCAAGGCGTACAACGCCGCGACCGAGTCGCAGCGCGGGAACGTCATCCCGGTGGAGATCACGGTCTACGAGGACCGCACCTTCACGTTCGCGCTGAAGACGCCGCCCGCAGCGAAGCTGCTGCTCAAGGCGGCGGGCGTGCAGAAGGGTTCCGGTGAGCCGCACAAGACCAAGGTCGCCAAGGTGACCTGGGATCAGGTGCGCGAGATCGCCGAGACCAAGAAGGAAGATCTCAACGCGAACGACATCGACGCCGCGTCGAAGATCATCGCCGGCACTGCC
This sequence comes from Mycolicibacterium poriferae, assembly GCF_010728325.1. The sequence goes on from NZ_AP022570.1 coordinate 1,580,816, forward strand.
CGGTCCATGGGGATCACGGTCGAGTAGCTTGCGATCCCCTCGTTGAGACTGCGCTGACGGCGACGAAATTCGAGTGAACATCGCCGTGACTGCAGTCTCAACGCAAAGAGAAATCGTGGGAGAGCTGGCATCGGCTCGCAACCACAACTTCTGAACAGGAGAACCAATGAGCAAGATCAGCAAGGCATACCGCGAAGCGGCCGAGAAGGTCGACAAGACCCGGCTGTACACGCCCTTGGAAGCTGCGAAGCTGGCCAAGGAGACGTCGTCGAAGAAGCAGGACGCCACCGTCGAGGTCGCCATCCGCCTCGGTGTCGACCCCCGCAAGGCCGACCAGATGGTGCGCGGCACCGTCAACCTGCCGCACGGCACCGGCAAGACCGCCCGTGTCGCGGTGTTCGCCGTCGGTGACAAGGCCGAGGCCGCCGAGGCCGCCGGCGCCGACGTGGTGGGCAGTGACGACCTGATCGAACGGATCCAGGGCGGGTTCCTGGACTTCGACGCCGCGATCGCGACGCCCGATCAGATGGCCAAGGTCGGCCGGATCGCGCGCATCCTGGGCCCGCGTGGCCTGATGCCCAACCCCAAGACGGGTACCGTGACGCCGGACGTGGCCAAGGCCGTCGCCGACATCAAGGGCGGCAAGATCAACTTCCGTGTCGACAAGCAGGCCAACCTGCACTTCGTGATCGGCAAGGCCTCCTTCGACGAGAAGTCGCTGGCTGAGAACTACGGCGCCGCGCTCGACGAGATCCTGCGTGCCAAGCCGTCGTCGTCGAAGGGCCGCTATCTGAAGAAGGTCGTCGTGTCGACGACGACGGGTCCGGGCATCCAGGTGGATCCGTCGGTCACCCGGAACTTCGCGGAGGCTTAAACAGGGCCAGGCGCCAGCCGGAGCTGACCAGACCGGCACGGAGGCGTAGCCGACCAGACCGGCACGGAGGCGTAGCCGACCAGACCGAAAAGACCCCGCACCTGACCGGTGCGGGGTTTTTCGTGTCTGCCGTTTTCGGGAGTGCTCCTCGGCCGCCACTGGCCTGGCTGCGGCTGCTACCTACCGCCCCCCACGAACGGCGGTTCAGCCCTGCCCGGCCGATCGACGCCCGCGTCCCCCTGTCCGCGAACCTCGATGTGGTGGTCGAGAAGCACCCCCGCAGCAACATATCACCGAATGGTCACGGATGCGGGTTCAACCGTGATGTTCGGGTGCTAGAAGTCCTTTTCCAGTACTTTTCCCGCATTGGCGGCATTCGGGTGCGCCACCCACCGACGAGGGGCGCAGCTCGGAGATGTTCGACAGCAAACTAGATTTCCGACGGTGGTGCGAGGTTTTCCGGTATATCGCGTGGCGATTCGGCATCTGGGCAACCGTTCGATTGCCGGTCGACTCGCGCGACCACGGGCGTCGACAGCCGCAGATGCGGAATGCCCGCGCGTTGACATGCGAGGACGACGGCCTCCGACGAGTCGGCATCGAACACGCCGTAGAGCACCTCGTCGGAGGGGTTGGCCAGAGTCATCGTCAACCGCACCGGCGTGCCTTCGCCGGTGACGGCCGATGCCGCCGCGGACAGTCGGGCCACGACATCGTCCACGGTCGGCTCGGCCAGATTGGGCAGATACCACTCCGCGAGGTAGCTCTCGGCGCGTCGGCCGTCGGTCATCGCCCGACCGTATCGGCGTCTGGCGGCGGGGGAATCGGGCGTTTCCCTATGGTTCTGCTGTCGTGCGCCCGCTGGCCGCGTCAGCGGTAGTGGCGCCGATCCGGCGGCACAGGTCGAGGCGGCGGCGGAGAAACGCCTGGGCCGGCGCTGATCCGCTGGCGGCCAGAGCCTGCTCGTAGCACTGCGCGGCCTCCGCAAAGCGGCCCGCCCGGCGCAACAGGTCGGCCCGGATCGAGGCCACCGTGCTCGAGCGCGCCAACCGTGGGTCGTCGGCCACGGCGTCCAACGCGGCCAACCCGGCGGCGAAGTCGTCGCGGAAACCGATCGCCAGTGCGCGGTTCGCTCGGGCCACGGGTGAGTCGGTCAGGTCGATCACGCGGTCATACGCCGTGCAGATCGTGCCCCAATCCGTGCTCTGCCAGTCCGGCGAGGTCGCGTGCACCGCGGCGATCACCGCCTGCGGAAGATAGGGGCCGGCTGCGCCTGTGGCGTTTCGCAGGTGCTGCAACCCGCGGGTGATCTTGCCTCGACTCCAGGCTCGCCGGTCCTGCTCGTCGAGCGGGACCAGCGCCCCATCGCGGTCGACGCGACTGTCCCGCCGCGAATCGTGCAACAGGATCAGCGCCGCCAGCGCCTGCGCATCGCGGGAGTCGGGGAGCAGAGCGCACAGCTCGGCACTGAGCCGGACGGCTTCGTCGCACAGTTCGTCTCGGATCGCCGACGGTCCGGCCGTCGACCAGTAGCCCTCGGTGAACACCGAATAGATGCAGCTCAACACATGCTCGGTGCGCTCGGGCAGCGTGTGTGGTGGCGGAACCCGTAGTGGGATGTTGGCCTGCCGGATCTTGTTCTTCGCGCGGGTGATGCGTTGAGCGACAGCGGCTTCGGTCTGCAGCAGTGCCCGCGCAATCTCCGGGACGCTCAGACCCGAGATCAACCTCAGCGTCAATGCCAGCTGCGACACCCGGTCGAGCGCGGGATGCGCACAGGTGAACATCATCCGCAGCTCGTCATCGCGGACGGGATGCGGCGGCGGAGTCCGCTCGGTGCCGATGTCGTCCAGCACAGCGGCCAATTCCTTTCCCGGACGCAGGGATTCACGGCGAATGCGGTCCAGCGCCCGGTTGCGCGCGACCCGCACCAGCCAGGCGCCGGGGTTGTCGGGCATGCCGTCCCGAGGCCAGACATCCACCGCCTCGGCGCAGGCTTCCTGGACGGCGTCTTCGGCGATCGACAGATCCCCGCTCCAGCGCGCCAGCGTGGCGACCGCCGGGCCCCAGTGTCGGCGGAAGACGCCGTCCAGTGCGCTCACCTGGCCTACAGGCCCGAAATCCCCGCCAGCCGGCGCACCTCGATGGTGGACGCGGGGATCATCGATGCCAGCTTCACGGCCTCGTCGCGGTCGGTGGCTGCCAGCACGTAGAACCCGTGGGCCACCTCGGCTCCCTCGGCGAACGGCCCGTCGGTCAGTGCCGTCTTACCGTCCCGGACCTGCACCGTCGTGGCTGTGCTGTGATGCTGCAGCGCGGCGCCGGTGAGGATGTGTTCGTCGGCTGCCCGTCCGAACGCTTCGTGGGCGCGTGCGCCCTCGTTCCACTCCGCGCTGCCCGGCGCAGACGCCGATTCCACTGGTTCCAGCAGCAGCGCCAACCAGTCCCCAGCCAATGCGCGGACGGGCCTGCGCCATTCGACCATCGGCCACACCTCCACCGCGCCGAAGCGGGCGGCGGGGATGTCTTGGGCGATCGCCAAGGCGGCGTCGAGGTCGTCGGCTTCGAACACGTAGTAGCCGCCGGCCACTTCGGCGCCCTCGGCGTACGGGCCCTCGGTGACGACGGGGGCGTCGGGCCCGCCGGTGATGCGCACCGCGTCCGCCGCCGGGGCCAGGGCATCACCCGCCCGGATCGCCGGGGCGGCGAGTTCGTGAAACCGCTCCCACTCGGCCATCTCGACAGCCTGCTGGTCGGGCGACGGCGGGGTGGTGCGTTCCGGGTGTAGCAGCAGCGCGAAGTAGTGCATCGTCGTGTCTTCCTGTCCGGGAGCAGGACCTCGCGTCCCACTCTCTACCTGACTGACGAACGAGCGCGCGTCAATCCGACACCTGAGACAGAAAATTCCGACAGTTCGCGGGTTTCGCAGCCCGCCGCGCCGAGATGTGTGAGGGTGATCACACCGATGACGGCGCTGCGCGCCGAGGGAACAAGCCGCGGCCCCAGGGCCATCATGAAGAATCCCCCGCAGTCAGGCGTGCGGGGGATTCTTCATGTCGGTCCGGGCCGATCCGGCCCGGCCGTCAGGCCGCCAGGGCGGGCTTCAGGTACGTCACCAGGCTGACATCGATCGCCTCGTCGATGAAGTAGTACTGGCAACCCTTCAGGTACCGCATGTAGCGGTTGTAGTTCTCTTCGTCGGTCGCGGCGATCGCAGCGTCCTTGTTGCGCTCGAGCCGGTCGGCCCAGATGCCGAGCGTCTTGATGTAGTGGTTGCGCAACGACAGCGTCTCGGGCACCACGAACCCGGCCTTCTCACCGTGCTCGACCATCATCTGCGTCGTCGGGATGCGGCCGCCGGGAAAGATCTCGGTGATCATGAACTTGATGAAGCGGGCCAGCTCGAACGTCAGCTTCTTGCCGCGCTCGGCCAGGTCGTACGGGTGATACCCGACGCTGCTCTGGATCGTCATCCGGCCGTCCTCGGGCAGGATGTCGTAGCACGTCTTGAAGAAGTCGTCGTAACGCTCGAAGCCGAAGTGTTCGAATGCCTCGATCGACACGATCCGATCCACCGGGCTGTGGAACTGTTCCCACCCCTCCAGCCGCACATCGAACGTGCGCTCGGTGTCGATCTTGGCGAGCAGCTGGTCGCAGTAGACCTTCTGGTTCTTCGACAACGTCAGCCCGATGACGTTGACGTCGTACTTCTCCATTGCCCGCTGCAGCGTCAGCCCCCAGCCGCAGCCCACCTCGAGCAGCGTCATCCCCGGCTTGAGATCCAGCCGGTCGAGGTGCTGATCCACATTGGCGATCTGGGCCTCGGAGAGCGTGGCGTCGGGACCGGTGAAGAATGCGCAGCTGTACTTGCGGGTGGGGTCCTGGAACACCCCGAAGAAGTCGTCCGACAGGTCGTAGTGAGCCTGGATGTCCTCGAAATGAGGCGTCATATCCTTCGTGCCGGTGGATTGATCAGACATGTGTCTCTACGTCCCTCTACTTCGTGTGCCCCGTGAGATGGCGCGGTTGCCGACGACCGTACCCAACCACGGCCGAGCCTTGCTGCAAACACGCTTCTAGGGCGACCAGCCTATCTGTTGGCAGGTCGCCCGATCCAATCCGCTCAGCTGGCGGGTTGTTTGACCAACGTGAACTGGTTGACGTCGGTGTAGCCCTTGCGGAAGGAGTCCGCACAACCGGTCAGGTAATGCATGTACCGGTCGTAGACCTCTTCGGACTGCACCTCGATCGCCTCGTCCCGGTGCTCCTGCAGCGCGGCCGACCAGTGGTCGAGCGTGCGTGCGTAGTGGGGTTGCAGTGACTGCTCGCGGGTCAGCGTGAACCCGGCGTCGGCCGAGTGCTCGCCGACGAGTTCGATGGTCGGCAGGTACCCGCCGGGAAAGATCTCGGTGAGGATGAACTTGATGAACCTCGCCACCGAGAACGTCAGCGGGATGCCGCGTTCGATCATCTGCGGAATCGTCAGCGCGGTGATGGTGTGCAACAGCATCACGCCGTCGTCGGGAAGCACCCGGTAAGCGGTCGCGAAGAAGTCGTCCCAGCGGTCCTTGCCGAAGTGCTCGAAGGCGCCGATGGAGACGATGCGGTCGACGGGTTGGTCGAAGCTCTCCCAGCCTTCCAGACGGATCTCTTTGCTGCGGGGGCTGTCGGAGTCGGCGAAGATCTTCTCGACGTGCGCCTTCTGGTTCTCGCTGAGCGTCAGCCCGATGACGTTGACGTCGTAGCGCTCGATCGCTCGCATCATCGTGTAACCCCAGCCGCAGCCGACGTCGAGCAGCGTCATGCCCGGCTCCAGCCCCAGCTTGCCCAGCGCCAGGTCGACCTTGGCACGTTGAGCTTCTTCGAGCGTCATGTCGTCGCGCTCGAAGTACGCGCAGCTGTACATCTGCGACGGGTCCAGAAAAAGCCGGAAGAACTCATCCGACAGGTCGTAGTGCGCTTGGACGTCGTCGAAGTGCGGCTTCAAGTTTTTCTTGGTCGAGGCCATGAGGGCCTTCCTTGGGACGCTGCCCGAAGAGGTTCTCCTGAGACGGCGGTCATGCGTACCCGTCAGGCATGGTACGTGTTTACGCGAACTTGTGAATTGACGGAGACGCAGGTCACCCCGCGTGCGCGAACGTCGCCTGCAGTTCGCCGACAATGTCGTCCCACAGCGGTTCGGGTAGCTCGTGTCCCATGCCGTCGAACAGCACCAACCGGGCGCCGGGGATCGCGCGGGCGATGGCGCGTCCGCCCGAGGGGCGCATCAGTTTGTCCGCCTTGCCGTGGATGACCACGGTCGGCGCGGCGGTCTGACGGTTGTAACGGCGCAGGCTGCCGCTGCCGAGGATCGCCGCGAACTGCCTGCCCACGCCGGCGGGGTAGTAGGACCGGTCATAGACCTCGACAGCCTCGGCGCGAATCGCGTCGTCGGGGCGGGGAAAGCCGGGACTGCCGATGACCTTGGTGACCCGCACCGCATTGTCGATGATGGCGTCACGCCCGGTGCCGGCGGGCTTGGACAGGACCGCCAGCAGCTGCTGCGGACCGGGCGGCGGCAGCACCGGCTGGTTGTTGCTCGAGAAGATCACGCCGAGGGCCCTGGTGCGCGCGCGGTGGCGTGCGGCGAACACCTGGGCGATCATGCCGCCCATCGACGCCCCCACCACGTGTGCGCGGTCGACGCCGAGGTGGTCGAGCAGCGCCGCGGCGTCGTCGGCCATGTCCTCCAGCGTGTACGCCGCCGGGCTGGCCAGCCCGAGGAACGACCGCGCCATCCGTGGCAGCAGCGGCGCCCCGGAGTGGTGGTCGGGCAGTTTGCCGGACAGTCCGACGTCGCGGTTGTCGAAGCGGATCACCCGCAGCCCCCGGTCGATCAGCTTCTGGCAGAACTCCGTGCGCCAGAAGATCATCTGCGCGCCCAGGCCCATGATCAGCAGCACGGCCGGATCGGCCGGATCGCCCATGTCCTCGTAGTGGATGTCGACCTCGCCCGAGGATGCGGTGCCGGTCCGCACCTGCGTCACGCGTCCGGGTCCGTTTTGGTCTGCTCGTCGGTTCTGGTCTGCTCCTCGCGCGAGCGCTCGTCGGTTCCGCTCTTTTCGCCCGGCGCGTCCAGTTGATCGGAGTGTTCCCGGGAGACCTCCACCATGAAGTTGGCGAAGTATCCCGTCAGTGCGGGGTCGTTCATCATCTGCCAGCGGGGAGCCAGCAGCTTCATGTAGCGCTCTACGTAGAGGAACTGTTTCCCGATGAGCACCAGCTCGCGCGGCAGCTTGACGTCGTAGGCGTCGGCGAGCGCGGACAGCTGCTTGCCGATCTCGGCATAGCTCAGATCGCCGAGCGACGTCATCGTCAGCGGTGTGGCGAACTTCTCGAGATCCTTGGCCGCCTGCGCCTCGGGCTTCACCGTCCCCACCGCGCCCATCAACACGACGATCTTGCCGGCCGCGGCGTGGTCCTTCTTGACCAGCAGCGCATAGACCAGCTCGCGCAGCAGCCAGCGGGTGCGCGGGTCGATGCGGCCCATGATGCCGAAGTCGAAGAACACGATCTTGCCGTCGTCATCGACATAGAGGTTGCCCGCGTGCAGGTCGCCGTGGAACAGCCCGTGGCGCAGCCCGCCCTCGAACACGCTGAACAGCAGCGCTTTGACCAGTTCGGTGCCGTCGAAGCCGCGCTTGCGGATCTCGGCGACATCGTCGATACGCACGCCGGTGATTCGTTCCATCGTCAGCACGCGCTCGCTGGTCAGATCCCAGTACACCTGCGGCACCCGGATGTTGCTGCCGAGCGGGGAGGCATGCATGTGGGCCACCCACGCGTCCATCGACTGGGCCTCGAGGCGAAAGTCCAGTTCCTCGGCGAGGTTGTCGGCGAAGTCGGCCACCACGTCCTGCGCGGAGAGCCTCCGGCCCATCTTGGCCAGCTCCACCAGTTGCGCACCGCGCTTGAGGATCTGGAGATCGGCGGCCACCCGGCGACGGATGCCCGGCCGTTGGATCTTGACCACGACCTCTTCACCGGAGTGCAGGGTGGCGTAGTGCACCTGCGCGATGGACGCCGAGGCGAAGGGCTTCTCGTCGAACGACTTGAACAGGTTGGCCGGGTCGTCACCGAGTTCTTCCTGGAACAGCCGGTGTACGGCCTTGGAATCGGCGGGCGGCACCCGGTCCAGCAGGCCGCGGAACTCGCGGCTCAGCGGTTCGCCGAACGCCCCCGGGCTCGATGCGATGATCTGTCCGAACTTGACGTAGGTGGGGCCGAGATCGGCGAACGCCTGCGGGATCTGTTTGACGACCTTCTGCTGCAACGAGCCGCGGCTGCCCAGCTTGGACACGACGCGGGCGCCGGTGCGAGTGACCTGCCAGCCGGTGACACCGATACGGGCCGCCTCGACCGGCAACGGAACCCGGTCCAGCCTGGCGACCTCGCGGTGCTGCGCTTTTCGGGGTGTGCTCATAGCTGCAGTGTCTCAAAACCAACCGGTCAGGGAAAAAACGGTGTGGACCGGGTCACAAGGCGGGAGGCCGGAGACGGCACGTCAGACAAAGGCGTGCTCGACCTCAGCCCGGCCCCGGGCGGGGTCGCTGCCGGGCCGGTAGCTGGGCTCGGTGTGGGGTGCCAGATCCGGATCGACCCCGTCGGCCACCCGCGCCTTGGCCTGTTCGAATTCGGCGAGCGGACCCGAGCCGACATGGATTCCGTTGATGATCGACCACACCACGGCGCGTCGCGCGCTGCGTTCGACGATGTTGGGGTTGCGGTGCTGGATCAGACGCTGCGCCCACGGCGGCATCGTGTCGCGCACGGCCCAGTCCAGCGCGCTGTGCGGCATCGGCAGATTCGGTCCGGTCGCCATCGCGGTGCCGTAGGTGACGGCCAGCCGGGGCAGGTAGGACTCCAGGCAGTCGAGTGTCTCGCGCTTGGTTGTCGGGAGGTCCGTGCCGCCGAGGGCGTGGCCGACCCGGACGAATTCGCCGTAGTAGCGGTCCAGGTCCGTTCCACGTAGCGGCTGTGGATGGTAGAGCTCGTGAGCGGTGGCCAGCCCCCACACGACGGTCGCGTAGTTCCAGCGCAACCATTCGGGGTCATCGGCGTCGTAGCGGGCGCCGTCGGGCCGAACCCCTTTCACCGTGTGGTGCATCGAACGAACCGCCAGGGCGAGGCGCTCCGCCGTGGGTGTCGAGCCGTAGGCGGTGCCGATGAAGAACGCGACCGAATGGCCGAGCCGTACCGCAGCCCCTTTCGGATCGATCTGCGGGGCCGGGTCGGTTCTGGTGTCCGGCCGGACCAGGCGGGAGTGGTGCACGCCCATCCAGTAGATGGAGGGATCGAGCCGTTCGAGGTACGCCGCACACTGCAGGCCGAAGACCAGCGCCTGGGTGTGCGAGTGCACATGCCAGACCGCGCTGCCGGGCCCGAACCACCCCGGATCGCCCTGTGGTCCGGCGAAGTCCATACCGCGGAAGAAGTGCTGTCGGACGTCCTGGTCGAACCGCTTGTTGAGCAGTTGGCCGACGATCTGATGGGGCATCAGCATGTGCGCCTCCCAAAGTGGTTACAGCTGTCACCAGAGTAGCGTCCGCAGGCTCGATCTGACCAGAACCAGCCGGTGGCCGCTTAGGCTGAGTCGATGTCCGAACCGACCTCGAACGCGACCAGATGGGCGGGGGTACCCCTGGTCGATCGCCGGGCGGAACGGCGTGCGCTGCTGGTGGACGCGGCCTTTCGGCTGTTCGGCGAAAGCGGGGAAGCCGGGCTGTCGGTGCGGTCGGTGTCGCGGGAGTCGGGGATGAACACCCGGTACTTCTATGAGAGCTTTCGGGGTACCGACGAGCTGCTGGGCGCGGTGTATGACCGGGTGAGCGCCGAACTGGCCGAAGTGGTCGCCGACGCGATGACCGCGGCGGGACCGTCGTTGCGCGCGCGCACGCGCGCCGGAATGGCCGCCGTGCTTCACTTCAGCTCGGCCGACCCGCGCCGGGGGCGAGTCCTGTTCACTGACGCGCGCGCGAACCCGGTGCTCACCGAGCGTCGGGCCGCCACCCAGGATCTGTTGCGCGAGGCGGTGCTCACCGAGGGCTGGCGGCTGCACCCCGACAGCGACGCCATCGCCGCACTCGTGGGCGCGGCGATGTACACCGGGGCGATGGCAGAACTGGCCCAGCAATGGCTGGCGGGCCACCTGGGAGACGACCTCGATGGGGTCGTCGACCACGCTCTGGGCCTCGTCCTGCGTTGAGCGCCTAACGGTGCGTCGGCGGCTTCCACGGCGTCAGCCATTCGGTCGCCGGCCAGTCCTCCAGGCCGGCGAGCAGTTCGTAGAGGGTGGCCCCGTCGATGCTTTCCCTGATGATGTCGCCGTGACCGGCGTGCCGCGCCAGTTCCTCGATCATGTGGAAGAACACCCACCGCACCGACCAGGCGGCCACGTCGCTGGGAAACCACGGCACGTCGTGGGGGACCGGCACCGCAGCACCGAGATCTACGGATTCGAGAAGGCGCATCGTCTCGGCGTTCTGCTTGTCGAAGGCCGCCAGAAGATCGGCCAGGGTCTCGTCGGTGCGCATGACGAACTCGTTCTGGTAGTCGGCGGCCTGACTGTCCATCGGACGCTTGTCCCGCTCGCAGAGCTCAGGTGCGGCCGCGACGCGCTGCATCCAGCCCCGCTGGCAGTTGGTCACGTGCTTGATCAGGGCGCCCACCGACAGTGCGCTGACCGACGGGGTGGCGCGGGCCTGCTCGTCGGTCAGACCGTAGGCGATGGCGTGGAACGCGTACTGCTGGGCGGCGAGGTATTCCCGCAGGCCGGCGCGTTCGTCGGCAACGGGTGGGGGCATGGCGGGCATCAGTTCTCCTCCGGGTGGGTGTGGACGTACAGGTCTCGCAGCAACGCAATCTCGGCTCCGTGGTGGATCACCTCGCGGTTGATGTGGAGCACGAGCTCGATCATCGGGTGATCGGCCCAGGGCCCCTCGGCCGATCCGACCGGCGCGCGGAGGCCGGATTCGTCGAGCCCACGCACCCCGTCGTTCCAGGCGCGGTACACGTCGTCGAGCTGCCGCAAGGCGGCGTCGGCGCGAGGTGCGTAGGGCCAGGACTGATAGTCGGCGGAGGGACCGCCGAAGTGGGCGTGGTTGCGCATCGCCAGCACGCCGACGATGACATGGGCCAGCCGCCACGCGATCGTGGTGACCGGCTCCGGCTCCGGCGGCGGGTGGCTGAAGTCGATGGATCCGTCCGGATGCACTGTCCAGCAGTCCCCGACGGGCTGCCAGAAGTACTCATCGTCGGTCAGGCCCACCAGGCGGGGGCGCAGTTGGGTGTTCCAGTGGAAATCGAGTTGGTCGGCCAGTCGAGACGCCAGGTCGGTGAGCATGGACCCACTCTGACAGCCTTTGCGGACAGTTTCGGTCCTCGAAATCGGGCAGACTTGTCGCATGGCGGAAACCACCGGGCGAATCCTGCAGCTGCTCGGTCTGCTGCAGTCGCGCCGCGGATGGAGCGGTCAGGAGCTGGCCGAGCGGTTGGGGGTGACCACGCGCAGCGTGCGCCGCGATGTCGAGCGACTCAGGGAACTCGGTTACCCGGTGCATGCGAGCGCCGGCCACGGCGGCGGGTATCAGCTGGGTGCCGGCGCAGCGCTACCGCCGTTGCTGCTCGACCCCGACGAAGCGGTGGCGGTGGCGGTATGTCTGCGCGTCGCGGCGGGAGGCAGCGTGGCCGGGATCGGCGAATCGGCGCTGCGAGCGTTGAGCAAGTTGGACCAGGTGATGCCGAGCCGGCTCCGGTCGCAGGTCGGTGCGGTCCACGACGCGACGGTGACGCTGAGCTCGGCCACCGACACTCCCGTCGATCCCGACGTGCTGATGACACTGGCCAGGGCCAGTCGCGACCGCGAACATGTGACCGCCGGCTACGTCGACATCCGTGGCGTCGCCAGCCGGCGACGTGTGGAGCCCTACCAGCTCGTGACCACCGGACGACGCTGGTACCTGCTGTGCTACGACCGCGACAAGGCCGACTGGCGCAGCCTGCGGCTCGACCGGATGACCGACGTCAGCGCCGTGGGCACCACCTTCGTCCCACGACAAGCTCCCGACGCGGCGTCCTATGTACGACGGGCCATCAGCTCGTCGCCATATCCCTACATCGCGCGAGTGCGGTACTTCGCGCCCGCCGCACGGATCGCCCAGACATTCTCCACCGCGTCGGTCGATATCGAACCCGACGGGCCGCAGGCCTGCATCGTCACCACGGGAGCCGACGAACCCGAACGCATGGTCGCGTGGCTCGCGGTACCTGGGTGTGACTTCGAGGTGCTCGAGCCGCCCGAAGTGGTGGCGGCGGCGCGAGCGGTGGCCGCGCGCATCGCGCGGGCGTGCCGATCGTCAGGCGCTGATGATCACCAGTCGCCGATGGCCGGACCCACCGGATAACCTCCGCGGAAGCCCCTGGCCTTGCCGCCGGGCACGGCCTTGATGTTGTCACGGATCTCGCCCTGCGCGCTGATCTCACCGGCGTCGGCCAGGCGGGTCTCGGAGATCCCGCGCGCCACGCCGTAGTCGTTGATGCGGATCACGGAATTCTGAGAGGCCTGCCGGCTGGTCACGGTCGGGCTGGGACCCACCTCGTCCACGTCCGCGCTGGCAACGCCGCTTCCCACGCCCACGGACAGCGCGCCGGCGGCCAGACCGCCGAGGCCGATCAGGCCGGCTTTCTTGACTCCTCGGGCAAGGGCATCTGAAGGGCCGGTCATCAGCGATCTCCTCTGGTTTCGTGGCGGTGCGTGGCTACGTGACGAACGAAGTCCACATGCTGCCATAGATAGATCGGTTGATGTGCAGCAACTGTTACGACTCCCCGTCCGGTGAGGTCCGCAGGCGGATCACCGGCATCGGCACCGCCGATCGCCCTACAGTTCTGTCGTGTCCGACCACGTGCTGGCGCTCGACATCGGCGGGACCAAGGTCGCCGCGGCGCTCGTCGACGGTGCCGGACGGCTCACTCATCTGCAGCAGCGCCCTACCCCGCACGGCGACGCGGAGGCGCTGTGGGCCGTGATCGCCGCGCTGGTGAGCGACGTCCGCGGCGCCGGTTCCGTGGCGGCGGTGGGCGTGGCATCAGCCGGCCCGGTCGACATCCCGGCCGGCACGATCAGTCCGATCAACATCGCGGGGGTGCGGGGCTTCCCGGTGGTCGACCGCGTCGGTGAGCTCACCGGGCTGCCGGTGCACCTGGGTGGTGACGGGCTGTGCATGGCGATGGGCGAGTCCCGCGCGGGCGCTGGCCGCGGCGCCCGATTCATGCTGGGCATGGTGGTGTCCACCGGCATCGGCGGAGGCCTGGTGCTCGACGGCATCCCGTACCACGGCCGCACCGGCAACGCCGGGCACGTCGGGCACGTGGTCGTCGACGCGGGCGGACAGCCGTGTTCGTGCGGCGGTCGCGGCTGCGTCGAAACTCTGGCCTCGGGCCCGAACCTGGTGCGATGGGCCAGGGACAACGGGTGGCAGGCTGCGCCGGATGCCGACGCGAAGACGCTGGCCGCTGCCGCCGTGCGAGGCGACGACGTGGCGTTGCGCGCGTTCCGGCGCGGTGCCGGGGCGCTGGCCGCCGCCGTCGCCTCGGCCGCTGCGGTGGTTGACCTGGAACTCGTCGTCATCGGTGGCGGAGTCGCCCGGGCGGGCGCGGTGTTGTTCGATCCGTTGCGGGGCGCACTGGGGACCTACGCGGGACTCGACTTCCTGCGGGACATCGAGGTGGCGCCGGCCGCTCTCGGCGGCGACGCAGGCCTCGTCGGCGCTGCGGCGCTGGCCCGGGAAGGACGCTAGCGGCGGTGGGCCGCAGTCCCTCGGATCCGCCGTTTTGGCTGATGGGCGTGCGGCGCGCTATCCTTGCCCAGTTCCACCGAAGACCGTCGGTTACCGAGTGATCGGTTGAAGGTCCGGGCCAGCCCGGCGACCCACGCAGGAGGACGAGGCTGATCTTGTGTGCGCCCCGACCTGTCTGCGTCGGGGCGTTCGTGGTTTCCGGGGTTGATCCGGCTGCTCGGCGACGAGGGCCAGAGGCGGAGCACTCGATACCAACCACGAGGAGGCATGCATGGCCAAGGATGACAAGGCCGCAGCGATTGCCGACATCGTCGAGCGGTTCAACTCGTCGACGGCCACGCTCGTCACCGAGTACCGCGGCCTCTCGGTCACCAGTCTGGCCGAGCTGCGCCGATCCCTCGGCGATTCCGCAAGCTATCGCGTCGCCAAGAACACGCTGGTCAAGCGTGCTGCGGCGGAGGCGGGCATCGAAGGGCTCGACGAACTGTTCGTCGGTCCGACGGCGATCGCGTTCGTCAAGGGCGAGGCCGTCGACGCGGCCAAAGCGATCAAGACCTTCGCCAAGGACCACAAGGCGCTGGTCATCAAGGGCGGCTACATGGACGGCCGCCCGCTGAGCGTCGCCGAGGTCGAGGCGATCGCCGACCTCGAGTCCCGCGAGGTGCTGCTGGCCAAGATGGCCGGCGCGATGAAGGCCAACCTGTCCAAGGCTGCGGGCCTGTTCAACGCTCCGGCGTCGCAGGTTGCCCGCCTGGCCGCGGCGCTGCAGGAAAAGAAATCCGACGAGGAAGCCGCGTAGCGGCGTTCCGCCCACCCCCAGCCACGAAGTAGAAACAAGGAAGGACCAATCATGGCCAAGCTGTCCACCGACGAATTGCTCGACGCTTTCAAAGAGCTGACCCTGCTCGAGCTGTCCGAGTTCGTCAAGAAGTTCGAGGAGACCTTCGAGGTCACCGCCGCGGCTCCGGTCGCCGTCGCCGCCGCCCCGGGTGCGGCCGGTGGAGGGGCCGCCGCTGAGGCCGCCGAGGAGCAGTCCGAGTTCGACGTCATCCTCGAAGGTGCCGGCGACAAGAAGATCGGCGTCATCAAGGTCGTCCGTGAGATCGTGTCCGGCCTGGGCCTCAAGGAGGCCAAGGATCTGGTCGACGGCGCCCCCAAGCCGCTGCTCGAGAAGGTCACCAAGGAGGCCGCCGACGACGCCAAGGCCAAGCTCGAGGCTGCCGGCGCGTCGGTCACCGTCAAGTAGTTCCGGGGTCACCCGTCCCACCGGCGCGCGACGTCGGTGCGGAGAACGTGAGCTGTGGGGCCGGTCTGGCAAACAGGCCGGCCCCGCAGTCGTCTCCACGGCATCTCCGAGGCAGCGGTGTTCGCCGACCAAGTGTTCTCGGATGGGCCGGTAGGTTACAGTGACTCAAGCCACAGGCGGGGAGCGTGTGGTCGGAGTCCGGTATTGGCGAGAGGATTTTGCGTGGGCATTGGCATTCAGATCGAAGGCCTGACCAAGTCCTTCGGGCCCCAGCGAATCTGGGAGGACGTCACCTTCGACCTCCCGGCGGGCGAAGTGAGCGTGCTGCTCGGGCCGTCCGGTACCGGTAAGTCGGTGTTCCTGAAGTCGCTGATCGGTCTGCTGCGTCCGGAGCGCGGAAAGATCATCGTCGACGGCACGAACATCATCGAGTGCTCCGCGAAAGAGCTCTACGAGATCCGCACGCTGTTCGGGGTGATGTTCCAGGACGGTGCGCTGTTCGGCTCGATGAGCCTGTACGACAACACCGCTTTCCCGCTGCGCGAGCACACCAAGAAGAAGGAAAGCGAGATCCGTCAGGTCGTGATGGAGAAGCTGGACCTCGTCGGTCTGGCCGGGGACGAGAACAAGTTTCCCGGCGAGATCTCCGGCGGTATGCGCAAGCGTGCCGGCCTGGCGCGGTCGCTGGTGCTCGATCCGCAGATCATCCTCTGCGACGAGCCGGACTCCGGTCTGGACCCGGTGCGTACCGCTTATCTGTCGCAGTTGCTGATCGACATCAACGCCCAGATCGACGCGACGATCCTGATCGTGACGCACAACATCAACATCGCGCGCACGGTGCCCGACAACATGGGCATGCTGTTCCGCAAGAAGCTCGTCATGTTCGGTCCCCGGGAAGTGCTGCTAACCAGTGACGAGCCCGTCGTCAAGCAGTTCCTCAACGGTCGTCGTCTCGGCCCCATCGGTATGTCCGAGGAGAAGGACGAAGGCACGATGGCCGAAGAGCAGGCCATGGCCGACGCCGGTCACCACGACGGTGGCGTCGAGGAGATCGAGGGCGTGCCGCCGCAGATCCAGGCCACACCGGGCATGCCCGAGCGTAAGGCCGTCGGGCGGCGTCAGGCCCGCGTCCGCGAGATCATGCACACGCTGCCGCCCGCGGCTCAGGAAGCCATTCGTGACGATCTCGAGGGCACCAACAAGTACCCGGTGCACGAGTTCAGCGACGACTCGACCCAGCAGCATGCTGCGGACGACGCGCCGACCGGCCGCATCCCGGTCGCGGGTGATCGCTGAGCTCTTAGTTCCACGTCCCGACGGGCGCCGCGTGACACGCGCGGCGCCCGTCGGCGTCTCTGCTCCGCGCGGCCGTCGGTGAGTGGCGGGGCGTAGCGCCTGCACTGGATGCGGCCCCGCACGCCCCTCGGCGCAGCTGCCGCACGAACGCCTGCCGCGGGCCCGGCAACGCCCCGCGGCTGACGCGGGTGGTCCTGCGACGCCGGGTCGCACGGTGTGTGCGGGCGCTGATCAGCGGTTTCGCTCAATCGTGACCTGTCTCCAATTGTGCGCTCAGCTGTGATTACAGCAACTCGGCAAATATTGTCGAGGGAAGTATCGGCATCATGTGTGGCGCTTGTGTCAATAGTTGCTGTTTTGCACAAGCGTGACGCGATACTGCTATGTGCACGGCAGTCGAGTGTGCCCCTCGGTCGTAGTCGCATTCAGAAAGAGGCGCAGGAACAGCGCGATTGCCAATTTCTTCCGAATTCGTCAATTTTCCGGCACGGTGCCCTTGCGGGTTGCTCTGCTCGGCTATACAGTTTGCCAGAATTGTCCGTTCGGGTCGCAGAAGTTGCTTGCCGGCTACCTGCGTTGCGACGGTCCGCGACTCTTGACAGGAGAAAGATGGTCGACCGCTATCGGGTCTGGCTGGGGGCGGGCTTTCTGGCGGGGGGAATGTCGGCGGCGATGTTGACCGGCGCGGGCGTCGCGACCGCCGACGACGGTGCGTCGGCGGGATCGGAGTCGCAGCCGGCGTCGGGGTCGAAGGACTCCGGTGAGTCGGACCGGGACGCCTCGGGGCCGGGCAGGGCCGCCTCGTCGACCGGCGCGGACAAGCCCGGCAAGCACCGCAAGGACGACGACGCCGATGCGGAGTCGGTGTCGGACGGCGACGATGACGTGTCCGTCGACGATGGCGACCTCAGCGACGCCGACGACCAGGACGACCAGGACGCCGACGACCCCGAGCAGGAGATCACCGACGACGGTGACGACGAGGTGGGCGATCACGGCGTCGGCGAGGATGCCGAAGCGTCCCCGCCTGAGACGTCACCCTCCGGCGAATCGGAGACCCCGGCCGACGACTCTGCCGACGCTCCAGAGCGCTCGGACGACGCGACCGCGGAACCGGACGTCGACGACCCGTCCGCAGTCGCGCCTGACACCGCGGTGGGGGACCTTCCGGTCGAGCAGACCGATGCTGCCGAGGCCGCACCGCCGTCCGCTGAGTCCGGAGAGGACGCCGGCGACGACGCGGTCACCACGCCGGCCGCCGAGCCGTCGTCGTTCGTGACGAGTGTCGAGACCGACCTCGGGGCAACCGACGCCGCGGTCGTCATGCGCGCAGCCGCCGTGCAGGCGCCGTGGCTACAGGCCGTGCAGGGTGTCGCCGAGATGCTCGACGACATCGGCACCGCCATCTACAACTTCTACACCGGCGCAATGCAGTTCCTCGCCGGCCCGGTGCGGGCGCCGCTGGGCAGCAACGTGCGGGTCGAGAGCTCGACGCTGCAGATCGGTGACATCGAGGTGCCCGCCGACTGGTACTTCCCCGACACCGATGAGCCCGCCGGCATCATCTATCTGCAGCACGGCTTCATGGCCACGGCGGGGTTCTACAGCGCCACCGCCGCCTACCTGGCAGAGAAGACGCTGAGCATCGTCGTGGCGCCGACGCTGACGTGGAACATCTTCGACATCGACGGTTATCCGCTGATGCTGTCCCGCACGCACCGGGCGGTCGCCGAGCTGTTCACCGGTGACCGAGCGGCGCTGAACGCCAGCGCGCAGGCGGCCGGATACCACAAGACCCTGCCGAGCCGGGTGGTCCTGGCCGGCCACTCCGCAGGTGGCGGGCTCGCTGTGGGCGTGGCCAGGTACCTGGCCGATCGGGACGCCACCGACGACCTCGCCGGAGTGGTCATGCTCGACGGCGTCGGGTTCGGCGACCATCTCCTCTCGGACCTGGCCAAGATCCCGCGAGACATCCCGGTGTACAACCTCGCCGGCGAACCGTACGGCTGGAACGACTTCGGTGGCGCCAGCACCGACCTCGCCGAGGCGCGTCCCGGGGAATTCACCGGTGTTCTCGTCAACGGTGGACTTCACGCCGACGCCATGCAGAGCAGCAGTCCGATGATCCAGTTCGCGTCGTACCTCGCGACCGGCTTCTCGAAGCCATGGAATGTCGCTGCGGGCGAGATGCTGTCCGCAGGATGGATCAGCGACATGCTCTACGGCACCCATACGGCCCGCCTGTACGGCACACCGGGATCGATGCTCAACATCTTCACCGGTTGGTGGGTGCCCTCGGTGGCGCAGGTCTACCCCGTCGTGCACCAGTACGTCGGACCGCTGGACGTGCTGTTCACGTGTCTGTTGAACCCGGGGACCGTGAAGTGCACCTACGTCACGCCCGGCTACACCCGCCGCGCTTCGAAGGCGACCACCCGGGTCGCGTGATTCGGCGCAAACCCCGGCGACCGGTCCGCTGGCCGCGATAGGTTCTGCTGGATTTGCTGACGGGAGCTGCGATGTTCGACCGGTGGTCGGTGGTGGTGGGAGCCGGCGTCGTCGCCGCCGGGATGTCGGCGGCGATGCTGGCCGGTGCCGGACTCGCGCTTGCGGCGCCCGACGGGGCAGCCGGCGCGACCGCCGACGCCGCGGAGACGCAGTCGAGCGCCCGCCCGGATTCGGAGGACACCGACGGCGAGACGTCGACATCGTCCGACGGTGCGGATCCGTCCGCCGGCGACGCTGCGGACGCTCCCGCCGAGGACGATTTCGGCGATCTCGACGAGGCCGATGATCTCGACGAGGGTGAGGCCACTCCTGCCGACGACGGCGCCGTCGACGATGCGGACACCGGCGAGACGGACGAGCCGCCGACAGCGGTCGACGACGAGGACGCCGATATCCCCGCTAGCTCCGAGGAGACTGGTGTCGCCGACGACGACAGTGCCTCCGGGTATGCGACCGAACCGGAAGGTTCCGCCGCGCCCGAGCGCGACGCGGAGCCGGAGCGCGCCGCGGCGGAGACCGTAGCGGACGCACCGGTCGGGGACCCGACCGGTGGCCCCGTCGTGTCCGCCGACACCGACAGCGGCTCCGGCACCGCGCCGGTCTCGGGGGAGGCCGCCGTCCCGGTCGCCGGCACAGCAAGAACAGCCGAGGCTGCGGCAGATCCCGTGCCCGTCGCGTCGTTGCGGTCCGTGCCGGCCTCGACCCAACTGGCCCTGTCGTCGACGACGGCCGACGCCGACGACGCGACCAGTCACGCCGCCCCACCCGCCCGGCAGACCCTGCTCAGCCTGCTGGGCACCATCGTGTTCAACGTCTACGGCGGATTGATCCGGGTGTTCGGTGGGCCCGCCCAGCTGCCCCGCGACAGCACCGTGACGGTGCGCAGCTCGACACTGGAGATCGATTGCGGCGAGGGCTACGAGGTGCCCGCCGACTGGTACGTGCCGGCGGGCCCGACCCCGCAGCGGCTGGTCTATCTGCAGCACGGCTTCCTGGCTGCCGGACCGTTCTACAGCTACACCGCGGCCCGGTTGGCCGAGTCGACCAACAGCATCGTCGTCACCACGTCGCTGACGTCGAACTTCCTGGCCTGCGACGGCTGTTGGCTGGGCGGTTCGCCGATGCACCGCGCCGTCGCCGACCTGTTCGCCGACGGCAACACGGCGCTGGCCGAGAGCGCGCTGGCCGCCGGCTACAGCGCCACGCTGCTCGACGGCGTCGAGCAGGTCGCACTGACCGGGCACTCGCTCGGCGGCGGGCTGGTCGCGGGCACCGCGGGCTACATGGCCGGCAACGGCAGCGTCGACCGGCTCGCCGGAGTCGTCATGCTCGACGGGGTGGGCTTCGGCTCCGTGGTTCCGGACGCGCTGGACGCCCTGCCCGATGTTGTGCCGATCTACAACCTCGCCGGCCGGTCCTACTTCTGGAACATCAGCGGGGCGGCGAACACGGCGCTCAGCGACGCCCGCCCCGGTGAGTTCGTCGGCGTCCGACTGGTCGACGGTCTGCACTCGGACACCATGCTGGGCGGCAACCCGCTGGTCCAGTTTGCGCTGTACCTCGTCACGGGGTTCTCGCGGGAACAGAACATCGACGCCTCCGAGATCCTGAACGCGGCCTGGCTCAACGACATGTTCGCCGGTCAGACCACCGCGCCCTACTACGGCGACCCGGGTGAGCTGTTGCAGATCGAAACCCCGAGGGGGACCGCAACCGCGTATGTGACCCCGGGGCCGGCGGAGCGACTGAGTCTGATCGACCATCTGTTCACCTTCGGCGCGACCATCCTGTTCGGCATCGACTTCGCGACCTGTGCCGACGAACCGGCAGAAAACGTCTCATTTTCTGGGCGGGACACGCTTCTATCTCTTGACGGAAGGACGAAACCGGGCCAATCTATTGCCCAGCATGTTTGCACGGGTTGAGATGGCCAGCCAGCGCCTGACCGCCCTCGCGTGGGCTTGTTGAGGAATACGCCGTCCTGCGGTACTGTTGGACGTTGCGCTGGCTGCATCCTCCCCACCCTCCATCACCGCGCTGATCACGTGGACCACGCCTGAGCCGAAACACCACGCTCAGTGATCTGGTCGCGTGCCGTGCGTCGGGGGTTCTCCGGGCTTGACGGGCCAGCCGAACCGACGCAGATATCGCGGCTCATAGGGATCCGGCTTGCCGGTCCCCCGAATGGTCGCATGAGGTGCTGGAAGGATGCATCTTGGCAGGGTCCCGCCAGATCAGTTCAGAAGTAGCTACCGATTACTCCGTTCCCGGAGCACCTAACCGAATTTCCTTCGCCAAACTCCGTGAGCCGTTGAAGGTTCCCGGGCTGCTGGACGTCCAAACCGAGTCATTCGAGTGGCTGGTCGGCTCCGACGATTGGTTCCAGCGCGCCGTCGACCGCGGTGACGTGGAACCGCGCGGCGGCCTGCAGGAGGTCCTCGAAGAGCTGTCGCCGATCGAGGACTTCTCGGGCTCGATGTCGTTGAGCTTCTCGGATCCGCGCTTCGACGAGGTCAAGGCGCCGGTCGACGAGTGCAAAGACAAGGACATGACGTACGCGGCCCCGCTGTTCGTCACGGCCGAGTTCATCAACAACAACACCGGTGAGATCAAGAGCCAGACGGTCTTCATGGGTGACTTCCCGATGATGACCGAGAAGGGCACCTTCATCATCAACGGCACCGAGCGCGTCGTCGTGTCGCAGCTCGTCCGTTCGCCCGGTGTCTACTTCGACGAGAGCATCGACAAGTCCACCGAGAAGCTGCTGCACAGCGTCAAGGTGATCCCCGGCCGCGGCGCGTGGCTGGAGTTCGACGTCGACAAGCGCGACACCGTCGGCGTGCGCATCGACCGCAAGCGCCGCCAGCCGGTCACCGTGCTGCTGAAGGCGTTGGGCTGGACCAACGAGCAGATCACCGAGCGTTTCGGGTTCTCCGAGATCATGATGTCCACGCTGGAGAAGGACAACACGGCCGGCACCGACGAGGCGCTGCTCGACATCTACCGCAAGCTGCGCCCGGGCGAGCCGCCGACCAAGGAGTCCGCGCAGACGCTGCTGGAGAACCTGTTCTTCAAGGAGAAGCGCTACGACCTGGCCCGGGTGGGCCGCTACAAGGTCAACAAGAAGCTGGGGCTGCACTCCGGTGAGCCGATCACCAGCTCGACGCTGACCGAAGAGGACATCGTCGCCACCATCGAGTACCTGGTGCGGCTGCACGCCGGCGACACCACGATGACGGTGCCCGGTGGAGTCGAGGTGCCCGTCGAGGTCGATGACATCGACCACTTCGGCAACCGTCGCCTGCGTACCGTCGGCGAGCTGATCCAGAATCAGATCCGGGTCGGCCTGTCGCGCATGGAGCGCGTCGTGCGTGAGCGCATGACCACCCAGGACGTCGAGGCGATCACGCCGCAGACCCTGATCAACATCCGTCCCGTCGTGGCGGCGATCAAGGAGTTCTTCGGCACCAGCCAGCTGTCGCAGTTCATGGACCAGAACAACCCGCTGTCGGGTCTGACCCACAAGCGCCGCCTGTCGGCGCTGGGCCCCGGCGGTCTGTCCCGTGAGCGTGCCGGCCTCGAGGTCCGCGACGTGCACCCCAGCCACTACGGCCGGATGTGCCCGATCGAGACCCCGGAGGGCCCGAACATCGGCCTGATCGGCTCGCTGTCGGTGTACGCCCGGGTCAACCCGTTCGGGTTCATCGAGACGCCGTACCGCAAGGTGGCTGATGGTGTCGTCACCGACGACATCGTCTACCTGACCGCCGACGAGGAGGACCGCCACGTCGTGGCGCAGGCCAACTCGCCGCTGGATCCGGAGTCGCAGCGCTTCACCGAGGACCGCGTCCTGGTCCGCCGCAAGGGCGGCGAGGTCGAGTACGTCTCCTCGGCCGAGGTGGACTACATGGACGTCTCGCCGCGCCAGATGGTGTCGGTCGCGACCGCGATGATCCCGTTCCTCGAGCACGACGACGCCAACCGCGCCCTGATGGGTGCCAACATGCAGCGCCAGGCCGTTCCGCTGGTGCGCAGCGAGGCCCCGCTGGTCGGCACCGGGATGGAGTTGCGCGCCGCGATCGACGCCGGCGACGTCGTCGTCGCCGACAAGGCCGGCGTGATCGAGGAGGTCAGCGCCGACTACGTCACCGTGATGGCCGACGACGGCACCCGGCACACCTACCGGATGCGCAAGTTCGCCCGCTCCAACCACGGCACGTGCGCCAACCAGCGTCCGATCGTGGACGCCGGTCAGCGGGTCGAGGCGGGTCAGGTCATCGCCGACGGGCCGTGCACCGAGAACGGTGAGATGGCCCTGGGCAAGAACCTGCTCGTCGCGATCATGCCGTGGGAGGGCCACAACTACGAGGACGCGATCATCCTCAGCAACCGTCTGGTCGAAGAGGATGTGCTCACCTCGATCCACATCGAGGAGCACGAGATCGACGCCCGCGACACCAAGCTGGGCGCCGAGGAGATCACCCGGGACATCCCGAACGTCTCCGATGAGGTGCTGGCCGACCTCGACGAGCGCGGCATCGTCCGCATCGGCGCCGAGGTCCGCGACGGCGACATCCTGGTCGGCAAGGTCACCCCGAAGGGCGAGACCGAGCTGACCCCGGAGGAGCGGCTGCTCCGCGCGATCTTCGGTGAGAAGGCGCGCGAGGTTCGCGACACGTCGCTGAAGGTGCCCCACGGTGAGTCCGGCAAGGTCATCGGCATCCGCGTGTTCTCCCGCGAGGACGACGACGAGCTGCCCGCCGGCGTCAACGAGTTGGTGCGCGTCTACGTCGCGCAGAAGCGCAAGATCTCCGACGGCGACAAGCTGGCCGGACGCCACGGCAACAAGGGCGTCATCGGCAAGATCCTGCCCGTCGAGGACATGCCGTTCCTGCCTGACGGCACCCCGGTGGACATCATCCTGAACACCCACGGTGTGCCGCGTCGTATGAACATCGGCCAGATCCTGGAAACCCACCTCGGGTGGGTCGCCAAGGCCGGCTGGAACATCCAGGTGGCAGACGGCGGGGCGGGCGCAGTGCCCGACTGGGCGTCGAACCTGCCCGAGGACCTGCTGTCGGCGCCGTCCGACAGCATCGTCGCCACCCCGGTGTTCGACGGTGCCCGCGAGAACGAGCTGTCGGGCCTGCTCGGCTCGACGCTTCCCAACCGCGACGGCGAGACGATGGTCAACTCCGACGGCAAGGCGGTGCTGTTCGACGGCCGCAGCGGAGAGCCGTTCCCGTACCCGGTGACGGTCGGCTACATGTACATCCTCAAGCTGCACCACCTGGTGGACGACAAGATCCACGCCCGCTCGACCGGTCCGTACTCGATGATCACCCAGCAGCCGCTGGGTGGTAAGGCGCAGTTCGGTGGTCAGCGGTTCGGCGAGATGGAGTGCTGGGCCATGCAGGCCTACGGCGCGGCCTACACGCTGCAGGAGCTGTTGACCATCAAGTCCGACGACACCGTCGGCCGGGTCAAGGTGTACGAGGCGATCGTCAAGGGCGAGAACATCCCCGAGCCGGGCATCCCCGAGTCGTTCAAGGTGCTGCTCAAGGAGCTGCAGTCGCTGTGCCTCAACGTCGAGGTGCTGTCCTCGGACGGCGCCGCGATCGAGATGCGTGACGGTGACGACGAGGACCTGGAGCGCGCTGCGGCCAACCTCGGCATCAACCTGTCCCGCAACGAGTCCGCGTCGGTTGAGGATCTCGCCTGATCCTCGAGCTCGCTCAAGTAGTGAATGTTTTCTAATCCCGAAAGGGGAAAGGGAGTTACGTGTTAGACGTCAACTTCTTCGATGAACTCCGCATCGGTCTGGCCACCGCGGACGACATCCGTAACTGGTCCTACGGCGAGGTCAAGAAGCCGGAGACCATCAACTACCGCACGCTCAAGCCGGAGAAGGACGGCCTGTTCTGCGAGAAGATCTTCGGACCGACTCGCGACTGGGAGTGCTACTGCGGCAAGTACAAGCGCGTCCGGTTCAAGGGCATCATCTGTGAGCGCTGCGGCGTCGAGGTGACCCGCGCCAAGGTGCGTCGTGAGCGGATGGGCCACATCGAGCTGGCCGCGCCGGTCACCCACATCTGGTACTTCAAGGGTGTCCCGTCGCGGCTCGGGTATCTGCTCGACCTCGCGCCCAAGGATCTCGAGAAGATCATCTACTTCGCGGCCTACGTGATTACGGCGGTCGACGATGAGATGCGGCACAACGAGCTGTCCACCCTCGAGGCCGAGATGGCCGTCGAGCGCAAGGCCGTCGAGGACCAGCGTGACGCGGACCTCGAGGCCCGGGCGCAGAAGCTCGAGGCCGACATGAAGGAGCTCGAGGACGAGGGCGCCAAGTCCGACGTCAAGCGCAAGGTGCGTGACGGCGGCGAGCGCGAGATGCGTCAGTTGCGTGACCGGGCCCAGCGCGAGCTGGACCGGCTCGAGGAGATCTGGACGACGTTCACCAAGCTGGCTCCCAAGCAGCTGATCGTCGACGAGTTGCTCTACCGCGAGCTGCAGGACCGCTACGGCGAGTACTTCGAGGGCGCCATGGGTGCCGAGTCGATCAAGAAGCTCATCGAGAACTTCGACATCGAGGCCGAGGCCGAGAACCTGCGCGAGGTCATCCGCAGCGGCAAGGGGCAGAAGAAGCTGCGCGCGCTCAAGCGCCTCAAGGTCGTCGCGGCCTTCCAGACCAACAGCAACTCGCCGATGGGCATGGTGCTCGACGCCGTTCCGGTGATCCCGCCGGAGCTGCGACCGATGGTTCAGCTCGACGGTGGCCGCTTCGCCACCTCCGACCTGAACGACCTGTACCGCCGCGTCATCAACCGCAACAACCGGCTCAAGCGTCTGATCGACCTCGGTGCACCCGAGATCATCGTCAACAACGAGAAGCGCATGCTCCAGGAGTCGGTGGACGCGCTGTTCGACAACGGCCGCCGCGGCCGCCCGGTCACCGGACCGGGCAACCGTCCGCTGAAGTCGCTTTCGGATCTGCTCAAGGGCAAGCAGGGCCGGTTCCGGCAGAACCTGCTCGGTAAGCGTGTCGACTACTCGGGCCGTTCGGTCATCGTGGTCGGTCCGCAGCTCAAGCTGCACCAGTGCGGTCTGCCCAAGCTGATGGCGCTCGAGCTGTTCAAGCCGTTCGTGATGAAGCGCCTGGTCGACCTGAACCACGCGCAGAACATCAAGAGCGCCAAGCGCATGGTGGAGCGTCAGCGGCCCCAGGTGTGGGACGTCCTCGAAGAGGTCATCGCCGAGCACCCGGTGCTGCTGAACCGCGCGCCCACGCTGCACCGCCTCGGTATCCAGGCTTTCGAGCCGCAGCTGGTCGAGGGCAAGGCCATCCAGTTGCACCCGCTGGTGTGTGAGGCGTTCAACGCCGACTTCGACGGTGACCAGATGGCCGTGCACCTGCCGCTGAGCGCGGAGGCGCAGGCCGAGGCCCGCATCCTGATGCTGTCCTCGAACAACATCCTGTCGCCGGCGTCGGGTCGTCCGCTGGCCATGCCCCGTCTGGACATGGTGACCGGTCTGTACTACCTGACCACCGAGATCGACGGTGACCTCGGCGAGTACACCGCTGCCGCCAAGGCTGGAGACAAGGGCGTGTCCCACGCCGTGCCGGAGACCGGTGTGTTCAGCTCGCCGGCCGAGGCCATCATGGCGATGGACCGCGGTGCGCTGAGCGTGCGCGCCAAGATCCGGGTGCGGCTGACGCAGCTGCGTCCGCCCGCAGAGGTCGAGGCCGAGCTGTTCCCCGACGGCTGGAAGCAGGGCGATGCCTGGACCGCGGACACCACGCTGGGCCGGGTGCTGTTCAACGAGCTGCTGCCGCCGACGTACGCGTTCGTCAACGAGCAGATGCACAAGAAGGTGCAGGCCCGGATCATCAACGATCTGGCCGAGCGGTTCCCGATGATCGTCGTCGCGCAGACCGTCGACAAGCTCAAGGACGCCGGCTTCTTCTGGGCGACTCGCTCCGGTGTGACGGTCTCGATGGCCGACGTGCTGGTGCCGCCGCAGAAGCAGGAGATCCTGGACCGGTACGAGGCCGAGGCCGACGGCATCGAGAAGAAGTACCAGCGCGGCGCGCTCAACCACGACGAGCGCAACGAGGCCCTGGTCAAGATCTGGCAGGACGCCACCGAAGAGGTCGGTGAGGCGCTGCGCGCCCACTACCCGAAGGACAACCCGATCATCACGATCGTGGATTCGGGCGCTACGGGTAACTTCACCCAGACGCGGACCCTGGCCGGCATGAAGGGTCTGGTGACCAACCCGAAGGGTGAGTTCATCCCGCGTCCGATCAAGTCCTCGTTCCGTGAGGGCCTGACGGTGCTGGAGTACTTCATCAACACCCACGGCGCCCGTAAGGGTCTGGCGGACACCGCGCTGCGTACGGCCGACTCGGGTTACCTGACCCGTCGTCTGGTGGACGTGTCGCAGGACGTCATCGTCCGCGAGACCGACTGCGAGACCGAGCGCGGCATCAACGTCACGCTGGCCGAGCGGGCCGACGACGGCACTCTGGTGCGCGATCAGCACATCGAGACGTCGGCGTACGCCCGCACGCTGGCCACCGACGCCGTCGACACCGACGGCAACGTGGTCGTCGAGCGTGGCCACGACCTGGGCGATCCGGCCATCGAGGCGTTGCTGGCGGCCGGTATCACCGAGGTCAAGGTCCGGTCCGTGCTGACCTGTGCCACCGGCACCGGCGTGTGCGCGATGTGCTACGGCCGTTCGATGGCGACCGGCAAGCTGGTCGACATCGGCGAGGCCGTCGGCATCGTGGCCGCGCAGTCCATCGGTGAGCCCGGCACGCAGCTGACGATGCGTACCTTCCACCAGGGCGGTGTGACCGGTGGCGCCGACATCGTCGGTGGTCTGCCGCGTGTGCAGGAGCTGTTCGAGGCTCGCGTTCCGCGCAACCGGGCCCCGATCGCCGACGTCTCCGGGCGGGTGCAGCTGGAGGAGAGCGAGAAGTTCTACAAGATCACCATCGTTCCCGATGACGGGGGCGAGGAGGTCGTGTACGACAAGCTCTCCCGTCGTCAGCGCCTGAAGGTGTTCAAGCATGAGGACGGTTCCGAGCGTCTGCTGACCGACGGCGATCACGTCGAGGTGGGCCAGCAGCTGCTGGAGGGTTCGGCCGATCCGCACGAGGTGCTGCGCGTCCAGGGTCCCCGCGAGGTGCAGATCCACCTCGTCAAGGAGGTCCAGGAGGTCTACCGGGCCCAGGGTGTGTCGATCCACGACAAGCACATCGAGGTCATCGTCCGGCAGATGCTGCGTCGCGTCACGATCATCGATTCGGGTGCGACGGAGTTCCTGCCCGGTTCGCTGACCGAGCGCGCCGAGTTCGAGTCGGAGAACCGCCGGGTCGTCGCCGAGGGTGGCGAGCCCGCGGCCGGCCGTCCGGTGCTGATGGGTATCACGAAGGCGTCGCTGGCCACCGATTCGTGGCTGTCGGCGGCGTCGTTCCAGGAGACCACGCGCGTGCTGACCGATGCGGCGATCAACTGCCGCAGCGACAAGCTGCAGGGTCTGAAGGAGAACGTGATCATCGGCAAGCTGATCCCGGCGGGCACCGGCATCAACCGGTACCGCAACATCCAGGTGCAGCCGACCGAAGAGGCCCGTGCCGCGGCGTACACGATCCCGTCCTACGAGGATCAGTACTACAGCCCGGACTTCGGCCAGGCCACCGGCGCTGCGGTGCCGCTGGACGACTACGGCTACTCGGACTACCGGTAGTCAGTCTCGGACAAGCCCCCGCCTCTTCGGAGGCGGGGGCTTTTTCGTGTGCATTGCGAGGCAGCGGCAGTGCGCGCCGGCCGTGAGCGGCGGCGGCGATGCGCGCCGGGCGTGAGCGGCGGCGGCGATGCGCGCCGGGCGCGAGCGCCGGTCGCCCGTGCGCGCCGAGTGTGAAGTGTGTGCGACATCCGGCGCCTGTTTTCGCACAGGATTCACACTGGGCGCTCACGGCAGCTAAGGGATCGGCCGACGTTCTTGCCGATGGTGCGGGGATCGGCCGAGGTTCTTGCCGATGGTGCAAGGGTCGGCCGTTGACGATCGTGGCGCCGCCGCCTCCCGCGCAGGCGTGATGTCGTGACCGCCACCTAGACTCGGGGCCGTGTTGATCGGATCCCATGTCCACGGTGATGACCCCTTGGCGGCGGCGCAGTCAGACGGGGCCGATGTGGTTCAGTTCTTCCTCGGCAACCCGCAGAGCTGGAAGAAGCCGCCGCCCCGTGAGGATGCCGACGTGCTGAAGGCGTCGTCGATTCCGATCTACGTACACGCCCCCTACCTGATCAATGTGGCTTCGGCCAACAATCGGGTGCGGATTCCGTCCCGCAAGATCCTGCAGGACACCTGCAATGCCGCCGCGGCGGTCAACGCCACCGCCGTGATCGTGCACGGGGGTCACGCGGACGACAACGACATGGACGCCGGCTTCGAGCGCTGGGTCAAGGCACTGGACTACCTCGAAACCGACGTGCCCGTCTACCTGGAGAACACGGCAGGCGGGGATCACGCCATGGCCCGGCACTTCGACACCATCGCCCGACTGTGGGACCACATCGGCGACAAGGGCATCGGGTTCTGCCTGGACACCTGCCACGCCTGGGCTGCGGGTGAAGCGCTGATCGACGCCGTCGAGCGGATCCAGTCGATCACCGGCCGCATCGACCTGGTGCACTGCAACGACTCGCGGGATGCTGCCGGGTCGGGGGCCGACCGTCACGCCAATTTCGGCACCGGCCAGATCGATCCCCAACTGCTTGTCGCGGTCGTCGAAGCCGCGGACGCGCCGGTCATCTGTGAAACCGCCGACGAGGGGCGCAAGGACGACATCGCCTTCCTGCGCGACAACCTTCGCTGACCGTCTGATGGTCACGCTCAGGTTCCAGAACGCCCGTTGAACGGCGGGTGGCGGCGCGGTTAATTAGTCTGACCCGGGGAATGCCCTCCGTTCCCGCGTCGGAAGGCAGCCGTGTCCGTTTCTGATCAGTCGCCGAGTGAGCTGGCGTCGGACCAGGCGTCCCCGAACAGTGTCGACCTGGCGTCGGACCAGGCGTCCCCGAGCGGTGTCGGTCGTGGCCGATGGTTGCGCGTCGCCCGGTGGGTGGCCATCGCGGTGTGGGCGACCGTCATCGTGTGGCGCACCTTCACCGACGGCTTCGCCTTCAACCGCGAACTACTGCTGCTCTACATCTGCACCGGTCTGGTGGCGGCGAGCATCGGGCAGGGTCGCCGCGTCCTCTACGTGGTGCGCGACTGGCTGCCGTTTGCGGTGGTCCTACTGGCCTACGACCTGAGTAGGGGAGCGGCCTCAGTCGTGGGTCGTCCGACCTTGTGGCAATGGCAGGCCGACGTGGATCGGTGGATGTTCTTCGGCGTGATGCCGACCGTATGGCTGCAGGAACGCCTGAAGTTGCCGCACCCGCCGTGGTGGGAAGTGGTCATCAGCAGCGTCTACATGTCGTTCTTCATCCTGCCGTACGTGATCGCCGGTGCCCTGTGGCTGCGCAACCGCGACGAGTGGAAGGCCTTCGTCCGCCTGTTTGTGACGCTGTCGTTCACCGCGCTGGTGATCTACGCGTTGGTGCCGGCGGCACCCCCGTGGGCGGCGGCGCGCTGCACCGCAGCAGATGTCGACGGCGGTCCGTCGGGGCCGCGCTGCATGTTCCGCTCTGCCCGTGGCGTGGAGGACGGGGGTCTACTCGGTGCGATGCAGGTATCCCAGGACGGCGCGAACAGCTGGATCGAGCGCATCGTCGGGCGGGGCTGGGGCAAGCTGAACCTGCATTCGGCCAGTGCGCTGATCGATCAGGGGCAGGCCAGCGTCAATCTGGTGGCGGCGATCCCGTCGCTGCATGCCGGGCTGTCGGCAGCCATCGCGGTGTTCCTGTGGAACCGGGTGCAGCGCCGCTGGCGGCCGGTGCTGGTGGCCTATCCGTTGACCATGGCGTTCACGCTGGTCTACACCGCTGAGCATTACGTCGTCGACATCCTGCTGGGTTGGGTGCTGGCTGCGGTCGTGCTCACCGCGCTGGCCCGCTGGGACGCGATGCGCGCGGCGCGGCGCATCCGGCGCGACGCTGTCCCGTCGGGTGAGCCGGCCACGCTAGAGCTGCGTGAGATAGACCTTGCGCAGAGTCTCGTGCACCGTCCACACCGTCTGCGTCGCCGCCGCGAGCCGAACGACATCGCCGGGTCCGAGGCGCAGCGACGGGCTGCCGTCGACGAAGTCAACGCTGGCTGAGCCCGACAGGACGACAAACACCTCGTCGGCCTCGATGTCCCGCATGACGCCTGGGGTCATCTCCCATATCCCGACCTCGAGCCCGCCGAAGTCGGTCAGCGTCGCGGCCGCGGTGCCGGGCGTCCCGTCGACGCGTTGGTCGGCGGGCACGGGTTCCGGTTCGAGGTGCAGGGAGCTGGCCGCCACGACGGAGTTGGGCTTCATCGGACAAGTATGCGGATCCCGGCGCGGTCACTTCACGAGTGGCACCGGCCACGCTGTCACCGGCGGCGAGCGCGCGTCGACTGCCGGAAACCGCGGCGTGTCGCCGTTCAGACGCGCACTCACGGAAATGACCGGCCATCGTATTACAGTTTGTTGTGCGACTGCAGAAAAGATGTAACACTGCCACCATGGCTGTTTCCGACACGCATGTCGTCACCAACCAGGTTCCGCCGTTGGAGAACTACAACCCGGCCACCTCGCCCGTCCTGGCCGAGGCGCTGATCCGCGAAGGCGGTCAATGGGGCACCGACGAGGTGTTCGAACTGGGCGCACTCTCGGGTTCGGCGCAGGCTCAACGATGGGGCGAGCTGGCCGATCGCCACTGTCCGGTGCTGCACACCCACGACAGCGTCGGTCACCGCGTCGACGAGGTCGAGTACGACCCCGCCTATCACGAGCTGATGAGAGTGGCGGTCGGCCACGGCCTGCACGCCGCCCCCTGGGCGGATGACCGGCCGGGTGCGCACGTGGTGCGGGCGGCCAAGACCTCGGTGTGGACCCCCGAACCGGGCCACATCTGCCCGATCTCGATGACCTACGCCGTGGTGCCGGCGTTGCGTCACAACCCCGAACTGGCGGCCGTCTACGAACCGCTGCTGACCAGCCGCGCCTACGATCCGGTGCTTGCCATACCCACGACGAAGGCGGGCATCACCGCGGGCATGTCGATGACCGAGAAGCAGGGCGGCTCCGACGTCCGGGCCGGCACCACGCAGGCTGTGCCGAACGGTGACGGGACCTACCGGCTCACCGGCCACAAGTGGTTCACCTCCGCGCCGATGTGCGACATCTTCCTGGTGCTCGCCCAAACAGGCGGGGGCGAGCGAAGCGATGGGGGATTGAGCTGCTTCTTCCTGCCCCGGATCCTCCCCGACGGCAGCCGCAACCGGATGTTCCTGCAGCGGTTGAAGGACAAACTGGGCAACCACGCCAACGCGTCCAGTGAGGTCGAGTACGACGGCGCCACCGCGTGGCTCGTCGGCGAGGAGGGCCGCGGGGTGGCGACCATCATCGAGATGGTCAACCTGACCCGGCTGGATTGCACGCTGGGTAGTGCGACCAGCATGCGAAACGGCCTCACCCGCGCGATCCACCACGCGCAGCACCGAAAAGCCTTCGGCGCCTACCTGATCGATCAGCCGTTGATGCGCAACGTGCTGGCCGATCTCGCTGTCGAGGCCGAGGCGGCGACGATGCTGGCGATGCGGATGGCCGGCGCCACCGACCGGGCGGTGCGCGGCGACGAGCGGGAGACACTGCTGCGCCGCATCGGTCTGGCCGCGGCCAAGTACTGGGTGTGCAAGCGGGCGACCCCGCACGCCGCCGAGGCGATGGAGTGCCTCGGCGGCAACGGCTACGTCGAGGACTCCGGGATGCCGCGGCTCTACCGCGAAGCACCGCTGATGGGGATCTGGGAGGGCTCCGGCAACGTCAGCGCGCTGGACACCCTGCGCGCGATGGCGACCAAGCCCGAATGCATCGACGTGCTGTTCGACGAGCTCGCGGGCACCGAGGGGCAGGACGTCCGGCAGGATCGCCGCGTGGCGGAGCTCAAGGCATCTCTCGGCGACGCCGAGACGATTCAGTACCGGGCCCGCAAGGTGGCCGAGGACATCTCGCTGGCGCTGCAGGGCTCGTTGCTGCTGCGCCACGGCCACCCGGCGGTGGCCGATGTGTTCCTCGCGAGCCGGCTGGGCGGACAGTGGGGCGGGGCGTTCGGCACGCTGCCCACCGGCCTGGACCTCGCGCCCGTCCTCGAACGAGCCATGGTCAAGGCGTGAGCGCGCGCGAGATGCCAGAACTGCGCGGCCTGTGGTGTGCCGACGCGCGCGCTCGCGGGGACATGGTGACCTCATGACCCACGCGATCAGGCCCGTCGACTTCGACGATCTGAAGACGATGACCTACGAGGTCACCGACCGGGTCGCCCGCATCACGTTCAACCGCCCGGAGAAGGGCAACGCGATCATCGCCGACACGCCGCTGGAACTCTCGGCGCTGGTGGAGCGGGCCGACCTGGATCCGAACGTGCACGTCATCCTGGTGTCGGGGCGCGGCGAAGGATTCTGTGCCGGATTCGACCTGTCCGCCTACGCCGAGGGATCGTCGTCGGCCGGGGGTGGCAGCCCCTACCGCGACACCGTGTTGTCGGGGCGCACGCAGGCCGTCAATCATCTGCCCGATCAACCGTGGGACCCGATGATCGACTATCAGATGATGAGCCGGTTCGTCCGCGGGTTCGCCAGCCTCATGCACGCCGACAAGCCGACGGTCGTCAAGATCCACGGGTACTGCATCGCCGGGGGCACCGACATCGCCCTGCACGCCGACCAGGTGATCGCCGCTGCCGACGCCAAGATCGGTTACCCGCCGACCCGGGTGTGGGGGGTGCCGGCCGCCGGGATGTGGGCGCACCGCCTGGGTGATCAACGCGCCAAACGGCTTCTGCTGACCGGCGACTGCCTCACCGGGGCGCAGGCCGCCGAGTGGGGACTCGCCGTCGAGGCACCCGACGCCGCGGATCTCGACGAACGCACCGAACGGCTGGTGCAGCGCATTGCCGCGGTTCCGGTCAACCAGCTGATCATGGTCAAGCTCGCGATGAACAGCGCGCTGTACAACCAGGGCGTGACCAACAGCGCGATGATCTCCACCGTGTTCGACGGCGTCGCCCGACACACCCCCGAAGGGCACGCGTTCGTCGCCGACGCCCGCGAGCACGGCTTCCGTGACGCCGTGCGCCGCCGCGACGAGCCGTTCGGCGACCACGGCCGGAAGGCCTCCGGGGTGTGACGGTGGCGACCCTGTCGCGGATGACCGCTCGCTCGGTGGTGCTCAGCGTGCTGCTGGGTGCCCACCCCGCTTCGGCCACGGCAAGCGAGTTACTGAGGCTGACAGCAGATTTCGACCTCAAAGAGCCGACCGTGCGGGTCGCGCTGACCCGCATGGTGGGGGCGGGGGACCTGGTGCGGTCCGCGGACGGCTACCGGTTGTCCGACCGCCTGCTGGCCCGGCAGCGACGCCAGGACGACGCCATCGACCCGCACACCCGCCCCTGGGACGGTTCGTGGCGGACGGTGGTGATCACCGGCGTCGGCGGTGACGCGCGTACCCGTGCTGCGCTGCGAACGGCCCTGCAGGACCGGCGGTTCGGCGAACTGCGCGAAGGGGTGTGGATGCGTCCGGCCAACCTGGACATCGATACCGACCCGGAGGTGAGCGACCGGGTCCGGACGCTGACGGCCCGCGACGACGCTCCGGCTCAGCTGGCGGCACTGCTGTGGGATCTGCCCGCGTGGGCGCGCTCCGGGCACGCCCTGCTCGACGAGTTGGCCTCGGCGCCCGACATTCCCGGACGCTTCGTCGCCGCGGCGGGCATCGTCCGGCACCTGCTCACCGATCCGGTGCTGCCCGACGAGCTGCTACCGGCGGACTGGCCCGGCGCCGCGCTGCGCCGCGCCTACCACGACTTCGCCGCCGAATTGGTCGCGCGGCGCGACGATGTCGACCTGATGGAGGCGAAATGACCGATACGGCAGGCGGAGTGCGTGTCGAGAAGAACGGCGCGGTCACCACGGTCATCCTGAACCGCCCGCACGCGCGCAACGCCGTCAACGGCCCGGCCGCCGCCGAGTTGCACGCGGCGTTCGACGACTTCGACTCCGACGACAGCGCCGCGGTCGCGGTGCTGTGGGGCGACAACGGCACCTTCTGCGCCGGAGCCGATCTCAAGGCGTTCGGTACCTCCGAGTCCAACCCCGTGCACCGCAGCGGTCCCGGTCCGATGGGGCCCAGCCGGATGGTGTTGTCCAAACCGGTGATCGCGGCGATCAGCGGCTACGCCGTCGCCGGAGGGCTGGAACTGGCGCTGTGGGCCGATCTGCGGGTGGTCGAGGAGGACGCGACCATGGGGGTGTTCTGCCGGCGTTGGGGGGTGCCGCTGATCGACGGCGGCACCGTACGGCTGCCCCGCCTGATCGGGCACAGCCGGGCGATGGACCTGATCCTGACCGGTCGTGCCGTGGGAGCCGAGGAAGCCCTGTCGATCGGGTTGGCCAACCGGGTGGTGCCCACGGGCCGAGCCCGGGACAAGGCCGAGGAACTGGCCGCCGAACTCGCCGACCTGCCTCAGCAGTGCCTGCGTGCGGATCGCCTGTCGGTGCTGCACCAATGGGGCCGGCCGGAGGCCGAGGCGATGGACTTCGAGTTCGGCAGCATGTCCCGGGTGGCGGCCGAGTCACTCGAGGGCGCGTCCCGGTTCGCGGCCGGCGCCGGCCGGCACGGCGCCAAGGCCTGAGAGAAGGCCTGAGAGAAGGCCTGAGAGTCAGCCCTTGGAGATGCTGTTGTTGGTTCCGGTGTCGTTGACCGTCGGCTCACCCTGCTGATACGTCACCGTGTTGTTCAATCCGACCACGGTCAACTCGTTGTCGACCCGCTCGAAGGTCACTTTGTTGTCCGCTCCGCCGATGTTGACGTTGGCGCACGCGCCGCTGACCGTCAGCGTGTTGTTGGACCCGCCGATGTTCAGGGACTTGCCCTCGCCGCAGTCGAGGTCGGCGGTGGTGCCGAACGACCCGTAGTTGATCGTGTTGCCGATCTCCACCTGGGCGCCCGAGGTGCCCGCTGTCACCGTCGGGCTCCCGTCCTGGTCGCCCGAGCCGCACCCGGTCAGGGCCAGCGCGGCGGCCGCAGCGGTGACGATCCCGGCGCCGATCCTGCGGCGCATGTCAGGCCGGCACCTGGTTGATCCGGTTGGTCATGCCGAGCTCGCGGCCCCGGTCCCACACGATGGGTGCGCCGTTCTTGTAGAGCACGGTCTGGTCCCATCCGTAGACGGTGATGTCGTTGATGACGTTGTCGGCGACGATGACGTTCGACGAGCCCTGCACCGTCACGGCCCAGCAGGTGCCGAGCGCGTTGATCTGGTTGGCGGTGCCGTTGACGTGCAGCGTGCCGTTGTTGCAGTCCAGGGTCTGCACGACGCCCTGTCCGGTGATGTGGGTGTCGCCGTTGACGGCGTGCGCGGCCGGCGCCCCGCCCAGCAGGACGGCCGACGCCGTCACCATGCCGGCGGTCAGTGCCCGACCCCCGATCGTGGCAGCCGTTGTGGTCACGGTGCACCCCTTTGCTCGTCCGCGTGCGGCCCCGACAGCCACCGAAAGCTTACGATGCCGGTCGCTGTCGGCGACGCCGTTCCCGGGTTCGGTCCTTGTGCTGATACGAGTCGCCCGCGGCGGCGGTGCTCGGTAGCGTGAGCGGCGATGCGCCGAGGTGTCCCACAGATTTGTCTCGCCGCGGTCACCGTGACAGCGACCGTGGTCGCGTGCTCGCAGACCGTGACCGGAACGGCCCAGCGCGCCGAGTCCGAGGCGGTCGATGACACTCGCAGCTACGGATACGTCGACGACCGGTGCGGACTGCTCGACGACAGCTCGGTGCAGGAGACGCTCGGCGCGGCCGAGGTGACCCGGCCGTACAGCGGTGCGGTGTGCCAGTACATCCTGGCGCGGCGGTCCGGGTCGGGTTCGTCCATGACGATCGATGTCACGTTCTCCTGGTTCGAGACCGGCGAACTCGAGCGGGAACGTCGGCTCGCCGAGGCGCGCGGTGCCGTCATCACCGAGTTCGACGTCGAACGCCACAAAGCCTTCGCCGCGCGCCGCGACACCACCGGCGCCGCGTGCTCGGTCACCGCGGCCGCCGGCACCGGCGTGCTCAGTTGGTGGGTGCAGCTGCGCGGGCAGAGAACCGGGGATCCGTGCGCGGAGGCGCAGAAGTTGATGGCCGCGACGCTGCAGTCGGACCTCTGACATGCGCGGCGCACGCGTCGCGGGCCGGCTCGCCGCCACGGTGGGGGCGGCGGTGGTGCTGGCCGGCTGCGGCGGCGCCGCGGCACCCGATCAGCAGGCGACCGACGCCGAGCCCGGACCCGGGTTCGACAGTGCGGACTGCAACGGCGTCACGACGGCCGACATCGAGCGGGTGGTCGGGTCGAACCTGTTCAAGCAGGCGGTGATCGGTGACGCCGGCTGTTTCTGGCAGGAGAACACCATGATCGGCAGCGTCGGGGCCGGGATGGGGATCTCGACCTGGTGGTACCGGGGTAGCGACATGGCGACCGAACGCGAGCTCGAGGCGCTGGCCGGCCGCGAAGTGACCGAGCTGGCGATGGAGGGCAACGACGGGTTCATGGCCTTCGACGACACGGCGTGCAGCATCTACGTGGCCAAGGGCGACGACGTCATCACCTGGTCGATCCAGACGATGAACTCGGCCACGCTGCCCGATCTGTGCGGGATCGTCGACGAGCTCGCCCAGCTCAGCCAGGACCGGGTGAACTGAGCGCCAGGGCAGGCCGGTTGCGGCGAGCAGCTAGAGTTTCTCGCTGACCCGGCTGCTTCCGCGGCCGGTCAGGCACCGACCAGGGGGATGACGAATGGCAGCTCGGCCGCCGCGATCGGCGAGGCTGAGCCGCGACTCCATCGTCAACGCGGCCCTGACGTTCCTCGACCGCGAAGGCTGGGACGCGCTGACGATCAACGCGCTGGCCAACCAGCTGGGCACCAAGGGCCCGTCGTTGTACAACCATGTGCACAGCCTCGACGACCTGCGCCGCACAGTGCGGATGCGCGTGGTCGGCGACATCATCGACATGCTCACCACGGTGGGTCGGGGCCGCACGCCCGACGATGCGGTCACGGTCATGGCCAGCGCCTACCGCAGCTACGCCCACCACCATCCGGGCCGGTACTCGGCGTTCACCCGGATGCCGCTGGGCGGTGACGACCCCGAGTTCACCGAGGCCACCCACGCCGCAGCCGCCCCCGTCATCGCGGTGCTGTCGGCCTACGGCCTCGACAACGAGGCGGCGTTCTACGCCGCGCTGGAGTTCTGGTCGGCGATGCACGGGTTCGTGCTCCTGGAGATGACGGGGGTGATGAACGGCATCGACACCGACGTCGTATTCACCGACATGGTGATGAGATTGGCCGCCGGTATGCGGTCGCGGTAGGCGTATACCCAGGTGACAATATGTCCTCCGAACGGCTGACATCGCTGACCAAATCGGTTGAATCGGTTGCCGAGGTGGTTGGCAAGGGTTAATTTTGTAGGGCCCGTGCGTGATTAGAGCGCTGTCTTGCAGTCCGGATGTTTTGACCGTCATTCGCTGGCCGCGCAATTTTTTGAGGGGGACGCGCAATGGCGACCGACGGTCGTAGTCGGCGGCGTATTCATCTGGACGGAGCGCTCGCCGCCGCCGTTCGCCGCGATCCGCCACCGGTGGCGCCCCTGTCCACCTCGCAGCAGTCCGGGTATCGGCCACCGCAGCCGGCGCCCGCCGCTTCTGCCGCCGACAGCGCCACCGCCGCAACCCTCGAATCGGAACTGCGGACCAGGGTGGCTGGCCTGCGCGCCGAGTCCGAGCGGATAGCGGCCGGCATCGCGCGCTACAGCGGTGAGGACTCCCGTCGCCTCGACGCCGAGATCGTCTCGCAGCAACGCGACGTGCTGGAACGCCGGGATCAGGCCCGGATCGCGGCGGATGAACAGCGCCGCAGAGACGACGAGGCAGCTGCGGGCACCGTCGCCGACGCGGTCACGGCGATTGCGCCGGGCGCAGCCAGTCTGCCCTGGTCGCAACCCTGGCCACCTGCGCAACTACGTCCGGCCAGATATGTACGGTTCGGCGACACAGCGCTCGGCCCGGCGCTCGCGCCGTTCCTGGAAGACCGCGGCTGGGCGATCTACGGTGACGAGCCGCAGGCCGTCGACCTGATACGCCAGACGGTTCTGCGCGTCACCGCGCAGCTGCCGCTGCGGTTTCTCCGTGTGCGTGTGTTCGATCCGCGCATCGAGGGCCCGCTTGGAGTGCTGACCGATCTGCGCGACGCCCACCCGCACAGCTACCCGCCGGCAGCGCACGATACGTCTGCCCTGAGCGCAGTGCTTTCCGAGGTCGGGGCGCTGGCATCGGCCGCCGCTGAGCAGATCAGCTCCCGGCACCTCGGCGGGCTGGGGGAACTGTGGGGCGACGAGGGGCGGCCGGTGCATCCGTACACCGTGCTGGCGGTGTTCTCCTATCCGCTCGGAATCGACGAGGCATCCCAGGCCGCGCTGGTCCGGCTGGCGCAGTCCGGATCGCCGCGGGGGGTCTCCCTGCTGGTGCAGGTCGACGAATCCGTCACGGCGCCGCGTGATGTCCGACCTCGTGAGCTGCTCGATCTGCTGACTCCGTTCACCGCTGGAGGTGGACGCTGGAAGACGCCGTTGCTGCCTGCCGAGGTCGAGATCCGGGCGGATCCGCCGCCGTCGCGGGAACAGGTCAAGGCCGTCCTCGCGCGCGCCGCCAACGAAGTCAGCTCCGACACCGGCCCAACCATCGCGCTCGGCGATCTGCTCGCGGGCTACGCCGCAGACCCGTGGCGCGACACCGTCGACGACGGGATCGAGGCCGTCATCGGGTTGCGGGGGCGCGAACCGGTCCGGCTCGCGCTGCGTTCGGAGAACCCGCCGCACCCGAACCTGCTCATCGGCGGTGCTGTCGGCCAGGGCAAATCGAACCTACTGTTGACCATCATCTATTCACTGGCGGCCAGATACAGTCCCGACCAGCTTGAGATGCTGCTGCTGGACTTCAAACAGGGACTGGAGTTCAAGCGCTTCGACAAGGACACTAACGGCCGTAACTGGCTGCCGCACGCACGAGTCCTGAGTCTGGAGAGCAGCAAGCCCTTCGGACTGGCCGTGCTGGAGTTCGTACAGCAGGAGATGGAACGCCGCGCACAACTCTTCAACGCCGCACGCTGCAACGGTTTTCGCGAATATCGGCAACAGACCGGTCAGCCGATGACCAGGATGCTGTTGATCATCGACGAGTTCCAGGTGCTGTTCGACGGCAACGACGACCTGACCACCAGCGCGGTCCTGCTGTTCGAACAGCTGGCCCGACAGGGCCGGGCCTTCGGCGTCCACATCCTGCTGTCCTCGCAGACCCTGTCTGGAATCTCCGGACTGCAGGTCAAGGGCGACTCGATCTTCGCCCAGTTCCCGCTGCGTGTCTCATTGAAGAACACCGCCGAGGAGTCGCAGGCGATCCTGTCCCGGGGCAACACCGCGGCCGCCGAACTCGTGTATCGAGGCGAAGTGGTGGTCAACCGCAACTACGGAATGGCCTCCGCGAACGAGGTGGCCGTCGCCGGCTATGCCGACCCCCGGTGGATCAGTACCCTGCAGGAACAGTTGTGGGACAGGTACTCTCACGGCGCCGAGCCGTGGGTTTTCCTCGGTCGCGGCTACGCGCAGTGGCCCGGCCTGTTGCCCGACGCCGATGTGCCGACGGCCCGGATCGGTCGCCCGATCGCCGTCACCGACCGGCTAATCGAGATCCCGTTCCACAATGACATCGACCAGGCGGTCGCACTGGTCGGTACCGGGGACGCGGAAGTCGCCGCGGTGCTGGGGGCCGCGGTCGTCACCGCAACGGCCGATTGGCAGCCCGGTGCCCGCGTCGTCGTACTCGACGGACGTCCGGAGCCAGGGGGCGACGGCACGGATCCTCTGCTCGGTGACGCCCTCGACCGTGTTCGCGCTCGCGGAGTCGACGTTCAGGTGGTGCGGGGCAGCGCGGTGCCGCCTCATCTCACGGGCGAACTCGCCGGCCAGCTTCGCACCAACACCGCGCCCACTCTGGTTCTCGCAGTCCAGCTGCAGCGCGTCGCCGAGATGGACGATGAAGTGCCGGCCGACCCGGACTCCGATGATCTCTACGGACCCCGCATCTCGGGGTCTTCGGTGCTGCGCGATCTGACCATCCAGGGCAGCGCGCGGGGTATGCACCTCATCGGTTGGTGGCCGAATCTGCGAGCGCTCAAGGCGCACCTGTCATTCGAACACGGTGTGACGCGCTACGTGTTTCTCAAGGTCGGACTCGACGATCTGCGCGAAGTCGTCGGACCGCAGGCGCAGCCGGCGGAAGGTTCGCCACGTGCGCTGCTGTTCGATCGTGGGTCCGATGAGGGCGTGCAGGTGGTCGTACCGTTCGATCCGCAGGGTGCGGGGGTGTCATGACAACGACCGAAGAGTACGCGGCATACGTGGCGGTGCTGCAGTCGGCAACCGATCTACCGAAGGTCTATGCGGCACAGATCGAATCGATTGAGCGTCGGGCTGCTGACGATACCGAGGCGCTCAATCGCCGCCGGAATGAAGGAGCGCAACACTGGACTCAGTTCCGCGATACCAGCTCGCGGCTGGCCCGCCGGATCAACGATCTTGCGAGCAAGGTTGGAGCGCCTGCTGCGAGTTCTACTACTTCCGAACCGATTGTGGTAGCAGCGATTCCGGCAGCTCTGGAATCGCTGAGGGCAGACCTGGAGCGGGCTGAACAATCATGGCAGTGGCTGGTGCGGCACCGCGAGCGTGAGCGTGCGGTGGTGGCAATGCCGCCGCCTGCGTATATAGCGCCGACCCCACCTCCACCACCGGCCCCCGAGCCGCCAGCTCCTTCTAAGGCGAAGGTGAATCCGGTGGTGCTCATCGGGGTGGCAGGTGTCGTCATCGTCATTCTCGTCATCGTGATCATCGTGATGGCGGTGTAGGAGGCAGCCATGAGTTTTCGCAATCGCATCCAGCAGCAGAAGCCGGCGCGGCAGGTGCTCAACCGGGCCGACACCTCCGCGATGCTGCGGGGCCGATCGAGTGTCGTCTCTGGGTTGGACAATTTTGCATTGGCAAACCGGCTCAAGCCGCGACGCGATGAGCTGTTGCAAGCGTTGACCCAGATCGATACGTCGGTGGACCAGGTGGCCCAGGCGCAGATCATGCAGTGGATCCGCGAAGAGTACGAGGCGCGGCAGGGCGGTCAGGTGATCGGCATGTTCGCCAAGTGTTACCTCGGCCCGCCTTTTGTCGACCACAAGCTCGACCTGTTCGGGTCGATCCTGCAGCACTTCTCACCCTCGGAGGATCCGGGATATCCGTATTCGCAGGCGCGCGGACTGGTTCGCAGCGGATCGTATGCGTTCATCGAGATCTATTCGGACGGAAAGATTGTGCCGATCCTGCCGGACGGCACAGCAGTGTCAATGTGAGAAAGGCATGAGTATGAATCGCGAACACGGTGAGATGGCGAGATGAGCGTTGATCCCAGCTCGCTGAACAACAAACTCAATGACATTCACAGATCGATCAGCAGACAGATCGACGGCATTGACTCGAAGGTGGACGTCGTACGCAGCGAGGTCGGCCGGGTCTCGGGTGATCTGCAGACGACTCGTGCTGAGCTGCTCGCCCTTCGCGACGAATTCCAGTCGTTCGTCCAGCAGGCTGAACGCGTCGCCAACGTGCAGCGGTCCGAAACGGTCATCGGCAACCTCGAAGCTCAACTCGACCGCGACTACGGCCATTACAACGATGTCCGACGCACGACAATTGGCACCCTGCAGGCCTTCGACATCGGCAACGTCACCAACAAGACGGTGCAGCAAGTGTCCGAGGAGTTGATGATCCAGACTCCGCGATATTGGCTGGCTCCAGCCCTCGTCGGCTTGGCAGCATGGTCACGAGACAACGAGGAACTGGCCAACCGGTCCATCGAGGCTGCCTTCAGCCGAGACCCGAGAAAGACGAGCCTGTTTTTTGCGCTGGTGCTGCGCAGGCAGGCGCGCATGGATGCCGCAACCCGATGGCTGCGCCACTATATCCAGGCGCTGGATCCGAGGGCGCTGACCCGCGAGTTCGTCGTTATTCTGGAGGCTGCCTCGCAGGAGGCGTTTGGTCCTTACGGACGCCAACTCATCGGGCAGCAACTGGGTAAGTGGAACGTGCTACTGCGTGACGATCGTTCGGTGGTCGAGTCTCAGATCAGTGCGTGGACCGGGGATCTCGACATCCACCGGGCCGCCGTCAACGAGTCGCAATGGCCCCACCTGGCGCGCGTCAGCCCGCAGTGGCCGCAGTTCAAGGACACCCTGGAACGGGCATCGGCGCACGGATTCACCGCCGAGAAGTACCTCGCGATCCGGGAGGAACCGACCCCCCTTGCCAGCTCCGTACAGGATCAACTCGACGACATCCTCGAGAACCTGGTCACCGAATACGACGAAGAAGAACTGCCGCTCAAGCGTCAGGTCGTCTTCCATCAGGCGGTCATCGACAACAATGGCGACATGGACCGCGCGCATGCGGCAGCCGACGAGATCAATGTCGCATTGGAGACGACGCTTGACGCAGTCTCGCTGCAGACACAGACCGCGATCCGCAGGGAGTTGTATGGGGTCTCGGTGTCGGCGCAGAAGGTGGCCATCGGTGGCAGCCGAGAGGACTTCCTCGCGGCGGTGCACCGATTCTCCGCCGACTACCGATCGCGGTATCTGGACACTGTCGACATCGTCCTACCGGAGAACCATTCCGAGTATGCGCTGACGCTCGGATTCAAGGGATGGCAGACGAACACCGCGGTGCCACAGCAGCAGGCCGAGGCGTCTCTGGCCACTACATGGAACCAGACCGTTGAGGACTATCTGGAGAGTGTGCGATTCAAGGACCACAACTATTACATCGCTGGTGGTATCGGCCTCGTTGGCCTGGTATTCATGATCCTGTGCATCACGGGCGGTGCCGTCGGCTTTGGCTTGCTGGTGTTCGTTGCGGCTGTTGGTGGTGCGGCATTCTGGTTGTGGCGCAAGAAGACCGACTGTGATGCCAAGTACCGCAAAGCTCAGGACATCGCCCAGGCCGCACTCGAGTTCTCCATAGACATCTATCGAGCCACCGTGGCAGAGTTCGTCGACGCGAAGATCGCTTTCGGTGAGGAGGACGCGAAGGAGTCCGATCTGCTCCTTCTCATCGATACCTGGCCAACCTTTGTCCAACAACACAAGGAGGAGCAGGTGTCATGACCGGTCCGTCGTCGAATCCACCCCGCATCTCCCGCGCCCCGGAAGCTACGACGCAACGATTCCCGGCTGCTGGCGCTGCGACCGAGCAGTTCGCGGTTCCGTATCCGGAGCAGGTTGGTCCCATCGAGCAGGCGCCGCCACCGATCGTGATCCGTCGGGCACGGGCCA
This sequence comes from Mycolicibacterium poriferae, assembly GCF_010728325.1. The sequence goes on from NZ_AP022570.1 coordinate 1,625,184, forward strand.
GCGTTTTCGTGCCGCCGAAGCCACAGGATCAAGGCCAGGTCATCTCTCGCGATGTGGGCCGGAAGACTGCCCAACCAAAAATCCCGCGCAACCGCAAGATCGCGGGCAACTTGCCTGAGTGGGATCCACTGCCGCCGGGCGAAATTCATGTAATTCACCGCGGTCGTCACAGCGGTCAGTGATGACGCCGCATACCAGCGCCTACGAGCAGTGGGTGATGGCGGTGCGGGCATGGCGTGAGGATCCGCGTCACGACATGTCTCATTTGCCGACGCTCGTCGTCGACTCGCTGCCCCCGGCCGCCTTTGAACGACTGCTCGTCCACATCAAAGATGCGCAGCAGCACGTGATGGACCGCTGGGTGGATACCTTCGCCCGGGACTGGGGTGCGGCCCGTGATGAACAGGGCAGAGTTCGGGCACTACTGGATACCCGCAGGGTCCTCGCGCGCAGACTGCAACTGGCCGCGCACCCCGGGCTTCCCGAAGTCGTCCGGACCGAACTGGGCAACGGTGTGGCCCGAGACACCCGGCAACTCCAGCAGGAACTCGAAGACGCGGTGACCAAACAGCAACGGGGTGCACGGTTCGACCGCGTGCAGATCGAACGGGCATTGAACCTTCTGCGGACCAACCGGCTGACGGCCATCCTGGAGCCGGGATTCTCGCTGCAGGCACTCTTCGACGGACGGGTCGATGCGGCACCGCAACCAGCTGCCACATCGCCACTGCCCGTTCCCGAAGACCATGTTCCGGCGCCACCGGTGCGCCGTCATCGCGCAATTATCTTCGACAACCAGGCGTAGGAAGGCGCACATGCCGAATCAGGCCGACACCGCCGACGAGTTGAGACGCTATCTCAACGCCCGCATTCCGTTGATCGTGCTAAGGACCTCCGAGGCACGCCGGGCGCAGGAGCTCATCCGGCAGGTCGCCGGTCAGCTCAAGGCGATGTCGTTTTACTGCCACACCCGCACCGGCGGTCTGGCCGAATTGCTCAGTCAGAAGGCGATAGTCGACGACCGCTCGTTGCTCGGTGCATTCGACTACGCCGCCGCGACCTTCAGATCCCGCGACTACGTCAACTTCGTCTTCGTCGACGTGGAGGACATCGGGGACGACAGTTCGACGTCGCGGCATCTCGCCGAATTGGCCGATCTCGCCGAGAATCGTTCGGGATCTATCATTCTCATCACCGCCGGTTCGGTGTCTACCGGGTTGATGAGGTTGGGCATGGCGGTTGAGCTCGATCTGCCCGACCTGGACGAGTTGTTCTATGTGGTCAGCGATCTGATCGACAACTATCGCGGGTCGATGCAGATCGACTGGAACCACGACGATGTCCGACAGGCATCCGAGGTGCTTGTCGGGCTCAGCGAATCGCAGGCCCTCAATGCGATCAGCACGCTGCTGGCCAAAGGCAAACTCATCCAGGACGACATCGTCGAGCTCTCGACGTTCAAGGACAGGATGTTCGGGGCGATCTCGGGTATCGAGCGGGTGCCGCTTCGGCCGGAGGACAGCCAGGTCGGCGGCCTGACACAGCTGCAGAGCTGGCTGCGCGAGCGCGGCGAGATGATCCGGATGGACCTGACCCACTCCCGGTTACGCCCCCCGCGCGGCGTCCTGCTGGTCGGTGTGCCGGGTTGCGGTAAATCTTTGTCCGCCAAGGTGGTTGCCGCCGAGTGGCGGTTCCCGCTGTACCGCTTGGACATGTCATCTGTGCTCGGCATGTATGTCGGCCAGTCCGAAGGCAGGCTGCGTGAGGCGCTGGACATGGCCTCGCGCGTTGCGCCGTGTGTGCTGTGGATCGATGAGATCGAGAAGGCGCTCGCCGGTGGCGTGGCCGGCGGGGATTCATCTGGTACGACACGGCGGATGATCGGTCACTTTCTGTACTGGTTGCAGGAGTCGCGGGCGAAGGTGTTCGTGGTCGCCACGGCCAACGACGTGAGTTCGTTGCCCCCGGAGTTGTTGCGCAAGGGCAGATTCGACGAGCTCTTCTTCGTCGACCTGCCCGACCCGGAGGACCGTGCCGAGATCATCCGGTTGTACTACCAGTCCTACCTGGAGACCGACGTGTCCCCGTATCTGCTTGAGGAGCTCGTCACGCTGTCCGACGGGTTCGCCGGCGCCGACATCGCGGCGGTGATCCATGAATTGGCCTCGTACAAGCTGCGGCAGCGACTGGGGTCGGCCCCGATCTCCGATGAGATGGTCAAAGACGGATTCCGCAACCTGATGCCGTTCAGCCGTACGAATCCCGAGGATGTCGCCGCCATCCGGGCCTGGGGTCTGGAACGTGCCGTCCCGGCAGGGCGGCCCCGGCAAGTCGACGACGGTGACGCCGGCCGCGGCGTGCGCCGCATCATGACACCGAACTGACAGACAGGCCGTCGATCAGGAGCAAACTCATGTCAGAACTGCAGAAACTCAAGGGCACGCTGGAGACCATCGCCAGTTCGGCCAAACAGACCGGTGGCAGCCTGGGCCAGTTCAAGAGCAAGTTCAGCGCCCATCAGGGGCAGGTGCGGGCAGCCATCGGCGGCAGCTCGCAACGCAAGGATCAGGAAGTCCTGCAGGCGCTCGACGCCGCGTCCAAACAGGTCACCGCCGCGGTGCAGGCGCTGGAACAAGCCGCCAGGGTCGCCGCCAACTACGGCAGGTCGTTGTGACCCGATCGGGGGAACATGACGATCCGGTAGCGCTCGAACGCGCGGCACGGGAGTTCCATGCCATCGCGCGCAGTGCCCGCGCCCAGGCCGGCTACCTCGACAAGCACGCCGGCAAGGTCGAACCCGTCGCCCAGGGGGTCAGTTCGATCATCGGCGGCACGGCCAGCGGTACCGATAAGAGGATGATCGGCACTCTGACCCGGGCATTGCGTGACCTGCAGGATGCCTCGCGCCGCCTCAACGAATCAGCCCATGCCGCCGAACAACTGGCCCGCGAAGCGACCGCACGGGCGTTGTCGGCACGGGAGGCCCAGGCTGCTGCGCAGTCAGCCCGCAGGAGGTGAAATGGCGTCCGATATCGAAAGGGTTGCGAAGGCGCTGAATGCGTTGGCCTCCGACACAGGTCGAACCGGTCAGGGCGTCACCCATGCCGTGCAGGAAGCTGCCCGCCTGCTCGACCGTGCGCAGGCGCTGCGCAACAGCGGGGTGTCAGTGGCGCGGTTGGTGGGCCAGCTGCAGGCGGCCCTCGACAAGGGGCGCAGCGCCGCCGCCGGGGTGGAACAGATCGAACGGACCGGACACTCATTCGCCGACCGACTCGCCGACCGGGCTGGCGGCGGGCAGGGCACGGCGGGATTTCTGGCAGATGTTTCGATCGGCTTCGCCACCGCGCTGAGTTTCCTGGGGAGCCCGCAGTCAATGCTCAGCGATTCCCCCGACACCACCGGCGCGGGTGAGGTCGGTGGTTCGAGCATGATCGACCGATCGCTTTCGGCGCAAAGCGATCTCGACGATCTTCACCGCTTCAACCGCGATCGGTCCGACAAGATGATTAGGCCCGAGGGCCACGACCCGAACCGGGATAGCTGAACTCACGGCCGCAGCAGTGTGGTACTCGTCGTCCCGCGTTGTGGCTGAGGGCCTCTAGAAGGAGCAACCTCTCAGTCGAATCTATCGCTGCAAGGTAGCAGAATCCCGGCAACTGTCGGCCGTAGGTGCCTTGCCGGCGCCCGGGTATATCTATCCGGAACAGCCTCCGAGACCAGATTCGCCTCGCTGACTGTCCGGTCGACGCCTCAAGACGGCTTCAACTCGGGTCGCGCAGGTAACAGACCAAGCCGAGTGTCGGGACAGCTGAGCCTCACGGTCGCAATAGGGTGGTACCCGTAGTGCCCATGGTGTGGCTGAGCATCTTCGCCAGGCAGTGATCTCGATCGAATCCCTCTGACGCACACCAGCCCAGGGCATCCTCGCCGCTGCCGAACGGAGTCCCGAGCATGGTGACCCACCAGTTCGGATCGGTGAACACCGGCCAGTCGCCGGACCAGACCAGGCGTGCGGTGGGAAACCGTTGCCGCAGTTGCAGGTGCTCGCGCACGATCTCCGGGTAGTTCCACGAGATTCCGTCGGCGAACAGGCCGGGCTGTTTCGAGCTCAGCTGCGGTTGCCAGCGGTTGAGCAGGTTCGCGTCGATGTAGGTACGGTCGGCTATGGCGATGTCGACCAGCGCCGAATGGGCCGCCGCGTTCAAATCGCCCGACGCCGGTGCGGCGGGTCCGATCGCGGTGATAGCGGTGCCGGAGCCGGTACCGCTTCCCGACGAGCTCCGGCCGCCCCGATAGCAGTCCATCCGGACGTCACCGGTGATCGCGGCGGCGGTGCGCCAGTACGTCCCGGGCGGAAAGACGAAGGTCACAGACGTGCCGGGGTCCTGCAACAGGATCGGGTTGTTCGACAGGTCGAAAACACCCGCGGCAACATCCCGTCCCAGGGAATCTGCGACGGTGATCCGGAACTCGTCGTCACTTAGCACATCCCCGGCGGAACAGGTCGTGGCGATCGTGGTGTCGAAGGTGAGGCCACCGCTGCCATCGGTGACGGATTCGGCGCGCACGGTTGGTGGATCGGAACACGGGGGGGCCTCACCGCTCGTGACAGGAGATCCTGGCGCGGCCTCGGTCGCGGTCGGGGAGTTGTCCGGTTTGGTGACGATGTTGACGGTGAGGAGTACCAGCGCAATAAGGGCGAGCAGTGCACCAGCGATGAGCGCCCACTGTTTCGGTGACGGTCGGCGCACCGGGCCAGACGAACCGGACGGAGAATGGCTACGGCCGCTGGATGATGTTGTAGTGACAGCGATCTGGGGATATCCGCCCGCGTTGATCTGCGGATAGGGCGCATTTGCGGTGAACCCGGGCGTGGCGGCTGCGGGCGCGAGCAACGGCTCGGAACCATCGGTTGAGAGTGTCGGATACGGCGCTGGCGACGGTAGGTCGGGCGCGGAGGCGGGCGGCGGGGTTTGCGTGGCCGGGACGGGTGGTCGTGGCGGTGCCTGCGCTGGTGCGGTCTCGTCTGTGCCGCTTCGGCTGAGTCTGGCCTCCAGGCCGGCCAATTGGGATCGCAGGCGGTCTGCTCGCTGATCGGCGGTGTCGCGCATACTGGTGTCAGCCGAGGTGATCGTGACACCGTGCGCCCGGGCCGTCGACAGCAGGCAGTCGTTGACGTTCGGATCTGCGAGCACCAAGGTGGCCAGAATTCCAGGGGACAGTTGACGATTGCGCAGTGTCCCGCGATATCGAATTTCAGCCGGAATCCTGACGTCCTGATGGCGGTCCAACTGATCTCTGGCGGATGCGACCAGCAGGGTCAGCAATGCCGTGGAAGCAGCATTCAACAGCTTGCGCCGTCCGGGAAACCATGGCACCGGCAGCGAACCGAGTTGCTCGTGGACGGCGCCGGAAAGTAGGTACTCGACGAGGTTCCGCGTGCTTATCTCGGTGACGGCCGACCAATCGATGTCGTGTCCGTCGATGGACACCGTGTTTTCGGTGATCGTCAGCCCGCCATACCGATCGAGTTTGCTTACGGCCGCACGCAACTGGTCGGGCACCCGGGGGTGCGCTGCCAGCACGTCGCCGATTCCGATTGACCACCTTCCGTGCACCGGACCGGGCGCGGGCCGCCTCGCGTCGATCAGCGCCCGAAGCCGGTGTGCCTCGTCGCGGACATCGGCGTCGGTGGCATCGGGATCCCTGCTGGGATCGGTATTCGACTGCTGTGCCGCGTCTTTCAGGCGGGCTCCGATATCGCGTCCCAGACCAGCAAAGTCAGGCAAGGTATCTCCTCTCCTAAGCCCCTACGAGAATCCGATCAACGGTCGATCGGCGATTGCCCGCAGCAACGCCGAGCCGACCTTCGGTGCCGAGTGCACCGCGCTGCTCATTGTGTTCCCGCCGTGCAGTCTGACCAGGAGAAGTCCTGGCGATGCTCATCGACCCAATCCGCGAGCTGGTTCAGCGCGCCAACTCCGGACTGAAACGTGCCGTCGCCGGGGGTGACCGCCATCGCGACCCCGATCGATCCGGCCTCACCGCGTAGCAGTGCGAGTTGACGAACCAGGTAGCTGCCGTCCGGTGCGGGACCCCATCCACCCTTGGCCGCGACGCCGTGATCCCCGGCGAAGCCCCACTGTTGGTCCGGGGAAATTTGTTGCATCTCGGCGATCACTTCGCCGGATCCGCTGATACACGGCAGCTGCCATGCGAAGGCGGCCTGCTGCGGGGTGGGCCAGTCGGTCTGCCCGAAGGCGGTGAATCCGGCCCTTATCCGTTCGGATTGAATGACAGTCTCAGCGTCGCCAGCGTCGTGGAGCACCGACGTGACCGCCAATGCAGCGTCGGTCGGTGTACCGAGCAGAGACCAGAGACTCTCGGCCGCAGCGTTGTCCGATCGGGTGATGGCGGCCGAGAGATAGTCGACTGCCTGGACCGGCGCCGCGCGCAGTGCGGCGATGGCCACCGGAACCTTGATGGTCGACCAGGCGGGGCCGGTGACCGCATCACCGAACGTATGCACATCCGAACCTGACATCACCGAAACCGACACCTCTCCCGCGATCTGTTCGGCCACCGCGGTGAAGCTCTGCCGAAGATCGAGTGGCGGAACAGAGTCTGCCGGGATGACTGGTGGCAGTGGCGTGTTGACTGGTGTCACGGCGGGCGCAGGCGGCGACGTGCCCGGGGGATCCGCGGTTGGTGCGGTGGCGGGTGTGCATCCGGTGAGGGCGATCGCGACCGCGAGGACGACGGCCGGCACAGGGGAATCAGTAGATGAGAACGCGGGCATTCTTTCCGCCAGTGCAGGTGATCCAGGTGTCTTGGCCGAGCACGGCACATCTCATGACAAAGCGGTCGCCAGAGCATTCGCCGCCCGTGGTGCCGCAGGGCACCGTGCCCTCGGCGATGACCGTCCGCCCCGTCTCATCGGGCGACCCGTGCTGATCCCAATACGCGTGCAGGACGCTGCGGGCGAAGAAGCAGGATGTCTGGTCGCTGCCACGTCCGCTGCGCGTTCCCCAGCCGGATCGCCCTGCGATCTGAAAGCCGGACGCGCACACTTCATCGAATGTGTCCGGCTCACGGACGATCGGCGGGGGAGGAGCTGCGCTGAATCTGTCCACCGCCGATTGCCGGCGCGGATTCGGTCGGTCAGTCGTGCGATGATCTGATCGCTCGTCGGATCCGGCGTTCTCGTTGTCGGAGTATCGGGGGTCAGCGATGTCGTAACGGGCCGTCGGAGCGGAATCGGAATCGGAACCGCTGAGCAGCAGAGTGACCGCCGCGGTCACCGCGATGACGACGACGCTGACCGCCGCGATCACCGCCCAGACCTTGGACGGGATGCCGCCGGGCGATTTACCGGCCGGGACCGACCGCTGTGAACCCGCCCGGGGATATCCCGACTGCGGCGGGCGAGCTTCTGGTCCCTGGGGTAAGGGGAACAGCGGCTGGGGACCGTCTGTCATGTTCCTCCTGAAGTGGTTTCGACGAACCATGCGGGATATGCGCGGGCTTCCGTATGGTGACTGTCATGGTTACGCCGACGGAAGACGGCCATGGCCGTGGTCGTTTCATGAACCGGCGGCAGTTGCTGTGGGTTGCCGGCGGCGCCGGTATCGCGGCGGCCGCGAGTGTCTACGCAAAGCAACTCGACGCGGGAGTCCCCGTCGCGGAAGGGACGACCAGTCGGGCGGCGAGCGTCAAGCCGGCACCGCCGGCACCCGCGCCGGAACCGGTCGTGACGCCTGCCCCGATCGCCGCGTCGGCCGCCGTGATCTGCCGGGATGCCTGGGGCGCACGAGAGTCCCTGCCCGGCGGCGTACGCCACACCATTACCCGGATGACGCTGCACCACACCGCAGCGGTGTTGGGTGACAACAGGAATGCTCCCGGACGGCTGCGGCAGCATCAGCGATTGCATCAAGACGAACGTGGTTGGGTGGACATCGCCTACCACGTCGGCATCGACCGCAACGGCAACATCTACGAGCTGCGTAACACAGATTTTGCCGGTGACACGGCGACGGAATACAACCCGGCGGGCCATTTCCTGGTGCTGTGCGAAGGGGACTTCGACCAGGAAGCCGTATCGGAAGAGCAATTGCACAGTGCGGCAATGGCCTTCGCGTGGGCCGCGCAGACTTTCGAGGTGTCGGCCGACTCGCTGGGCAGTCACCGTGATTTCGCCGCCACCGCGTGCCCCGGTGCAGATCTCTATGCGCACGTCGAATCCGGTGATCTCCGGCGCCGCATCGATGCTCTGCTGGCCGCGGGAACGGTCGACCTCCATCGTGTCTGCGGTCCGGAGGCGTCCGAAATCGTCGCGGCAGTGGAAGCCGGCGCGCCGGCCTGAATGGCACGTGTGCCGATCGCGGGTGATCAGCACGTGATCATGAATCCTGGGTCGGTGGTCATATCCAACCACTTGCCATAGGCGTCGCCGCCGGCGCGACGGACCTCGGAGCAGATCTCCGCCTCCGTCCGGCCAGCCGGCCGGTAGACCGCATATATGGGATCACCGCTGGCGGTCGATTGCCTCAGTGAGGGGCAGCTGTGATCAGTCCGTAGGTACGAGGCGCCCGGAAACTCATTGAGGTACCGCTGGATCTCGGTTCCGTAGTTGCCGGGTGTGACCGCGGAACGGAGCACGACGATGCCCGATCCGTCGCATTCGGGCTGGCTGATCGGCACGCTCACGCTCAGCGCCACCCGGGATGCATCTGGGCGAGGCGATGCAATCGGCGTCGTAGTTCGTGGCCTCGGATCCAGCGTGGACCCGGGGGCCCACTGTGTAGTGGCTGTTGACTTGCTGCCCGTGGGCGCCGAACCCGCCTCTGCCCGATTCTCGCCTGCGCTGCGGGTCAGCGCGATAGTGACCGCCACTGCTGCGACGCAGGCGATAACAGCGCCGGCGACGATGGGCAGTGTCTTCCTGGAGTGGGGTGAGGTGTGGCAAGTTCCCGTCATCCCGCTACCACCGGGCGCCAAACGACCGGGGACTGCTGACCGGTCGCCAATCGTCGGGTAACTGGAGCCTGCGTCGGAGCCGTGGGAACTTTGCGAACCGTCCGACGGAAGGGGAAACATCGGTTGCGGTTGATCGGACAAGACGCGCCTTTCCCACGAGCGTATCGGTAGATGTGAGTGCATTCCTATCAGCGTGTTGACGCAAATGTAGGGTGGAATGGCCGCCGTCGGTCAAACGGACTACAAGCTTGTTACCGCGTTACCATCCATTTTGCTAACGCAAGCAGTCTGTGTGCGTTTCACGGAGGTGACTCGGACGCCCGCCGCCCCGGTCATCGCGGTGCTGGCCTCCACGGTCTGGATGACGAGGCGGCGTTCTACGCGGCGCTGGAGTTCTGGTCGGCCATGCATGGGTTCGTGCTGCTGGAGATGACCGGGTGATGAACGGCATCGACACCGACGGCGTGTTCACCGACATGGTCATGAGATTGGCCGTGGGTATGCGGTCGCGTTGACGGACCGCGCGAGAAGAGCCGCAGGTCAGCGGGTTTTGTCGAGGTCGGCGGCCCTGGTATTGTGGACCGTCGTGCCTGGCAGACAAGGCGCGTTGTGGTTCTCGGTTGCCGGGGACCGGCAAGCTTGCCTACACGCCGGGCCAATTTGCATGTCTGCGCCGTGGGTGCCTTGGAAATTACTCCGAGTACACGCGGCGGCCGCATGCGACACGCCCGGAAGCGGGGTAGCGCAACCGGGTGAAACCGCAGTACGACAGAACTTAAAAGCAATTTCGAGCACGACCGTCACACGACGAGGAACACAGAAAGCCGGTACATGCCAACCATCAACCAGCTGGTCCGCAAGGGTCGCCACGACAAGGTCGCCAAGGTCAAGACCGCGGCTCTGAAGGGCAGCCCGCAGCGTCGCGGCGTGTGCACCCGCGTGTACACGACCACCCCGAAGAAGCCGAACTCCGCGCTTCGCAAGGTTGCGCGCGTGCGTCTGACCAGCGCGGTCGAGGTCACCGCCTACATCCCGGGCGAAGGGCACAACCTGCAGGAGCACTCGATGGTGCTGGTGCGCGGCGGTCGTGTGAAGGACCTGCCCGGTGTGCGCTACAAGATCATCCGCGGGTCGCTGGACACCCAAGGCGTCAAGAACCGTAAGCAAGCCCGCAGCCGTTACGGCGCGAAGAAGGAGAAGAGCTGATGCCGCGCAAGGGACCCGCGCCCAAGCGTCCGTTGGTCAACGACCCCGTCTACGGGTCGCAGCTGGTCACCCAGCTGGTGAACAAGGTGCTGCTGGACGGGAAGAAATCGCTGGCCGAGCGCATTGTCTATGGTGCGCTCGAACAGGCTCGCGACAAGACCGGCACCGATCCGGTCGTCACCCTCAAGCGCGCGCTGGACAACGTCAAGCCCGCTCTCGAGGTGCGCAGCCGCCGCGTCGGCGGCGCGACCTACCAGGTGCCGGTGGAGGTCCGCCCGGACCGTTCGGTGACCCTGGCGCTGCGTTGGCTGGTGAGCTTCTCCAAGGCCCGCCGCGAGAAGACCATGGTCGAGCGCCTGGCGAACGAGATCCTCGACGCCAGCAACGGCCTGGGTGCCGCCGTCAAGCGACGCGAGGACACCCACAAGATGGCCGAGGCCAACCGCGCCTTCGCGCACTACCGCTGGTGATTTCAGCGCCGGCGTAGCGAAGAGGCTGCGGACGGCGGCACGACACACCTAACTAGAAGCGAAAGAGTGGGAATTTAGCCGTGGCACAGAAGGACGTGCTGACCGACCTCACGAAGGTCCGCAACATCGGCATCATGGCGCACATCGATGCCGGCAAGACGACGACGACCGAGCGCATCCTCTTCTACACCGGCATCAGCTACAAGATCGGTGAAGTGCACGACGGTGCCGCCGTCATGGACTGGATGGAGCAGGAGCAGGAGCGTGGTATCACCATCACCTCCGCTGCGACGACCTGTTTCTGGGGCGACAACCAGATCAACATCATCGACACCCCCGGCCACGTCGACTTCACCGTCGAGGTGGAGCGTTCGCTGCGCGTGCTCGACGGCGCGGTGGCGGTGTTCGACGGCAAAGAGGGTGTCGAGCCGCAGTCCGAGCAGGTGTGGCGCCAGGCCGACAAGTACGACGTCCCCCGCATCTGCTTCGTCAACAAGATGGACAAGCTGGGCGCCGACTTCTACTTCTCGGTGCGCACCATGGAAGAGCGCCTCGGCGCCAACGTGATTCCGATCCAGCTGCCGATCGGCGCGGAGGGCGACTTCTCCGGCGTCGTCGACCTGGTGGAGATGAACGCCAAGGTGTGGAGCGCCGAAGCCAAGCTCGGCGAGAAGTACGACACCGTCGACATCCCCGCCGACATGGCCGAGAAGGCCGAGGAGTACCGCACCAAGCTGCTCGAGGCCGTCGCCGAGACCGACGAGGCGCTGCTGGAGAAGTACCTCGGTGGCGAGGAGCTGTCGATCGACGAGGTCAAAGGCGCGATCCGCAAGCTGACGATCACCTCCGAGGCCTACCCGGTGCTGTGCGGCAGCGCGTTCAAGAACAAGGGCGTGCAGCCCATGCTCGACGCGGTCATCGACTACCTGCCGTCCCCGCTGGACGTGCCGCCGGCCGAGGGCCACGCCCCCGGCAAGGAAGACGAGTTGCTGACCCGCAACCCGAACACCGACGAGCCGTTCTCCGGCCTGGCGTTCAAGGTGGCCACGCACCCGTTCTTCGGCAAGCTGACCTACGTGCGCGTGTACTCGGGCACCGTCGAGTCCGGCAGCCAGGTCATCAACGCGACCAAGGGCAAGAAGGAGCGGCTGGGCAAGCTGTTCCAGATGCACTCCAACAAGGAGAACCCCGTCGAGCGCGCCTCCGCCGGGCACATCTACGCCGTCATCGGCCTCAAGGACACCACCACCGGTGACACCCTGAGCGACCCGAACGAGCAGATCGTGCTCGAGTCGATGACGTTCCCGGACCCGGTCATCGAGGTCGCCATCGAGCCCAAGACCAAGAGCGACCAGGAGAAGCTGGGCACCGCGATCCAGAAGCTCGCCGAAGAGGACCCGACCTTCAAGGTGCATCTGGACCAGGAGACCGGCCAGACCGTCATCGGCGGCATGGGCGAGCTGCACCTGGACATCCTCGTGGACCGGATGAAGCGCGAGTTCAAGGTCGAGGCCAACGTCGGCAAGCCGCAGGTGGCCTACCGCGAGACCATCCGCCGCAAGGTCGAGAAGGTCGAGTTCACCCACAAGAAGCAGACGGGTGGCTCGGGCCAGTTCGCCAAGGTGCTCATCGACCTCGAACCGTTCACCGGCGAGGACGGTGCGACCTACGAGTTCGAGAACAAGGTCACCGGTGGCCGCATCCCGCGTGAGTACATCCCGTCGGTCGACGCCGGCGCCCAGGACGCCATGCAGTACGGCGTGCTGGCCGGCTATCCGCTGGTGAACATCAAGGTGACGCTGCTCGACGGCGCCTTCCACGAGGTCGACTCGTCGGAAATGGCGTTCAAGGTGGCCGGCTCGCAGGTGTTGAAGAAGGCCGCGCAGGCTGCGCAGCCCGTCATCCTCGAGCCCATCATGGCCGTCGAGGTCACGACGCCCGAGGACTACATGGGTGACGTGATCGGCGACCTGAACTCCCGCCGTGGTCAGATCCAGGCCATGGAAGAGCGCAGCGGTGCGCGCGTCGTCAAGGCGCAGGTTCCGCTGTCGGAGATGTTCGGCTACGTCGGCGACCTGCGGTCGCGGACCCAGGGCCGGGCGAACTACTCCATGGTGTTCGACTCGTACGCCGAGGTTCCGGCGAACGTGGCGAAGGAGATCATCGCGAAGGCGACGGGTCAGTGAGAATCGAGGGACGAGGCTCGGAGCTGACCCGGAGTCGAGCAATGGACTCCGCGAAGGCGACGGGTCAGTAAGCTGACCCGCCGCCCTGGCGGGACCGCACAACTGCAAAAATTTCGGTAGAACGACGATCAACCCTGCTTTAACCAGAAGCACCAACAAGTCCAGGAGGACACAGAAGTGGCGAAGGCGAAGTTCGAGCGGACGAAGCCGCACGTCAACATCGGGACCATCGGTCACGTTGACCACGGCAAGACCACGCTGACTGCAGCAATCACCAAGGTTCTGCACGACAAATTCCCCGAGTTGAACGAGTCGCGCGCATTCGACCAGATCGACAATGCGCCCGAGGAGCGTCAGCGCGGTATCACGATCAACATCTCCCACGTGGAGTACCAGACCGACAAGCGTCACTACGCACACGTCGACGCCCCCGGTCACGCTGACTACATCAAGAACATGATCACCGGTGCCGCCCAGATGGACGGCGCGATCCTGGTGGTCGCCGCCACGGACGGCCCGATGCCGCAGACCCGCGAGCACGTGCTGCTCGCCCGTCAGGTCGGTGTGCCCTACATCCTGGTCGCGCTGAACAAGTCCGACGCCGTCGACGACGAGGAGCTCATCGAGCTCGTCGAGATGGAGGTCCGCGAACTGCTGGCCGCCCAGGACTTCGACGAGGACGCCCCGGTCGTGCGCGTCTCGGCGCTCAAGGCGCTCGAGGGCGACGAAAAGTGGGTCAAGTCGGTCGAGGAGCTCATGGAGGCCGTCGACGCGTCCATCCCGGACCCGGTCCGCGAGACCGACAAGCCGTTCCTGATGCCCGTCGAGGACGTCTTCACCATCACCGGCCGCGGCACCGTGGTCACCGGTCGTGTGGAGCGTGGCGTGGTCAACGTGAACGAGGAAGTCGAGATCGTCGGCATCCGTCCCGGCACCACCAAGACCACGGTCACCGGTGTCGAGATGTTCCGCAAGCTGCTCGACCAGGGCCAGGCCGGCGACAACGTCGGTCTGCTGCTGCGTGGCATCAAGCGTGAGGACGTCGAGCGCGGCCAGGTCGTGACCAAGCCGGGCACCACCACCCCGCACACCGACTTCGAGGGCCAGGTCTACATCCTGTCCAAGGACGAGGGTGGCCGTCACACGCCGTTCTTCAACAACTACCGTCCGCAGTTCTACTTCCGCACCACCGACGTGACCGGTGTGGTGACGCTGCCGGAGGGCACCGAGATGGTGATGCCGGGTGACAACACCGACATCTCCGTCAAGCTGATCCAGCCCGTCGCCATGGACGAGGGCCTGCGCTTCGCTATCCGCGAGGGCGGCCGCACCGTCGGCGCCGGGCGGGTCACGAAGATCATCAAGTGATCTAGGCACCGCCTACGGGATCATCAAGTGATCTGATCTGCCAACGAAAGTGGCGCTCACCTTCGGGTGGGCGCCACTTTTGTCTGTCCGGACGTATTTTCCGCGAGCGCGCGTGTCAGTACCGCGGCGCGCCGTGCGACGCGCGCATTTTCCGCGCGTTCGGTCGCTGCGAAAGTGCGTGTAACGCCCCTGCTGGGACCGGCGATGTACTGGTCAACGGCTGTCGAGGGGTCGGCCGGGTCTATTTGTCACGAGGGTTGGGTTCACACAACTGATGCGTATCTCGAAAATGGCGGCGGTCGCGGCTGCCGCCATCACCAGCGGGGCGGCCGCCGTCGGCCTGACGACGGGCGTCGCCTCCGCGCAACCGCAATGCCCCGACGTCCACTGGATCGGGGCAGCCGGATCCGGTGAGCGGGCCGGGGACCTGACCGCCGACGGCGGCATGGGCCGGGTCGTCCACAAGTCCTACCGGGATTTCGCACAGCTGGTCGCCCAGGACGGGCGCACCGTCACCGGGGAAGCCGTCCAGTACCCGGCCACCGCGGTTCCCGAAGACGGCGGGATTCTGGACTGGGCGAACTTCATGAGCAGTGTCGACACCGGCGCGGAGGCGCTGGGCCAGCAGTACGCGACGTTCGTCGCGCAGTGCCCCACCAGCCAGGTCGTGCTCGCCGGCTACTCGCAGGGCGCGATGGTCGTGCACCGCAATCTGCATGCGCTGGACGCCAGCCCGAACCTCGCGGCGGCCCTGTTGGTCGCCGACGGTGATCGCCTGCCCCAGGATCCGACGATCAACCTCGGTTCGGTCACGTCGGTCCCGGGCGCCGGCAAGGGCGTCGCTCAGGACTGGCCGATCCTGGCTCACGCTCCGGCGCCGCTGCCGGTGACGATGGGCAGCCGCACGATCAGCGTCTGCGACCTCGGTGACGCGGTGTGTGACTACGATCCGGACGCCGAGGACGAGATGAACCCGGCGGCGGTCGCGGTGCACACCAGCTATGCGCGGTCGGCGACGGACTCCTGGACGTTGCCGCTGTACCAGATCGTGGACGCCACTCCCGGATCGGTGGTGCCGGTGGATCCGCCGGCCGGCCAGATCGTGGCCAGCGCCGGGTCCTGAGTCGGGCCTCAAGCTGCGGCGGCGCGTCCCGTCTGCGGTCATAATGCTGAAGCATGTCCACCTTCTGGCGGTATGTGCGGGTTCAGCTGTTCGTGCTGCTGTGCGGGATCGTCGGGCCGATCTTCCTGGCGGCGTACTTTCTGCTCGGCGCTGATCCGACGCTGAAGTGGATGTTCTGGACGGGCCTCGGAATCACTGCCGCCGACGTGCTGATCGCGCTGGCGATCACCGGTTATGGCGCGAAAGCCGCCGCCCGGACGGAGGCCCTGGAAGCCTCGGGGGTGCTGGCGCTGGCCCAGGTCACCGGCATCCATGAGACCAACACCCGGATCAACGACAACCCGCTGGTGAAGCTCGACCTGCACGTGTCCGGACCCGGGTTCACGGCGTTCGCCACCCAGGACCAGGTGATCGCCTCGGTGGGCCGGCTTCCGATGATCACCAACCGTAAGTTGGTCACGCTGGTCGATCCCGCGACCCACGAGTATCGGATCGACTGGGAGCGCAGCGCTCTGGTCAGCGGGATGATGCCCGCGACATTCAGCGTCTCCGAAGACAACCGCACCTATGACCTGACCGGCCAGGTCGAACCGCTGATGGAGATCCTGCAGGTACTCAAGGCGCACCGCATCGACCTCGACAACATGATCGACATCCGGTCGAATCCTGCTGCTCGCCAACAAGTCCAGGAGATCGTGCGGCGCGCCGCGGAGGTGATGCCGCCGCCGGTCGCCGCGTCGGCTCCGTTCAGCGGGCCGGCCGAGCCCACCACCGGTCAGCGGCTGCAAGAGTTGGAGACGTTGCGGGCCACCGGGTCGATCACCGAGGACGAGTACCGCGCCAAGCGCGAGCAGATCATCGCGGAGCTGTGACCGACGGGTTTCTGGAACACGTTCTAGTTGTGGTGTTAGCCTGATCCTCGTCGGGCTCGAGCGCGCGCATCACGTACGGCTGATGCGGCGTGTCGGCGTGCAGACCCGCGCGCTCGCGGGACATAGAGAGGACACACCCGTGGCAGCTGCTGGGGCGCCCCTGGAGGGGCGGGTCGCGTTGATCACCGGCGCCGCGCGCGGACAGGGGCGGGCACACGCGGTCCGGCTCGCCAACGACGGCGCCGACGTGATCGCGGTCGACGTGTGCGCGCCGGTGTCGGACACCGTGACCTACCCGATGCCGACCCCCGACGATCTCGGCGAAACGGTGCGTCAGGTCGAGGCCGCCGGACGCAAGGCGATCGGCCGCCAGCTCGACATCCGGGATCTGGCCGCCCAGCAGCAGGTCGTCGCCGACGCCATGGAGCAGTTCGGTCGCCTGGACATCGTGGTGGCCAACGCCGGCGTGCTCAGCTGGGGACGCATCTGGGAGATGTCCGAAGAGCAGTGGGACACCGTCATCGACGTCAACCTCAACGGCACCTGGCGCACGATCCGAGCGGCGGTTCCCGCCATGATCGAAGCGGGCAACGGTGGGTCGATCATCATCGTCAGCTCGTCGGCCGGCACCAAGCTCGTCGGCCGGCACCAAGGCGACCCCGGGCAACGCCCACTATTCTGCCTCCAAGCACGGTCTGGTCGCGCTGACCAACGCGCTGGCGATCGAAGCGGGGGAGTTCGGTATCAGGGTGAACTCGATCCACCCGTACTCGATCGACACGCCGATGGTCGAGCCGGAGGCGATGATGAAGATCTTCAGCAAGTATCCCGCGTTCCTGCACAGCTTCTCGCCGATGCCGTACAAACCCGTTGCGCACGAGGGCAAGCCAGGGCTGCAGGAATTCATGACACCGGAAGAGGTGTCCGACGTGGTGGCCTGGCTGGCCGGCGACGGATCGGCCACGATCTCCGGATCGCAGATCGCCGTCGACAGGGGCACGGCGAAGTACTAGTGGCCCAGCACCTCGGCCAACTGGTCGACGGCCCAGTCGATCTCGTCGGCGGTGATCACCAAGGGCGGAGCGAAGCGCAGCGTCGATCCGTGGGTGTCCTTGACGAGCACCCCGCGCTCGGCGAGGCGGAGGCTGACCTGCTTGCCACTGCCCAGCGCCGGGTCGATGTCGACGCCGGCCCACAAACCCTTTCCGCGGACGTCGAGGACCCCGCGGCCCGTCAGACCCTGGAGCCGGTCGTGCAGGTGGGCGCCGAGTTCGGCTGAGCGACGCTGGAATTCGCCGCGCCGCAGGATGTCGACGACAGTGGTGCCGATGGCTGCGGCGAGCGGGTTCCCGCCGAAGGTCGAACCGTGTTCGCCCGGGTGCAACACCCCGAGGACGTGCTCGTCGGCGACCACCGCGGACAGGGGCACCACCCCGCCGCCGAGCGCCTTGCCGAGCAGGTACACATCAGGCACCACCGACCAGTGGTCGCAGGCGAAGGTGCGACCCGTGCGGGCCAGGCCGGACTGGATCTCGTCGGCGATCATCAGCACGTCGTGCTGGGTGCACAACCGGCGCACCCGGGGCAGGTAATCGCCGGGCGGCACGACGATGCCCGCCTCGCCCTGGATGGGTTCGAGCAGCACGGCGACGGTGTGATCGTCGATGGCGTCGGCCAGCGCGTCGGCGTCACCGAACTCGACGCTGCGGAATCCGGGTGTGTAGGGCCCGAACCCGCGGCGGGCCGTGTCGTCGTCGGAGAAACTGATGATCGTCGTGGTGCGGCCGTGGAAATTGTTGCGCGCCACGATGATCGTGCCCTGCCCGGCGGGCACGCCCTTGACGTCGGCGCCCCATTTGCGGGCGACCTTGATGGCGCTCTCGACTGCCTCGGCGCCGCTGTTCATCGGCAGCACCATGTCCTTGCCGCACAGCTGCGCCAGAGCGGCGCAGAACGGTGCCAGGCGATCGCTGTGAAACGCGCGACTGACCAGGGTCAGCGCGTCCAGCTGAGCATGCGCGGCGGCGATCACCTCCGGGTTGCGGTGACCGAAGTTCACCGCGGAGTACGCGGCGAGGCAGTCGAGGTACCGCCGCCCCTCGACGTCGGTGATCCAGGCGCCCAGCGCGCTGGCCGCGACCACCGGCAGCGGTGCGTAGTTGTGCGCGACGTGGCGTCGGTCGAGGGCGATCGTGTCCTCGGTGCGCGTGCTCATACTGCCCAGCATCGTCACGGGTGGACTTCCAACGTGCAGCATTTGACCGATCCGCCACCCTTGAGCAGTTCGGACAGGTCTACGCCGACCGGGCGGAAGCCCAGGGCCCGAAGTTGCTCGGCGAAACCGGTGGCTGCGGCGGGCAGCACGACGTTCAGGCCGTCGGAGACGACGTTGAGCCCCAGTACGAAGGCGTCGGCGCTGCAGACCTCGATCGCGTCGGGGAACAGCTCGGTCAACATCGTCCGTGACGGTTCCGCGAACGCCGGCGGGTAGTAGGCGATCGTGGCGTCGTCGAGCACTGCGAGCGCAGTGTCGAGGTGATAGAACCGCGGGTCCACGAGTTCGAGGCTGATGACGGGAAGGCCGGTGTGAGCGGCGATTTCGTCGTGCGCTCGACGATCGGTTCGGAACCCGTGCCCGGCGAGGATCGTCGCGCCGACGACCAGCAGGTCACCCTGGCCTTCGTTGATGTGGCGGGTGTGCGCCGGGGCATAACCGGCTTTGGCCATCCAGTCGCGGTGGGCAGGGGCTTCCCCCGCCCGGCCGTCGTACGCGAAGCGGGCCACCACCGCCCGGCCGTTGACGATCACGCCGCCGTTGGCGGCGTAGACCATGTCCGGCAGGCCGGCCACGGGTTCGAGAAGGTCGACGGTGTGGCCGAGCGCGAGATAGACCTGCCGCAGCGCGTCCCATTGCTGCGCAGCGAGTGCAGCGTCGACCGGTGCGGACGGGTCCATCCACGGATTGATGACGTATTCGACGGCGAAGAAGGTCGGCGGCGCCATCACATAGCGGCGCGGACGGGCGGAGCGGCGGTCGGTGTCGACTACGGAGGTTGCTTCGGGGGTCCGTGTGGTCCTGGCGTCGGTCGTGGCGTCGGTCGTGGCGTCGGTCAACGTCATGATCAAACGGTATGGCGTGGCGGTGACGCAAACAATCGAATAGTGTTGCGCGCAGAGCAGTCATTCGTTGCGTGATTTCGTTGGTGACAGCGATTCGTTGCGTGGAGGTGATGTGGAGCGTCTCGAGGAGACCGACGAGCGCATCCTGGTCGAGCTCGCCGACCATGCCCGGGCGACGTTCGCCGAGATCGGGCAGCGGGTGAACCTGTCGGCACCCGCGGTCAAGAGGCGGGTCGACCGCATGCTCGACACCGGCGTGATCCGCGGATTCACCACGATCGTCGACCGCAACGCGCTCGGCTGGACCACCGAGGCATACGTCCAGGTCTACTGCCAAGGCACCATTGCGCCCGACGAACTGCGCGCGGCCTGGCGCGACATCCCCGAGGTGGTCAGTGCCGCGACGGTCACCGGTACATCGGACGCCATACTGCGCGTGCTGGCCCGCGACATGCGGCATCTGGAGGAAGCGCTCGAGCGGATCCGGGCCAGTGCGAGCATCGAGCGCAGCGAGAGCATCGTCGTGCTGTCCAACCTGATCGACCGGGCGCCGGGCTGAGCGGTTGCCTCCACCACAACCTGTGGGGTGGCACACAACGCTTCGGTGCCATCGTGTAAAACCACCACGTGACCACATCAGAGGGACAGAGTGGCTTGGACGGCGTGGTGATCGTCGGCGGTGGGCTGGCCGCTGCGCGGACGGCTGAACAGCTGCGGCGCGCGGAGTACACCGGAGCGATCACGATCGTCAGCGACGAAAACCACCTGCCGTACGACCGGCCACCGCTGTCGAAGGAAGTGCTGCGCGCCGAGACCGACGACGTCACCCTCAAGCCGGCGGAGTTCTATGCCGACAACGACATCACCGTGTTGCTCGGCAACGGGGCGAGGTCGGTGGACACCGTGGCCAAGTCGCTGACCCTGGCCGACGGCACCACGCTGGGTTATGACGAGCTGGTGATCGCGACGGGCCTGGTGCCCAAGCGCATTCCGTCATTCCCGGATCTGCCCGGTATCCACGTGCTGCGCTCCCTCGATGAGAGCCGGGCGCTGCGCAGCGAGGCGCGCGACGCCACGCGGGCGGTGGTGGTCGGCGCCGGGTTCATCGGCTGTGAGGTCGCCGCGAGCCTGCGCACGCTCGACGTGAACGTGACGCTGGTCGAGCCGCAGCCCGCTCCGCTCGCCTCGGTGCTCGGCGAACAGATCGGCGGGCTGATCACGCGGCTGCACCGGGCGGAGGGCATCGACGTGCGCTGCGGCGTGGGCGTCGCCGAGGTCAGTGGCGACGACCGCGTCCGCACGGTCACTCTGAGCGACGGCTCGGAGCTCGACGCCGATCTGGTCATCGTCGGGATCGGCTCGAAACCGGCCACCGACTGGCTGGAGGACAGCGGCATCACGATCGACAACGGCGTGGTCTGCGACGAAGTCGGCCGCACGACGGCGCCACACGTCTGGGCCATCGGCGATGTCGCGTCATGGCTGGACGTGGTGGCCGGCCAAGTGCGCGTGGAGCATTGGAGCAACGTCGCCGACCAGGCCCGGGCGATGGTGCCGGCGATGCTCGGTCACGAGGCCTCGGCGGCGGTGACCGTCCCCTATTTCTGGAGCGACCAGTACGACGTCAAGATCCAGTGCCTCGGCGAACCGGAGGCCACCGACACGGTGCACATCGTCGAGGACGACGGCCGCAAGTTCCTGGCGTACTACGAGCGCGACGGCGTCGTGGTCGGTGTCGTGGGCGGCGGTATGCCCGGCAAGGTGATGAAGACGCGCGCGAAGATCGCCGCGGGTGCGCCGATCGGTGACGTGCTCGGCTGAGGGTTCTTCGGTGTGCTCGGGTCTCACCCCGGCGGTGCTGGGAGTGACATCGAGGTGGGGGCTGTGCACACCCCGTGCGCGCGCCGAATCGCGGCCATGATGTCGATCTCGCCCTGAGCACGCGCCGTCGGTCACAGCTCGCCGAGGTAGAAGCGGGTGCCCTGGTCGTCGGTGCACAATGCTGACTTGCCGTAGGGCTGCACTGACGGCTCCTCGATCACCGTCCCCCCGGCCTGACGCACGCGGCTGACCGCGGCGTCGATGTCCTCGACGGTCCACATCGGCACGACGGTCGCAGTCTCGTTGCCGCCTGCCATCCCCGCCATCGGATGGGTCGGCGTCACCTGCCAGCCGTCGTCGATGCGGCCGGGTTCGAAGGCCCAGAACAGCACTCGGCTGTAGAACGCTTTGAAGGAAGCCGAGTCCGGGACCTGATAGGTGAGATAGGACAGCTCGCCGGGGCCTGTCCCGTTCAGTGCCGGACGGGGTTCGCCGGTGCGGGGCTGGAAGACGGCGAACTCGAGCCCCTGCGGATCGGTCGCGTCGAGAACCGTGCCGAACGCGAACTCGCGCTCTTCGCCCACCCTGCCGCCGCCGGTGGCGATGCTGTCGCGTGCGCCGGCGAGGTCGGCCACCGCATAGCAGCAGCACAGGGTGCTCCGGTCGGGGACGGAGGACAGGCCGATGTGCTGGTCGGTGTTCGTGACCAGCTGGGTGGCCGGGTCGTAGATCCACCCGAGTACGTGGCCGTAGAACGACGCTGCCCGTTCGACGTCCGGAGTCCACACCGACACGAACCCGACGTCGCCGTGCTGGATGGGCGCCGCGGCGCCGGTGGCCGGCCCGCTCAGCATCCAGCGGTGTCCGAACGGGTCGACGATCGTGGCGTTTCTGCCGCCGTGCGCCTCGTACGGTTCGCGCTGGACGTCAGCGCCCTTCTCCCGGGCCCGCTCGAGCGCGACGTCGGTGTCGGGGACTGCGAGCATCAAGCTGACCGAAACCTCCTGTGGCCGCGGCGCTTTGAGTCCGATCTCGGGAAATTCGTCGGCCAGGTACAGCACGCCGCCGGCCAGCGCCAGCTCGGCGTGCCCGATGCGGCCGTCGCCCATCTCGATCGGGTCGCCGATGATCGTGGCGCCGAGGGCCTGCTGGTACCAGGTGAGGGCGGCGCGGGCGTCGGAGACTGCCAGGTAGGGGACCGCGGCGGGCCGCGGAGTGGATGTGGCGGCGGGCCGCGGAGTGGATGTGGCGGCGGGCCGCGGAGTGGATGTGGCGGCGGGCCGCGGGGTGGTTGTGGCGGCGGGCCGCGGAGTGGTTGTGGCGGCGGGCCGCGGGGTGGACGTGGTGAGGTCGGCGAGCGCCGTGTCGGTTCCGCTCATGATCACTCCTTCTGTTCGGTCTGGCTGCTGCTCGAAGAGGTTCGCGGCGGCTTCGAGCCTGGCGCGCAGTCGGGTGGCAAACCCGGGGTCGGGGGCGACCGGAAGGTCGCCGTCGCTCAGCACATCGAGTGGATCGTCGTTCACGGCATGCCTCCTTCCAGCGTCGGGTATTGCGCTCGGAAGGCGCGACGTGCCCGCACCAACAACGCCTCGGTGGCGTGCACGGTGCGCCCGATCAGCTCGGCGCACTCCGGCACCGAGCAGTCGTCCATGTAGCGCAGCGCCAGCACCGTGCGGTGGTGCTCGGGTAGCTGCGAGAGGACCTGCTCGGCGACGATGCGGTCCAGTTCGATGTCCCAGGTGTCGGTGGGGTCATGTTCGGGTGGTTCGGCGACCGGAACCGTGAAACGGTCGTGGCGCCTGCGGTAGTGGTCGGCCAGTTTGTGCCGCGCCACCCCGATGAGCCAGGGGACCGAGAACGAGGGCGGATTCGGTTTGCGGGCGGCGTCCATCGCCGCCAGGAAGGTCTCCGACGTCAGGTCCTCGGCCGTTCCGCGGTCACTGCAGCGCCTCACGAAGTATCCGTAGACGACCGGTAGGGCATCGTCGTAAAGCGTCAGCAGTGCGCGCGGACCGTGGTCATCCGGTTCGGCGCTCACACCCATATCGTCGCGCCCGGGGGACGAACTCCGACGCCCTGATCGGAAAGAAATTTCAGTGTGGGCTCGTCGGGTGAGCGCTCGACGGGCGAGTGCTCGTCGGGTGAGCGCGCGCTGCGTGTACGCCGCACGCGGCGCGTCGGTGTGCGGACGCGCGCTCTCGCGCAAGTGGGGGGAGAAGGGGGAGAGGGCGCGCCTCAGGTCACAGGCCGGCGGCGAGGGTGTCGAAGGCGTTGCCGAGAGCGGCCGACAACGCCACCGCCTCGTCGGCCAGCCAGTTCTCGTAGGCCGCAAGCGCGACACCGAGCATCGTCCACGCCACGGTCTGGGGGACCAGATCGGCTGCCGAACAGTTGAGCCGGGCAGCCACGAATGCGGCCACCACGGCCCGCCATCCGGCGTACATCGTCATCGAATACGCTTGCAGCGCTTCGGTTTGCAGGATCAGTCGCATGCGCTCGCGGTGCCGGTCGGTGTCGTCGAACTCGTTGAATGCCAACAGCGCGGTGCGCAGCGCGTCGCGCATCGGCACGCTCGGTTCGAGCGCGTCGAGCAGGGCGCGCATGTGGTCGAGGTGGGCGTCGAAGTCACCCCACGGCAGCGCATTCTTCGACGGGTAGTACCGGAACAGGGTGCGACGGCCGATTCCGGCGGCGGCGGCCACGTCGTCGACGCTGACCTCGTCGAAACCGCGGGCCATGAACAGGTCGATCGCGACGTCGCTGATGTGCTCCCAGCTCGTCGATCGCCGTCGGCCCACACGCGCCTTGGCAGCGGGCATCGCACACCACCCTTCCGTTTAGGCACCCGATGCCATATTATTGCGACCTGCATCACAAAGTCGAGCAGAAAGGCGGGAATCGATGGATCAGAATCAGCAGCACGAGGCCGGCGAGCTGGTGGCCGAGAGCCTGGTCGAGGAAGTGTCGATCGACGGGATGTGCGGGGTCTACTGAGCGTGAGCGCGCCGATCGTGAACACCGGAACCTCGCAGGGTTCGTTCGACCCGGACCGACGTTGGCGGTTGCACCCGCAGGTGGCCGTCCGGCCCGAGCCGTTCGGCGCGTTGCTGTATCACTTCGGGACCCGCAAGCTCTCGTTCCTGAAGAATCGGACGATCGTCGAGGTGGTCAACCTGCTGGCTGATCACCCCGACGTTCGCTCCGCCTGCCGGGCCGCCGGGGTCGATGACGACGCGCAGGGGCCCTACCTGCACGCGCTGGGCGTGTTGGCCCAGTCGAAAATGCTTGTCGCGGAAGAGGATCAATGACTGTCACTGTACCGGTACCCCGTCTGGTCGACCAGTTCGAGAGGGGCTTGGACGCTCCGATCTGTCTGACCTGGGAGCTGACCTACGCCTGCAACCTGTCGTGCGTGCACTGTCTGTCCTCGTCGGGCAAGCGTGATCCCCGCGAGTTGTCCACCCAGCAGTGCAAGGACATCATCGACGAACTCGAACGCATGCAGGTGTTCTACGTCAACATCGGCGGCGGTGAACCGACCGTGCGGTCGGACTTCTGGGAGCTCGTCGACTATGCGACCGAGCACCATGTCGGCGTCAAGTTCTCCACCAACGGTGTGCGCATTACTCCCGAGGTCGCGGCCAAGCTGGCTGCCAGTGACTACGTGGACGTGCAGATCTCACTCGACGGCGCGACGGCCGAGGTCAACGACGCCGTCCGCGGCCCGGGCTCATTCGCGATGGCGGTGCGGGCGCTGGAGAACCTGCGCGACGCCGGGTTCGGCGACGCCAAGATCTCGGTCGTGGTGACCCGTCACAACGTCGATCAGCTCGACGACTTCAAGGAGTTGGCCGACCGGTACGGCGCCACGTTGCGCATCACCCGGTTGCGCCCTTCGGGCCGCGGCGCCGACGTGTGGGACGAGCTGCATCCCACGCCGGCTCAACAGGTGCAGCTCTACGACTGGCTGGTCGCCCACGGTGAGGGCGTGCTGACCGGCGACTCGTTCTTCCATCTGTCCGGATTGGGTGAGCCCGGCGCGCTGGCCGGGCTGAACCTGTGCGGGGCGGGCCGGGTGGTCTGCCTGATCGACCCGGTGGGCGACGTCTACGCCTGCCCGTTCGCCATCCACGAGAATTTCCTCGCCGGAAACATTCTGTCCGACAACGGCTTCCAGAACATCTGGCAGAACTCCGAGTTGTTCCGCGACCTGCGTGAGCCGCAGTCCGCCGGCGCGTGCGGTAGCTGCGGGCACTACGACAGTTGCCGGGGTGGGTGCATGGCGGCCAAGTTCTTCACCGGGCTGCCGATGGACGGTCCCGACCCCGAGTGCGTCGAGGGCTACGGTGAGCCTGCGCTCGCTCGCGAGCGCGACAAGCCCAAGCCCAGCGTCGACCATTCCCGCTCGGCCGGCCGCAAGGCCTCCGGGCCGGTTCCGCTGACACTGCTCAGCGCGCCCCCCAAGAAGTTCTGCAACGAAAGCCCTGTGTAGTTCGGAGTTCCTCATGGCACGTGATACCTGGTTCGAGACTGTCGCCATCGCTCAGCAGCGGGCGAAGAAACGCCTCCCGAAGTCGGCCTACTCGTCGCTGATCTCGGCGTCGGAGAAGGGCGTGACGGTTTCCGACAATGTCGAATCGTTCGGTGAACTCGGCTTCGCGCCGCATGTCATCGGCGCGACCGAGAAGCGCGACATGGCGACAACGGTGATGGGGCAGGACATTTCGCTGCCGGTCATCATCTCGCCGACGGGCGTGCAGGCGGTGCACCCCGAGGGCGAGGTGGCCGTTGCGCGAGCTGCCGCGGCGCGTGGCACGGCGATGGGGCTGTCCTCGTTCGCCAGCAAGCCCATGGAAGAGGTCCTCGCGGTCAACGACAAGATCTTCTTCCAGATCTACTGGTTGGGCAGCCGCGACGAGATCCTGGCCCGGATGGAGCGCGCCCGGGCGGCCGGAGCCAAGGGCCTGATCCTGACCACGGACTGGAGCTTTGCGCACGGCCGGGACTGGGGCAGTCCGAAGATCCCCGAGCGCATGGATCTCAAGACGATGATCAAGATGTCTCCAGAGGTGATCACCAAGCCGGGCTGGCTGTGGAGCTTCGGAAAGCACCTGCGTCCGCCGGATCTGCGGGTGCCCAACCAGGGCAGGCCGGGCGAGGCCGGTCCCACGTTCTTCGAGGCGTACGGACAGTGGATGGGCACACTCCCACCCACCTGGGAAGACGTCGCCTGGTTGCGCGAACAGTGGGGTGGGCCATTTCTGCTCAAGGGCACGGTCAGGGTCGACGACGCGAAACGGGCTGTGGACGCGGGTGTTTCGGCGATCACGGTGTCCAACCACGGCGGGAACAACATCGACGGAACTCCGGCGGCCATTCGCTGCCTTACGGCGATCGCCGATGCGGTCGGAGACCAGGTCGAGGTTTTGCTGGATGGCGGCATCCGCCGCGGGAGCGATGTCGTCAAGGCCGTTGCTCTGGGCGCCCGCGCGGTGATGATCGGCAGGGCGTATCTGTGGGGCCTGGCGGCCAACGGCCAGGCCGGCGTCGAGAACGTCTTGGACATCATGCGGGGCGGCATCGACTCTGCGCTGATGGGGCTCGGTAAGTCATCGATCCATGAATTGAACCCCGACGACGTGCTGGTCCCGGACGGCTTCACCCGCACCCTGGGTGCCTGATACAGACGGGGCGCAGGGGACGGGGGTTAACCCCGGACCGCCTGCGGAGCTCGGCAGCGCGAAATCCGGTAGTCCTCATGCGTCAACATTCGGCGCACAGCAGGTGAATTCGGCCTACCATCGTCGCGTGGCTTTCCCCAACGAGCTTGGGATCTCAACGTCGAGGCAGCTGCAGAACACACCGTCGACGCAGAGGCCCGGGCTCATCGTCCCCGTCGGCTCCACCGAGCAGCACGGTCCGCATCTGCCGTTGGACACCGACACCCGGATCGCGACGGCGGTGTCGGACGTGCTCGCCGCCCGGTTGCAGGCCTGCGAGGACTTCAGCTGGATGGTCGCGCCGGCCGTCGCGTACGGCGCCAGCGGTGAGCACGAGGGCTTTTCCGGCACCATCTCCATCGGCACACCGGCACTGGCGGAACTGCTCGTGGAATTCGCCCGTTCTGCGTGCCGCTGGGCCGCCCGCCTGGTGTTCCTAAACGGGCACGGTGGCAACGTCGCGGCGCTGCGGGACGCGGCCGCTCTGCTGCGCTACGAGGGCCGCGATGCCGCCTGGTGTTCGTGTGTGGCCCGCGATTCCGACGCCCACGCCGGCCATACCGAAACTTCTGTATTGCTACATATTTCGCCGGAGGTCGTCAGGCAAGATGAACTGGTGCCCGGGAACCGGGCCCCGCTGACCGATCTGATGCCGGCGATGCGCCGTGGCGGAGTCGCCGCCGTCAGTTCGCTGGGGGTGCTCGGGGACCCGACCACAGCGACGGCCGAAGACGGGGGGCGGATCTTTGCTGAGATGGTTGACGGCTGCGTCGAACGGGTTCGTCGATGGACGCCCGACCGCGAGGGGATGCTGAGATGACCGGGCCACGGCTTCCCGACGGATTCGCCGTCCAGGTGGACCGGCGGGTCCGTGTGCTCGGCGAGGGTGCCGCGCTGCTCGGAGGTTCGCCCACCCGGCTGCTCCGGCTCGCGCCGGCCGCCCAGACCATGCTCAACGGCGGCAGGTTGGAGGTTCACGACGCGGTCAGCGCACACCTCGCCCGTACTCTGCTGGACGCCACCGTCGCACACCCGCGCCCGTTGAGCGGCCCCTCGCATCGCGACGTCACGGTCGTCATCCCGGTGCGCGACAACCCTTCTGGGCTGATCCGCCTGGTTTCAGCCCTGCGTGGGTTGCGGGTCGTCGTCGTGGACGACGGATCGGTGACACCGGTCGCCGAGGCCGACTTCGCCGGTATGCACTGCGATGTCCGGGTGGTGCGACATCCCCGGAGCAAGGGGCCGGCCGCCGCCCGTAACACGGGTCTGGCCGCGTGTGGCACCGACTTCGTCGCGTTCCTGGATTCCGACGTGGTCCCACGCCGCGGTTGGCTGGAGGCCCTGCTCGGACACTTCTGCGACCCCGCCGTGGCTCTGGTGGCGCCGCGGATCGTGGCGCTGCATCCCTCCGAGAGCGTGGTCGCCCGCTACGAGGCGGTGCGATCCTCGCTGGATCTCGGTCTGCGGGAGGCGCCGGTCGTCCCGTTCGGCACGGTGTCGTATGTGCCCAGCGCCGCGATCATCTGCCGGCGCTCCGCGCTGCTGGATGTCGGGGGCTTCGACGAGTCGATGAATTCCGGTGAGGATGTCGACCTGTGCTGGCGCCTGAACGAGGCAGGTGCGCGGTTGCGTTACGAGCCGATCGCGACGGTGGCTCACGACCATCGCACCGAACTGCGAAAGTGGTTCGTCCGCAAATCCTTCTACGGCGGCTCCGCGGCGCCGTTGGCGATCCGGCATCCCGGCAAGACCGCCCCACTGGTGATCTCGGGGTGGACGCTGGTGGTGTGGATGCTGGTCGCCATCGGCTCGGGGATCGGCTACCTCGCCTCGGTGGCTGTTGCCGCGATCACCGGTCAGCGCATCGCGAAGTCGCTGTCCAGCGTGCCCACCGAGCCTATCGAGGTCGCGGCCGTGGCAGCGCAGGGACTGTGGTCGGCAGCGCTGCAACTGTCCTCGGCGATCTGTCGGCACTACTGGCCGGTGGCGCTGGTCGCCGCCGTGCTGTCGCGACGCTGCCGGCGGGTGGTGCTCGTCGCCGCGGTGCTGGATGGGGTGTTCGACTGGGTCACTCGCAACGGCAACGCCGACGAGGACACCAAACGGGTGGGGCTGGTGACCTACATCCTGCTCAAGCGACTCGACGACATCGCATACGGTCTGGGGCTCTGGAGTGGGGTGGTGCGGGAACGCCACGCCGGAGCCCTCAAGCCACAGATCCGGACCTGACCCATCACCAGCGACGACCTCCACGGCAGCCGCGACCTCCACGGCAGCGACGTTCTGATCGTCGGCGCGGGCAGCGCGGGATCGGTGCTGGCCGAACGGCTTTCCGCCGACGACCGGTGCCGGGTCACGGTGATCGAGGCCGGTCCCGGCCCCCACGACCCGCGGGTCGGGACGCAGATCACCGACGGCCTGCGGTTGCCGATCGGTGCGGCGAGCTCCGTCGTGCAGCGGTTCAGCACCGCGCTGACCGATCATCCGGTCCGGCATGCGCAGATCATGCGGGGTGCGGTGGTGGGCGGGTCCGGTGCGGTCAACGGCGGGTACTTCTGCCGCGCGTTGCCCCCCGACATCGAGTCCTGGGACCTCGACGGCTGGCGGTGGGCCGATGTCCTGCCACACTTCAAGGCGATCGAGAGCGACCTCGACTTCCCCGGTGAGCCACACGGCTCGACGGGACCCATCACGGTGCGACGGGTCTCCGAATTCAACGGCTGCACAGCCTCATTCGTGACAGCGTGCGGCGAAGCGGGCTACCCGTGGGTGGCGGATCTGAACGGCTCGTCCCCTGAGCATCCGCTGTTCGCCGGGGTCGGCGCGGTTCCGCTGAACATCGAGCGCGGCACCCGGGTGGGACCCGGCGGAGCCTTCCTGCAGCCGGCCCTGGACCGGCCCAACCTGACGTTGCGCACCGATACCCACGCACGCGCCATCCGACTGCGTGACGGCCGCGCCGTGGCGGTCGACTGCGTCGGCCCGCACGGGGCGGTCACGCTGTATGCCGATCGCATCGTCGTCTCGGCGGGTGCCATCGCTTCGGCGCATCTGTTGATGCTGTCGGGGATCGGACCGCAGGAGGTCCTGCGCGCTGCGGGGGTGCCTGTCGCCCTCGACCTGCCCGTCGGTGTCGACACCGTCGACCACCCGGAATGGGTGCTGCCGGTGAGCTGGCCGCCGACGCAGGGCAGGCCGCCTCTGGAGGCGGTGCTGACCACCTCTGACGGTATCGAAATACGACCGTACACAGTCGGTTTCGGTGCCATGATGACGGGTCGTCGCGACGACCCGACAGATCGGCCACATCTCGGGGTCACCTTGATGCGGCCACGGTCTCGGGGGCGCATCACGCTCGCCTCGGACGATCCGATGTCAGCGCCGGTCATCGAGCACCGTTACGACGGCTCGGCGGCCGACGTCGAAGCGCTGCGCCTCGGCACCGAACTGGCCCGCGAGATCGCCGGTGCCACAGCAGAAGAGCAGGCGTTCTGGGCGACGTCGCAACACCTCTGCGGCTCGGCGCGCATGGGCCGAGACGGCGACGAGACAGCCGTCGTCGACCGCCGGTGCCGCGTGCGGGGTGTGGAAGGACTGTGGGTGATCGACGGTTCCGTGCTGCCGGGCATCCCGAGTCGGGGTCCGCACGCGACGATCGTGATGATCGGACACCGGGCCGCCGAATTCGTCAGCTGAACACCGCGAGCGCCTCGGCCAGGACTGTCGCGGCGACGACGCCGTCGATCACCGGGACGCCGAGGCGTCGGGACAGCGGCGTGGCGAAGGGCGCCATCGCGGCGCAGCCCAGGACGATCGCGCGGCTGGAGTCTTCGGTCAGCGCCCGCTCACACAGGTCGCCGATCGGGTTGATCGTGGCGGGGTCCGAGTCGATCTGCAGCACCGGGATGTCGCAGGCGTGCACCCCGGCGCACTGTGACGGGGTGTACGTCTTGGCCAACTGCGACGCCCGGGACACGGTCGACGACATGGACGTGACGACCGAGAAGGTGCCCGCGGTCAGCGCGGCGGCGTGCATGGCGGCCTGCGCGATGCCGAGCACCGGAACATCGAGCATCGCGCGCGCTTCCTCGAGGCCGGGGTCGCCGAAGCAGGCCACGACACACGCGTCCGGGCGTAGCTGTCCGGGCCGCTGCCGGGACTGCTGGAGCACGTCGAGAAGTCCTGGTACACAACGCTGCTCGTCTTGCTCGGTCTCGATGCTGGGCGGTCCGCCAGCAGGATTGACGGCCTCGACGATGGTTTCGGGGCGGGCCGCCGCGGACGCGCTGGCCGCGATGGCGGCCGTCATCGAGGCGGTGGAGTTCGGGTTGACCAGCAGCAGTCGCACGCCTGCCGAGCTTACGGTCCGGTGCCGGTCTGCGCTGAACTCGCCGGACCGGACGCGCGGTGAGCCCCCCGGCGACGGATGTGCCGGATGAAGCCGGCCTGGCGGCCGTCGCGCCCTGGTGACCACACCGCGACGAACACCGCGGCGGTGGCGATCACCACCGCCATGACGAGCAGCGCGTGGTCCATCGACTGCATGAAGGCGTCCTGGGCCAGCGTCGCCAGTTGCCCGCCCTGCGGACCCATGAGCTCCGAGGCCCGCAGTGCCGACGCCAGCGAGTCGGTTGCGCTGTCGCGGATCTCGGCGGGGTACGGACTCAGATGCGGTGTCAGCGCCCCGTGATACACGGCGGCCAGAATCGACCCGGCCACCGCGATACCGACTGCGGCGCCGATCTCACGGGTGGCGTCGTTGACCGCCGACGCGACGCCCTGCTTCTCGTCGGGCACGGCGCCCATGATCGCCGACGTCGTCGGCGCCGTGCAGATGCCGATTCCGCAGGCCATGACCAGCAGCGGCCAGGCCAGGTCGATGAACGTGGCGTCCGCGGTCAGAAAGCGCATCAGGAACAAGCCGCCGGCCAGCAGCAGCAGACCGATCGAGGCGCTGCCCCGCAAGCCGAGTCGCGGAAGGTAGAGATGCACGGTGGCACTGAGAATCAGCACCGGCAGGGCGAGCGGCGCCAGCGCGAACGCGGTCTGCAGCGGGGTGTAATCCATGACCAGCTGCATGAACTGCATGACGATGTAGAAGAAGCCGAAGTTGGCGAAGAACAGGAACGTGATCCCGACCGCGCCGGTGGCGAAATCGGCTCGGGCGAACAGTCGGACGTCGAGCAGGGGATGGCGGCGGCGCAGTTCCACGGTGGCGAACGCGCCGCCCAGGAGGATGCCCGCGGCGAGACACCCCACCACCAGCGGATCGCCCCACCCCTGCACGGGTGCCTCGACCACGCCGAGGACGAAGACGGCGATCGCCACTCCGATCAGCGAGGCGCCCAGCCAGTCGATGGGGGTGGCGGTTTCGTCGCGGGACGAACCGATGGTGCCGGTCAGGATCAGCATCAGCAGTGCTGCTCCGGCGAGGGCGTAGAAGATCGACTGCCACCCGAAGAACTCCAGCAGGACCCCGGTGCCCAGGAACCCGATGATGGCCCCTGAACCGGCCACCCCGGCCCAGATGCCGACCGCTTTGCTGCGCTCGGATTTCGGGAACGCCGCGGTGAGCAGCGACAGCGTGGCGGGCATGATGAACGCCGCCCCGACACCGGCAGCGGCCCGCGCGACGATGATCTGGGTCGGGCTGTCCAGCAGCGTGGGGGCCAACGACGCGACCAGGAAGACGGCCATCCCCAGCAGCAGCGCGCCCCGGCGGCCGTAGCGGTCCCCGACGGCCCCGGCGGGCAGCAGCAGGCAGGCCAGTGCCAGCGTGTAACCGTCGACGATCCAGGTGAGCTGGGACTGGCTGGCCGAGGTCTGTACGGCGATGTCCGGTAACGCGGCGTTCAGCGCCACCATCGACGAGATGACAAGGAGGACATCCATGCTGGCGACTGCCAGCAACCAGATCCGGGCGCGGTGCGACAGCCCGTCCGCGGCCGCGTCGAGGGTCGGGGTGGACCGTGTCGAGGTTTCGGCCACGTCATGTCCTTCTCGGCGGAGGTACTTTGAGACCTCAGGTCTCGAAAGATAAAACGAGACTAACAGTCTTGTAGCGAGACTGACAGTCTTGGTGAGGTTCCCGTTGAGGAGGTCGGTGAAACGTGGCCCACGAGGGTGGTGGTGACCCGCGGCCGGCGCGGTCGCGGGCGCGACTGCTCGAGGCGGCGACCGCGTTGCTGCGCGCGGGCGGACCGAGCGCGGTCACCATCGATGCCGTCACCCGCCGGGCCGACGTCGCGCGCGCGACCCTCTACCGGCATTTCCCCAGTGCGAACGACCTTGTGGCGGCGGCGTTCACCAGCCTGATCCCGCCGCCGCCGATGCCGCCGGAGAGCGGCAGTCTGCGGGATCGGCTGATCGCGGTCGTCTCCGGTTGGGCCGAGTCGATCGCCGAGGCGCCGACCACGCTGACCGCCATGGCGTGGTTGTCGCTGGGGCCGGACATCGGCGAACTGCCCGACGCCGGGCGGGCCCGCGGCGCGAGCCCGCAGGTGCTCTCGCTGCGGGAGCGGATCGCCGAGCAGTATTCGGCCCCGTTCGACGCGGTGTTCGGCGGCCCGTCGGCCGCGGACGAACTCCGCCCGGTCGACCGGCCCACCGCCTTCGCGTTGCTCATCGGGCCGCTGGCATTCGGCCGGATCAGTACGCTGACCGACTTCGACTACCGGACCGTGGCCACCGCGGCGGTGGACGGCTTCCTGGCGGTGTTCGCCCGCGAGGTCAGCGGATCGAGTACCGAATCGGGAGGTGCTTGAGCCCGCCGACGAACGTGGTGGCCGACAGCTCGGGCCGACCGGCGAACTCGATGGACTCCAACCGCGGGACCAACTCGGTGAAGAAGCTGTTCATCTCCATCCGGGCCAGTGCGGCGCCCAGGCAGAAGTGCACACCGTAGCCGAAGGCCAGGTGCTTGTTCGGGTCGCGGCCGACGTCGAAGCGGAAGGGATCGGCGAAGACCTCCTCGTCCCGGTTGGCCGACACGTAGGCCAGATAGACGGAATCGCCCTGGGCGATCGGCACGCCGCGGATCTCGGTGTCGGCGGTCGCGGTGCGCATGAACTCCTTGACCGGCGTGGCCCACCGGATCATCTCCTCGACCGCGGTGCCCATCAGGCTCATGTCACCGCGCAACCGGTCGAGCTGATCGGGGTAGTCGATCAGCGCGTGCAGCCCTCCGGAGATCGCGTCCTTGGTGGTGTCGTGACCGGCGCTGGCCACGATCACGTAGTACGACACGGTGTCCATGTCGGACAGCGGCTCGCCGTTGATGGTGCCGTTGGCGATCGCCGAGGCGAGGTCGCCGGTGGGGTTCTCCCGTCGGGCGGCCGTCAGCGCGTTGAAGTAGGTGAAGAAGTCCATGAGCACCGCGAGCAGATCCTCGGTGGTGCCTTCGCCCCGCTTGTGTTCGGTGTCGTCGCCGCCGAACATCTCCTGGGTGAGCTTGAGCATGCGCGGAAAGTCCTCTTCGGGCATGCCGAGCAGCGACAGGATCACATACAGCGGGTAGTTCACGGCGACCTCGGTGACGAAGTCGCATTCGGGTCCGATCTCCCGCATTCGGTCGACGTAGCGTCTGGCCAGCTCGTCGACTCGAACCTTCAAGTCGCGCATGGCTTTCGGGCGGAACCAGTCGGCGCCGATCTTGCGTACGTCGCGGTGGTGCGGGTCGTCCATGTGGATCAGCGTGCGCAATCCGATCCCGGCGTCCTGCTGCTGTTTCATCACGTCGTCGCCCTCGGCGGGCATCAGCAGGGGGCGCGGGCCGCTGATGAACAGTTCGTTGTCCCGCTCCACCGCCATGATGTCGGCGTGCTTGGTGACCGCCCAGAACGGCCGGTAGGGCTCGTGGTCGACCCACGCCACCGGGCGGTGCGCCCGCAGATGTGCCAGCGCCGGATGGAGCCGGTCGTCGTCGGCGTAGGCGGTCGGATCGGCCAGGACCGTCGTGGCCTCCTTGGTCTTCGAGTCCATATTCAGATCCGGTGCCGATGTGCTCATGGGTCTCCTCGTCGGGGCTGTGACGAACTTGACGGGTGTCAACTGGGCCAGTGTATGTGACGGGGGCCACGTCGCGAAAGAGCCCGACGACTCCGTCACCGCTAGGCTTTCGAAGATGCTGATGCGCGCATCGGTCCCCGGCCGCATCGGGACTGTCCTTGCGGTGCTGGTGCTGGCCGCGGCGGGTTGTTCCTCGCCCCCGACCGAGCGCCCGACTCCCACCGACCCCGCCGTCGTCCACACCGAGGCCGGTGCCCTGCGCGGGGTCAGTGCCGAGGACCACCGGTTGTTCGCCGGTATCCCGTACGCGGCGCCTCCGACCGGGCCGCTGCGGTTCCAGCCGCCGCGGTCCGCGCCGCCGTGGGACGGGGTGCGCGACGCCACCCACTACGGGCCACGCTGCCTGCAGGATCTCAGTGGCGATCTCGAGCTGGGCCGCCAGACCGATGAGGACTGTCTGAACCTCAACGTCTGGACGCCGGCCTCCGACACCGCCGGGAAACGGCCGGTGATGGTGTGGATCCACGGTGGCGCATTCGTCAACGGCAGCGGCCGGATCTATGACGCGCGCCGGCTCGTCGCCCGCGGCGACATCATCGTCGTCACGATCAACTACCGCCTCGGGGCGCTGGGCTTTCTGGCCCATCCCGCGTTGGGCCCGCCCGGCGAGGTGGGCAACTATGGGCTCGCCGATCAGCAGGCCGCGCTGCGCTGGGTGCGCGACAACATCGACGCCTTCGGCGGAGACCCCGACCGGGTCACGGTGGCGGGGGAGTCGGCGGGGGGTATGTCGGTGTGCGATCACCTGGTCGCGCCGGCCTCGCAGAACCTGTTCTCGGCCGCGGTCATCATGAGCGCCCCCTGTCAGGCTCAGGGCGCGCTGCCCGTCGCCGAGGCCCGCAGCACCGACTACGCCGCCGGGTTGGGGTGCGCCGACAACGGCTCGGCGGCGGCGTGCCTGCGGAGCCTGCCCGCCGACCGGCTGCGGGAGCCGGTGTGGTTCTACCGCATCGGAGAGGACGAACTCACCGGCCCGGTGACCGGCACCGCGGCGCTGCCGGACGACCCCGTGACCGCGATCGGCTCCGGACGCGCGGCGCGGGTGCCGGTGCTGATCGGGACCACCCGCGACGAATTCACGCTGTTCGTCGGGCTGCAATATCTCCGCGAGAACCGGACCTACACCGACGCCGACTACCCGGAGCTGCTGGCGGACACCTTCGGCGCCGATGCGTCCGCGGTGGCCGAGCGGTACCCGCTCAGCGCGTTCTCCAGCGTGGCGCTGGCCTATGCGGCCAGTGTCACCGACGGGATGTTCGCCTGCGTCGGTGACCGGCTGGCTCAGGACCTGGCCCGCACCCAGAGCGTCTACTTCTACGAGTTCAACGATCGAGGCGCGCCCGCTCCGGAGCCGCTGCGCACGCTGCCGTTCCCGGTCGGCGCGAGCCACTCGCTGGAGTTGCGCTATCTGTTCGACGTCGGGGGTGCCCCACCCCTCGACGCCGCGCAACAGCGGCTGGCCGAACAGATGATCGACTACTGGTCTTCGTTCGTGAAGACCGGCGCACCTGTGGCCGCGGGCCAGCCCGACTGGCCGCAGGTCGACGCCGGGGTGATGTCGCTGCAGCCCGACGGCAGCCGGATGGTCGACGACTTCTCCCGGGTCCACCAGTGCCCGTTCTGGGCGGGCCTGCGGTGAGGTGACGGCCTGCGACGCCCACCGCGGGACCCGGGTAGCCTGACGGCCGGCTTTGCGCACGTCGGGCCCCTGCTCGGCGGCCGGACCGGGGATTTGGATCAAGCCCCCGGTCTGGGGCATACTGTTCGGGTTGCCTTGAGCCGGAACGTGCCGTCACGGACGTCCGGTGCGGGCATGCGACCGGCGCCCTAGCGGGCGCATCCGGTTTCCACCTCGTTCGCGACGATTCCGACGCAGACGAGTGTGCGCGAGGGTGACACACCCGACCGCGGGGGCCGGTGGACCACAGACAGAAAAACAGCGGCGGCACAGCCAGGCCCGACAGGGCTGCCAACGGCGAGGCCCGTGTGAGTAGTGAGGTAGGAGAAGCGTGGCGGGACAGAAGATCCGCATCAGGCTCAAGGCCTACGACCATGAGGCCATTGATGCCTCAGCGCGCAAGATCGTCGAGACGGTCACCCGGACGGGCGCCAGCGTGGTCGGTCCGGTGCCGCTGCCGACCGAGAAGAACGTGTATTGCGTCATCCGGTCGCCGCACAAGTACAAGGACTCGCGGGAGCACTTCGAGATGCGCACCCACAAGCGGTTGATCGACATCCTCGACCCGACGCCGAAGACCGTTGACGCGCTGATGCGGATCGATCTGCCGGCCAGCGTCGACGTCAACATCCAGTAGAAGCCCCCAGGAGAACGAACAGAAATGGCTCGTAAAGGAATTCTGGGCACCAAGCTGGGCATGACGCAGGTGTTCGACGAGAACAACAAGGTCGTGCCGGTGACGGTCGTGAAGGCCGGGCCCAACGTCGTCACGCGCATCCGCACCCCGGAGCGCGACGGATACAGCGCCGTGCAGCTCGCCTACGGTGAGATCAGCCCCCGCAAGGTGACCAAGCCCGTGTCCGGCCAGTACGCCGCCGCGGGTGTCAACCCGCGCCGTCACCTCGCCGAGCTGCGTCTCGACAGCGAAGACGCGGCGGCCGCCTACGAGGTCGGTCAGGAGCTGACGGCCGAGATCTTCGCCGACGGCAACTACGTCGACGTGACCGGCACCAGCAAGGGCAAGGGCTTCGCCGGCACCATGAAGCGCCACGGCTTCCGCGGCCAGGGCGCCAGCCACGGTGCCCAGGCGGTGCACCGCCGGCCCGGCTCGATCGGTGGCTGCGCCACCCCGGGCCGCGTGTTCAAAGGCACCCGTATGTCGGGGCGCATGGGTAATGACCGCGTCACGACCCAGAACCTGAAGGTGCACAAGGTCGACGCCGAGAACGGCGTGCTGTTGATCAAGGGCGCCATCCCCGGACGCAACGGTGGACTGGTCGTCGTCCGCACCGCAGTCAAGCGAGGCGAGAAGTAATGACACTCAAGATCGATGTGAACACTCCGGCCGGCAAGAAGGACGGCAGCGTGGAGCTCCCCGGTGAGCTCTTCGACGTCGAGCCCAACGTCGCGCTGATGCACCAGGTGGTCACGGCTCAGCTGGCCGCCGCACGTCAGGGCACGCACTCGACGAAGACCCGCGGTGAGGTCTCCGGCGGCGGCAAGAAGCCGTACCGGCAGAAGGGCACCGGCCGCGCCCGCCAGGGTTCGACCCGCGCCCCGCAGTACACCGGCGGCGGCACCGTGCACGGCCCGAAGCCACGCGACTACAGCCAGCGCACCCCGAAGAAGATGATCGCCGCCGCGCTGCGCAGCGCGCTGTCGGACCGGGCGCGCAACGACCGGATCCACGCCGTCACCGAGCTGGTGGAGGGGCAGACGCCGTCGACGAAGAGCGCCAAGGCGTTCCTGTCGACCTTGACCGACCGCAGGCAGGTTCTGGTCGTCATCGGCCGCGCCGACGAGACCAGCACGCTGTCGGTACGCAATCTGCCCGGCGTGCACGTGATCTCGCCCGATCAGCTGAACACCTACGACGTCCTCAAGGCCGACGACGTGGTCTTCAGCGTGGAGGCGCTCAACGCTTACATCGAGGCGAACAACAAGTCGGAGGTGTCTGCCTGATGGCGACCGTGACCGATCCCCGCGACATCATCCTGTCCCCGGTGATCTCGGAGAAGTCCTACGGGCTCATCGAGGACAACGTGTACACGTTCATCGTGGCGCCGGACTCGAACAAGACCCAGATCAAGATCGCGATCGAGAAGATCTTCAAGGTCAAGGTCGAGTCGGTGAACACCGCCAACCGCCAGGGCAAGCGCAAGCGCACCCGCACCGGGTACGGCAAGCGCAAGGACACCAAGCGCGCCATCGTGACGCTGGCCGCGGGTAGCAAGCCCATCGACCTGTTCGGAGCACCGGCCTGACGCCGGGAGGGATAAACAGACATGGCTATTCGTAAGTACAAGCCGACGACCCCCGGTCGCCGCGGTGCCAGCGTCTCCGATTTCGCCGAGATCACTCGCGATCACCCGGAGAAGTCGCTGGTGCGCCCGCTGCACGGCAAGGGCGGTCGCAACGCGCACGGCCGCATCACCACCCGGCACAAGGGTGGCGGTCACAAGCGGGCCTACCGGGTGATCGACTTCCGTCGCCACGACAAGGACGGCGTCAACGCCAAGGTCGCTCACATCGAGTACGACCCGAACCGCACCGCGAACATCGCACTGCTGCACTACCTGGACGGCGAGAAGCGCTACATCATCGCGCCGTACGGCATCAAGCAGGGCGACACCATCGAGTCGGGCGCCAACGCCGACATCAAGCCCGGCAACAACCTGCCGCTGCGTAACATCCCGGCCGGCACGGTGATCCATGCGGTCGAGCTGCGGCCCGGTGGTGGCGCCAAGATGGCCCGCTCGGCCGGCGCCAGCATCCAGCTGCTCGGCAAGGAGGGCAGCTACGCCTCGCTGCGTATGCCCAGCGGTGAGATCCGCCGCGTCGACGTGCGCTGCCGCGCCACCGTGGGTGAGGTCGGTAACGCCGAGCAGGCGAACATCAACTGGGGCAAGGCCGGCCGCATGCGGTGGAAGGGCAAGCGCCCCACGGTCCGTGGTGTCGTCATGAACCCGGTCGACCACCCGCACGGTGGTGGCGAGGGCAAGACCTCCGGCGGCCGCCACCCGGTCAGCCCGTGGGGTAAGCCCGAGGGCCGCACCCGCAAGCCGAACAAGCCGAGCGACAAGCTCATCGTCCGACGCCGGCGCACCGGCAAGAAGCGCTAGGCCGGGAAGGAAACCGAGAGCGATGCCACGCAGCCTGAAGAAGGGCCCGTTCGTCGACGACCATCTGCTGAAGAAGGTCGACGTGCAGAACGAGAAGAACACCAAGCAGGTCATCAAGACCTGGTCCCGTCGGTCGACCATCATCCCTGACTTCATCGGGCACACCTTCGCCGTCCACGACGGTCGCAAGCACGTCCCGGTTTTCGTCACCGAGGCGATGGTCGGGCACAAGCTCGGCGAGTTCGCCCCGACGCGGACCTTCAAGGGTCACATCAAGGACGACCGGAAGTCGAAGAGGCGCTAGGAATGACCACAGCCATCGAATATCCGTCCGCGACCGCCAAAGCGCGGTTCGTGCGCGTGTCCGCCACCAAGGCGCGCCGCGTCATCGACCTGGTCCGCGGCAAGAGCGTCGAGGAAGCCCTCGACATCCTGCGGTGGGCGCCGCAGTCCGCGAGCGAGCCGGTCGCCAAGGTGATCGCCAGCGCCGCGGCCAACGCGCAGAACAACGACGGCCTGGACCCCACGACGCTCGTCGTCGCCACGATCCACGCCGACGAGGGCCCGACGGCCAAGCGCATCCGGCCGCGCGCCCAGGGGCGTGCCTACCGAATCCGCAAGCGCACCAGCCACATCACGGTGATCGTCGAGAGCCGTCCGCCCAAGCAGGCCGGCAAGCAGGGCGCCTCGGCCAGTGCCTCGCGCGCCCGCCGCGCCCAGGCCAGCAAGGCGGCCTCCAGCAAGGCGGCACCGAAGACCACAGATGCTTCGAGCGAAGCGAAGGAGGGCTCGGAGTAGTGGGCCAGAAGATCAATCCGCACGGCTTCCGCCTCGGTATCACCACCGACTGGAAGTCGCGCTGGTACGCAGACAAGCAGTACGCCGACTACATCAAGGAAGATGTGGCGATCCGCAAGCTGCTGGCCACCGGCCTGGAGCGGGCCGGCATCGCCGACGTGGAGATCGAGCGGACCCGCGACCGGGTGCGCGTCGACATCCACACCGCGCGTCCGGGCATCGTGATCGGCCGCCGCGGCACCGAGGCCGACCGCATCCGCGCCGACCTGGAGAAGCTGACCAAAAAGCAGGTTCAGCTCAACATCCTCGAGGTCAAGAACCCCGAGAGCCAGGCGCAGCTGGTGGCCCAGGGCGTTGCCGAGCAGCTGAGCAACCGCGTGGCGTTCCGCCGGGCGATGCGTAAGGCCATCCAGTCGGCGATGCGCCAGCCGAACGTCAAGGGCATCCGCGTGCAGTGCTCGGGTCGCCTCGGCGGCGCCGAGATGAGTCGCTCGGAGTTCTACCGCGAGGGTCGGGTGCCGCTGCACACGCTGCGTGCCGACATCGACTACGGCCTCTACGAGGCCAAGACCACCTTCGGCCGGATCGGCGTGAAGGTGTGGATCTACAAGGGCGACATCGTCGGCGGCAAGCGCGAGCTGACCGCCGCCGCACCTGCCGCGGACCGTCCGCGCCGGGAGCGTCCCGCCGGCCGTCCGCGCCGCAGTGGCGCGTCGGGCACGACGGCGACGAGCACCGACGCCGGCCGCGCCGCGTCGGGTGAAGCCCCCGCCACCCCCGAGGCCGCGGGCGCCGAGGCGCCGGCAGCCGAGGCCACGACGCAGAATTCAGGGAGCTGAGCATGCTTATCCCTCGTAAGGTCAAGCACCGCAAGCAACATCACCCGCGCCAGCGGGGCATCGCCAGCGGCGGTACCTCGGTCAGCTTCGGTGACTACGGCATCCAGGCCCTGGAGCACGCCTACATCACCAACCGGCAGATCGAGTCCGCGCGTATCGCGATCAACCGGCACATCAAGCGTGGCGGCAAGGTGTGGATCAACATCTTCCCGGACCGCCCGCTGACCAAGAAGCCGGCCGAAACGCGGATGGGTTCGGGCAAGGGCTCGCCGGAATGGTGGGTCGCCAACGTCAAGCCCGGCCGCGTGCTGTTCGAGCTGAGTTACCCCAATGAGCAGATCGCCCGCGAGGCGCTGACCCGCGCGATCCACAAGTTGCCGATCAAGGCACGCATCGTCACCAGAGAGGAGCAGTTCTGATGGCAGTCGGAACCACGCCCGGCGAACTGCGCGAGCTGAGCGACGACGAACTGACCGACAAGCTGCGGGAATCCAAGGAAGAGCTGTTCAACCTGCGCTTCCAGATGGCCACCGGTCAGCTTGCCAACAACCGCAGGTTGCGCACGGTCCGTCAGGAGATCGCGCGCGTCTACACCATCCTGCGCGAACGTGAATTGGGTCTGGCCGCCGGACCCGGAGGTGAGGACTCGTAATGGCTGAAGCAAACACGAAGGGGCCGGCCAAGACGCCCCGCACCGAGAAGCCGCGCGGCCGCCGCAAGACCGCGATCGGTTACGTCGTCAGCGACAAGATGCAGAAGACCATCGTGGTCGAGCTCGAGGACCGCAAGATGCATCCGCTGTACGGCAAGATCATCCGGACCACGAAGAAGGTCAAGGCCCACGACGAGAACGGCGACGCCGGCGTCGGCGACCGCGTCTCGCTGATGGAGACCCGGCCCACCTCGGCCACCAAGCGCTGGCGCCTGGTGCAGATCCTCGAGAAGGCCAAGTAGGTCCGAGGTAGGTCCGAGCGTCCCGACGCTCACCGCGCAGCCCCCGTACGCCTGATGGCGGCGGGGGCTTTTGCGTACGCGCACGACCCTGACGACTGCGTCACGATCGAGCCTTTGGGATTTGCGCAGGCACCATTGCCATTACGCTGACCTGCGATGAACGTGTGTGTCGCTACCGTAATGAGATTGCTCGCCGCGGTGACCCTGACGGCTTTGCTGATCTCGCCGGTGGCTATGAGCCAGCCGCCCGCCGACGGCGGGGTGTCCGCAGCGCCCACACTGCCCCTCGTTCAGCTCGGAGCGCCCGCTGATCTGGCGTTTTACGGTATCCAGGGCACCGAAACCCTGACCATCCCGGTGCCGTCGGGGCTCGCACCGGTCGCATTGAACGTGACCACGCAACTGCCCGTGAATGTGCAGAGCGCGACCGTGACCGTCATGCAGGAGGACCGCACTCTTTCCCGCGTCGACATCCCGCCCGGTGAGCGTGTGCCGGTATCGATTCCGCTCGCCGGCGCCGAAATCGTCGACAACGCCGTCACCGTCATCCTGCGCAGCTACCTGCTGCCGGTGCCGGGGTACTGCCTGGATCCGACGAACCCGCTGCGGTTCTCCGACGGAGCCGTCGCGTTCGCCGGGGTGGAGATCGCACCCACGG
This sequence comes from Mycolicibacterium poriferae, assembly GCF_010728325.1. Next base: position 1,668,165 of record NZ_AP022570.1, read on the forward strand.
TGGTGGCCGACTTCCTGCCGCCGGTGTTGCGCCAGCTGACGATCTTCGTCAGCGGCGAGCCCTCCCAGGCGGAATCGGATGCCACGGTGCGCCTCGCCACTGCCGTCGCCGCACAGTTCGGATCACAGGCGCCCGACATCATCGTCGCGCCGCTGCCCGACCGGCAGAGCGCGCCGCCGGGGCCGTCGGCGCCGCTGCAACGCCAGATCCTGATCAGGGAGGGCCCAGACGTCGGGGTGTTCCTGCTGCCGACCGGCGGGGTGCCCGCGCTGGTCATCGAGGGTCCGCCGGACGCGCTGGCCAACCAGGGCCGGCTGCTGGCCAGCGACGTCAACCGGCTGGCGCTGGCGTCCAAAGCGGTGGCGGGCCCGTTGAACTCGACGCCGCAGTTACCCGGCGACCAGACCACCCTGCGGCGGCTCGGGCAGCCGGGCGTCAACGCGGTGGCGCTGTCACCTCAGGTGAACATCGGCCTGGACCAGACCCGCCTGGGCAGGTCGGCGCACGGCATCAGGGTGCACCTGCAGGGCTCGTACACACCGCTGCCCCAATCGATCGGCGGTCAGCTGGTCGCCTCCATCGCCGGGGAGACGATCGCACGCTGGCCCGCCGACTCGTCCGGTGCGATCGACCGCTGGGTCGACGTGCCCGATCGGTTGCTGCAGCGCTACACCAACCTCGGGTTGCGCCTGGACATCAGCGGAGACACCGGCCGCTGCGGAGAATTCCAGCCACTGACGCTGACCATCGACGGTGAGAGCCCGGTGCTGAGCAGCCCCGCCGACCCCCCGGTGCCGCGCGGCTTCCAGTCGATGCCGCAGTCGCTGATGCCGCGCACCGTGGTCGGCCTCGGCGGGGGCTTCGACGACCTGCGCCGCGCCACCGACATCATGGTCGGGCTGCAGCGGCTGTCGGCGCTGCCGATCGACACCGCCGTCATGCCGCTCGGCGACGCCGTCGCCGATTCGGCGCCGGCGGTGCTGGTCAGCGCCGAACGCTGGACCGACGACACCATCACGCTGCCGGTCCAACCGGGCGCCGACGGTGAGCTGACGGTGCAGCGCGCGGGCGAGCCGGGGGAGGCCACCACGCTGACGCTGGATCCGGCGCTGCGGTTCGGTTCGTTGCAGACGGTCTACGACGACGGGCGCAGCATGCTGGTCGCCACGTCGAACGACGCCCCCGAGCAGGTCGACGCGCTGCTGAGCTGGCTCGGTGAGAACGTCCAGCGCTGGTCGGGCCTGGACGGGACAGCGGTGATCGCCACCGCCGACCGTCAACCCGTGGTCTATGGCGCCACCCAGGCCGAGGAGGAGGACACCGCCGAGTCACCGGCACCCGACGCGGGCCTGCCGTGGTGGGCGTGGGCGGCGATCGCGCTCGCGGCAGTGTCGGTCGTGCTCGCGGTGGCGGTGATCGTGGCGCGCGCACGACGGAAGTCGCCGACGTCATGACCGCCGGCCCGGCCACTGTCGAGGACGGCGACGCAGCCGATGTCTCGTTCGCGCAGCGGTACTACAACCTGCACCCGGTCTACCGGTTGGTCCTGCGCTGGGCGTTCATCATCGCGACGACCGCCGTGGCGTTCCACCAGAGCCTGCTGAGCCTGGTCGAGGTCACTCGGAACGGCAGCCTGGGCGGGTTCGTGTGGACCGTGCCCGTCGCGGCGGTCCTGGTGGCGTTCGCCGTCGCGCGTCGCAGGCGCACCGAGCTGCCGATCCACGACCGTCAGACCGACATCATCGTCGGCCTGATGGGCATGGGGGTGGCCATCATGATCCAGTGGGTGCTGCTGCCGCGGTACGACCTGTACTTTCTGCTGCTGCGGCTCGACCTGATCGCGATGTGGTTGTTTGCGACGTCGTCGGCCGTGTTGCTGTTCGGCCTGCGCCCCGTCATCCGGTTCGCCTGGGTGTGGGGCATGCTGCTGCTGGTCTTCCCGCTGCCCTACTACCTGGCTGTGTTGACCTTCGGGGGCGGTAAGACGGCGGCCGGCGCCGCGACGTTGCTGATCGCCGGTCTGGGCGCCGGCATCGCGTTCGGCCCGAGCTATCGCCGGGGAGCCATCGCTTCGCTCGCGGCATGGGTGGTCGGATTCGCCGTGCTCGGTGTGATCACGTTCTTCGTGCCGACGGCGGCCCTGTGGGAGTACCAGCAGGTGCCCGCGCTGACCGCGCTGTCTGTCGTCGGTGCCATCGGTTATTTCATGGCCAGGCGCGGGCAACCCAAGAAGGTGCTTGATCGCAAGGTGGAACCCCTTGCTGCCAAGCAGGTGTGGGCCGGTCTGCCGTTGGTCCTGGTGTGCACTCTGGCCCTTGCACAGTTCCAGCTCCCGAGCACCGACGGCGAAGCTCCCGCCCCGCGGTCGAGCCCGTACCCGTTGCGGCAGGAGATGCCGATGGTGGCGCCGCCGGGGTGGACCATCCAGGGCACCCTGAAGTTCCCGGTCTCCCGGATGTTCGGGCCCGGCGCCGTGCTGGTGCGCCAGCAGATCACCGCCGACGTCGGTAACCCCCGCTGGGACAAGTTCTCCCGGCCCCGCACCCTTGTCGTGGACAGCACGGTCAGTACGCGGCCGTATGCGTTCCGCACGTTCCCCACGCGCGTGCTGTACGGCCTCACGTCTGCCCGGATCAGCGAACCCCAGCTTGTTCAGCTGAGTAGGGACGTGGAAGCACGGATGATCTCCGTGGTCGACGACGACCTGCTGGTGACCTGGAACTCACTCGAGTTCGTCTGGGGCGACGACGAACTCGCTCAGCGCGTGACGGTGTTCGCGGTCGACAACCACGAACCCGGCGCACCGTTTCCCGAGCCGACGCAGAGCCTGCTGCCGTCCATCTCGACGCTGCTGACCCTGCTGTTCCGGGGCAACGACGTGCTGTTCCAGGAGGCACCCACCTGGAAGGATGCCGCCCTGCTGACGACGTTCGGCCGGGCGTTGATCGCCGCGCAGACGGGAGATTCACCGTGAGCGCCCCCCACCCGGCCGCCGACGACCTGACACCGGTGCAGCGCCATGCGCTGCACCGGGCCATCGAGGGGCTGCGCGAAGACGATCCGTTGCGCTCGGCGTCGGTGGCGGTGGTGGGCTGGCAGCGGGCGCTGCTGTGGTCGGCGCTGCTCATCACGATCCTCTGCGCGGTGCGGTGGCCGATGGGTACCGCGGTGGTGCTGGTCGGGGTGAGCACCGTCGCGTATCTGCTGACGATGACCGACCGGGTCCTGATCTTCCGGCAGGGCCTGCGCTCGCGGCCCATCGGCATCTCCGACGAGGCGGCCCGGGCGATCCCCGACGAGGATCTGCCGCCGTACACCATTCTGGTTCCCGCCTACAACGAGCCCGAAGTGGTGGGTGACCTCATCGGCGCGATGGCCACCCTGGAATACCCCCGGGACAAGCTGCAGGTGCTGCTGCTGCTGGAAGCCGACGACGACGTCACCATCGCCGCGGCCCGAGACTGCGCGGAGTCCGACGCGATCACCCTGTGTCTGGTTCCGCCCGCGCATCCGCGTACCAAACCCAAGGCGTGCAACTACGGCCTGCATTTCGCGACCGGTGAGATCGTCACGATCTACGACGCCGAGGATCTGCCGGAGCCGCTGCAGTTGCGCCGTGTGGTGGCCGCCTTCCGGTCGTTACCCGACAACGTGGCGTGCGTGCAGGCGAAGCTGGTGTACCACAACGGACATCAGAACATCCTCACCGCGTGGTTCACCGCGGAGTACGGACTGTGGTTCGGGTACCTGCTGCCCGGGATGATGGTGTCGACGTCGCCGATCCCGTTGGGCGGCACGTCGAATCACCTGCGCCGCGACGTCCTCGACGAGATCGGCGCGTGGGATCCGTTCAACGTCACCGAGGACGCCGACCTCGGCCTGCGGATCGCCTCGAGCGGCTACCACACCGCCGTGATCGACTCCTACACGCTCGAGGAGGCCAACAGCGACCCGATCAACTGGGTCCGGCAACGCTCGCGCTGGTACAAGGGCTACCTGCAGACCTGGCTGGTCCAGATCCGCCGGCCCGTGCGGCTGTACAAGACCGTCGGGTTCCGCAGCTTCCTGCGGTTCAACCTGGTGCTCGGCGGTACCCCGATCGTGTCGGTGCTCAACCTGGTGTTCTGGCTCATCACCGTGCTGTGGTTCCTGGGGCAGCCGGAGGTCGTCGAAGAGGTCTTCCCGCCCTACATCTACTTCCCCGCATTGGTGGCTCTGGTGCTCGGCAACGCCGCGACGATCATGATGAACCTGATCGCGCTGCGGGAGGACGACCGCAGCGATCTGCTGCTCGCCGCCATCACGGTGCCGATTTTCTGGGTGATGATGAGTGTGGCGGCCGCCAAAGGTCTTTACCAGATGATCCGCAATCCGTCCTACTGGGAGAAGACCTTTCACGGTCTGGCGGGCAAACCGCCCGAACATCCGGCCGACGCTCGAAAAGCCGGGGCGCCATGACCCGACGGCGCCTGCTGGTGGCGTTGTTCTTCGCGGCGCTGGTCCTCTACGGCGCGGTGGGCTACTGGCTGCAGGTGCGCCACGGCTTCATCCTGGGCGACGCACTGTCACGCGTGATGGCGGCGCAGTCGGTGCTGTTCAGCCGTGACCCGCACCTGGCCGCGATCGGCTTCATCTTCACGCCGTTGACCGCGATGGTGCAGATACCGTTCCTGACACTGAGCCCGATCTGGCCCGAAATCGCCGAACGCGCTTTCTCGGGCACGCTGATGTCGGCGCTGTTCATGGCCGGCGCGGTCGTCCAGATCGCCGGAATGGGCCTGGACCGGGGGCTGCCGCGCTGCTACACGCTCGCCATCACAGCCGCGTTCGCGCTCAACCCGATGATCGTGTTCTACGGCGCCAACGGGATGAGCGAGGCGCCGTTCATCTTCTTCATGTCGTGGGCGGTCCGCAGGCTGATCATGTGGATGGTCGACGACGACGTGCACCACCTCGTGACCGCGGGCGGTATCGCGATGGGATTGGCCTATCTGACCCGCTACGACGCGGTGGCCTGTATCGCCGCGGCGGGTGTGCTGGTCGGCGTCACCACCTACCGGCGCGCCACGCCGTCGCCGCGAATCCGGCGGGCGCTACTCGACGTCCTCCTGGTCAGCGGGCCGGGGCTGGCCACCTTCCTCGGCTGGGCCGCGATCAGCTGGTTGATCACCGGGGAAGCGTTCGCGCAGTTCACCTCTCAGTACGGCAACACCGCGATCCTGGAGCAGTCCGGGGCGTCCGCCCCCTCGTTCGGCGGCGGGCTGCTGTTCGCCCTCGCCTGCATCACGCTGCTGGCGCCCACGCTGGTGCCCATCGCCATGTGGGGCGTGGCGCGCCGATGGGACACGCCGAACTGGCAGGTGATGCTGGTGCCGTTGGGCATCTACGGTGCCGCGCTGGCCTTCCAGGCCTACAGCTACGCGTCGGGGTCGACGTTTCCGTTTCTGCGGTTCTACATCATCGCCATACCGCTGACCGCCTGCCTGGCGATGCTGGCCGTCCCGGACGGGGTGCTCGTCGAGGCGCGGCGGCGGGGCCGCTACGCGCCGCCGCGCGTCGAGACGCAGCCCCCTGGGCGTCGCGCGTGGCCGGCATACGCCCCAGTGGCCCTGCTGTTCGCGGTCACCGTCCCGGTCACGGCGTGGGGGATGGGCATGCCGCGGTACGCGCCCCAGGAGTACGCGCTCGGCGCGGTGCTGTCGCCGGACCCGGACAACGTGACCGAACGCAAGGCCCTCGAACACCGCATCGCCGCCACGTTCTCCACCGAACGCACGATCGCCGACTATCTCGACAGCCTCGATCTGCCCGACTCCTCGGTGATCACCGACACGGTGTACGGGTTCGCCGTCGTGGCGGCCTCGGAGGACCCCAACATGTTCGTCATCCCGTCGGACGACGACTTCACCGAACGACTCAACGACCCGGCCGCCGGGGGAATCCGCTACCTGCTGGCGGTGCCCAACGAAGGGCGGGGCGTCTCCGACGCCCTGAACCTGCGCTACCCCACCCTCTACGAGACCGGTGCCGACATCGCCACTCTGGAACTGGAGATCCCCAACGACGGCGACAGTCAGCCCGATTGGCGGCTCTACCGGGTCAACGAACCCGCGGTGACGGACTAGCGAGGAATCAGCCGACCTCGCCATTCGAGCCGGTGTAATGTCTGCCGCGAGCAGGGCTGACGCGGCACCACCGACAGGGACGGGGCGTTATGGCGACGGAGTTCAACGGCAGGATCGAACTGGACATCCGGGATTCCGAACCGGATTGGGGGCCCTACGCGCCGCCCACCGCGCCGCCCGACGCCCCCAACGTGCTCTATCTCGTCTGGGACGACGTCGGTATCGCGACGTGGGACTGCTTCGGTGGGCTGGTCGACATGCCTGCCATGCGCCGCATCGCCGAACGCGGAGTCCGGCTTTCGCAGTTCCACACCACCGCCCTGTGCTCGCCCACGCGTGCCTCACTGCTGACCGGACGCAACGCCACCACGGTCGGCATGGCGATCGTCGAAGAATTCACCGAGGGTTTCCCCGGCATCAACGGCCGCATTCCTCCTGACACCGCCCTGATCTCGGAGGTGCTGGCCGAACGCGGATACAGCACGTCCTGTGTCGGAAAATGGCATCTGACGCCCCTGGAGGAGTCCAATCTCGCTGCCACCCGCCGACACTGGCCGCTGTCCCGCGGTTTCGACCGGTTCTACGGGTTCATGGGCGGCGAGACCGACCAGTGGTACCCGGAGCTGATCTACGACGGCCATCCGGTCGAGGCGCCCGCCACGCCGGAGGAGGGCTACCACTTCTCCAAGGACATGGCCGACCGGACCATCGAATTCATCCGCGATTCGACGATGATCGCACCGGACAAACCCTGGTTCTCCTACGTCTGCCCGGGCGCCGGGCACGCGCCCCATCATGTGTTCACCGAATGGGCGGACCGCTACGCCGGCGCCTTCGACATGGGTTACGAGCGGTACCGAGAGATCGTGCTGGAGAACCAGAAGCGGCTCGGCATCGTCGCACCGGACACCGAGCTCTCCCCGGTAAACCCGTACAGCGATGTCACCGGCCCGGACGGGCAACCCTGGCCGGAGCAGGACACGGTGCGGCCGTGGGATGAGCTCAGCGAGGACGAGAGGAAGCTGTTCGCCCGCATGGCCGAGGTGTTCGCCGGTTTCCTGTCCTACACCGACGCGCAGATCGGCCGCATCCTGGACTATCTCGAGGAGTCCGGCCAGCTCGACAACACCATCATCGTCGTCATCAGCGACAACGGCGCCAGCGGTGAGGGCGGGCCGAACGGGTCCGTCAACGAGGGCAAGTTCTTCAACGGCTACATCGACACCGTCGAGGACAGCATGCGCTTCTTCGACGAACTGGGTGGCCCCACGACGTACGGCCATTATCCGATCGGGTGGGCGATGGCGTTCAACACCCCCTACAAGCTGTACAAGCGCTACGCCTCGCACGAGGGCGGGATCGCCGACGCCGCGATCATCTCCTGGCCCGCAGGCATTTCCGCGCATGGAGAGATCCGCGACAACTACGTCAACGTCTGCGACATCACCCCGACGGTGTACGACCTGCTCGGCATCGTGGCGCCGGCCACCGTGAAAGGCATTCCGCAGAAACCGCTGGACGGCGTCAGCTTCAAAGTGGCCCTGGCTGATCCGGACGCCCCCACGGGCAAGGAGACGCAGTTCTACACGATGCTGGGCACCAGGGGCATCTGGCACCGGGGCTGGTTCGCCAGCGCGGTGCACCCCGCCGCACCGTCGGGGTGGTCGCATTTCGACCAGGACCGTTGGGAGCTCTTCCATCTCGACGTCGACCGCAGCCAGTGCCACGACCTGGCCGCCGAACATCCCGACAAGCTCGCCGAACTGCAGGCGCTGTGGCGCTCGGAAGCCGAGAAGTACAACGGCATCCCGTTGTCCGATCTGGGTGTGTTCGAGATGATCAGCCGGTGGCGGCCCTCATTGGCCGGGGACCGCACGAGCTACGTCTACTACCCGCACACCGCCCCCGTCGCGGTCGGCGGCTGCGTCAACATCGCGGGCCGGTCGTTCTCGGTGCTGGCCGACGTGACCGTCGACAGCGAGGACGTGCGCGGCGTGCTGTTCAAACAGGGTGCGGGACATGGTGGTTACGTGCTCTACGTCGACGAGGGCCGACTGCAGTTCGTGTACAACTTCTTCGGCGAGGAGGAACAGCACGTCGGCGCGGCCGACCCGCTGCCCGCGGGCGCCCACATCGTCGGTGTCGGCTTCGCGCGCACCGGCACCGTGGAGGGCAGCCACACCCCGGTCGGGGACGTCACCCTGTACGTCGACGGCGCGGCGGTGGCCTCCCGCACCGGCGTCAAGGCCCATCCGGTGATGTTCGGCCTCGCCGGCGGTGGGGTCAGCGTGGGCCGCAATGCGGGGCAACCGGTGTCGACGGCCTACCGCGCGCCGTTCGAGTTCACCGGCGGCACGATCGGCCGGATCGTCGTCGACGTCTCGGGCGCGCCCTACCTCGACGCCGAGCGCGAGCTCGCCCGGGCCTTCGCCAGGGACTGACGGTGCCGCGCCGCCTCGCCGTCGTCGCACTGCTCGCCGTGCTGGCCGGGTCGGCGTGCACGCGCAGCAGCGAGGGCGTGCCGGTGGCCGCCCCCGGCGCGCAGCAGAGCGCCAGCACCACCACCGCGACGACCGGGCGCGACGAGCCCGCTCCCGGTGTGGTGCCGACCCCGGAGCCGCGGCCCGGCCCGGAACCGCTCTGCGCGCCGGCCACCCTGCCGCCGGTGCGCACGGTCGCCCTGGTGGCCGATCCGGACGCGCCGACGGCAACGGTGGCCGTGCCGGACGGATGGTCGATGTCCGGCGGCAACGGCGACGTCGGTGCCGAACTCAACGGGCCGGCGGGCATGCGGGCGGTGGTCACGATCGCCGCGACCGACGCCGATGCGGAGACGGCCTTCCGCGAGTACGCCGACCAGCTCACCGCCGACAGCTCCATCACCACCCTCAGCGTGCTGCCGGGAGAGATGTGCGGACTGTCCGGGCAGACGTTGCTCGGCATCCTGTCCGACGGCACACAGACCGTCCAGTACCGCGACCGCATCGTGCACGTCCCGACCGGCGAGCGTGACTACCTGATCGCCGTGCACGTCACGGCACCGTCCGACGCGCCCGGATTCGACGAGCCGGCGGCGCTGCTGACCGACGACTTCGAGATCGGCCTACCCTGAAACGCATGCTCACCGACCTCGTCGACATCGACGGCGGTACCTTCCGGATGGGCTCGACCCGCTTCTACCCCGAAGAGGCGCCCGCCCACACCGTCAGCGTCGCCCCGTTCGCGATCGAGCGCCATCCGGTGACCAACGCGCAGTTCGCCGAATTCGTCGGCGACACCGGCTATCGGACCGTCGCCGAACTCGCGCCCGACCCGGCGCTGTTCCCCGGCGCTGCCGCCGAGGACCTGGTGCCCGGAGCGCTGGTGTTCCACCCCACCAGCGGGCCGGTCGACCTGCGCGACTGGCGCCAATGGTGGCAGTGGGTTCCCGGCGCGGACTGGCGGCACCCCTTCGGGCCGGGCAGCGACACCGACGCTCTCGCCGACCGGCCCGAGCACCCGGTGGTCCAGGTCTGCTACGCCGACGCCGCCGCCTACGCACGCTGGGCCGGCCGACGGTTGCCGACCGAAGCGGAATGGGAGTTCGCGGCGCGGGGCGGATCGACGTCGACCTACCCGTGGGGCGAGGAACCCGCGCCCGGCGGCCAGGTGATGGCCAACACCTGGCAGGGCCGCTTCCCGTACCGCAACGACGGTGCCCTCGGCTGGGCGGGCACCTCGCCGGTCGGGGTTTTTCCGCCGAACGGCTACGGGCTGGTCGACATGATCGGCAACGTGTGGGAGTGGACGACGACCCGGTTCAGCGGCCACCACGAGATAGGTGGCGGCACTCAGACCTGTTGTCCGGCAACGGGTCCCGATCCTGCACTGGTGCAGGCGCTGAAAGGTGGATCGCATCTGTGCGCGCCGGAGTACTGCCACCGGTACCGGCCCGCGGCGCGTTCACCGCAATCCCAGGACAGCGCCACCACCCACATCGGTTTCCGCTGCGTCACCGGCGCGTAGGTTGGTGTGATGGTTGACGCGGTCGCCGATCTCGGTGCGCAGAAGTTCGTGTCGTTGACGACGTACAAACGCAGCGGTGAGGCCGTCGCGACGCCGATGTGGGTGGCGGCGCAGGACGGTCGGCTCGCGTTCTGGACGCCGTCGGACAGTTGGAAGGTCAAGCGCGCCCGCCGTGACCCCAGGGTGTCGGTCGCCCCGTGCAACCGCACAGGTTCCGTGCCGGAAGGCGCACCCCGGATCGGTGGGCACGCCGAGGTGCTCGACCACGACGACGACGTCCGCCGCGTGCGGGCCGCGATCAAGCGCAAGTACGGCCTGGTGTTCAACGTGGTCACCGTCGTCGAACGGATCATGCGGCGCGGCCGCGAGGAGCGCACGGTGCTGCTGGTGACCCTGGACTGATCCGGTCAACCGGTGGAGGTCAGCGCCGCGCGCGGCGACAGCCGCAGGTGCCCCAGCCATGCGGTGCCCGCCGTGAGCGCTGCAGCCAGGCCGAACGGCACCGCGACGTGGATCCGCAGCAGCAGGGCGCCCACCAGAGCGCCGGCGAAGATCGTCACGATCGCCCCGAGCCGGCGGTTGAACACCGCCCCCCGACCGCCGCGCGGCCACGTCTCGCCCGCCAGCGACGCCAGCGTCGACGTGACGACCACGGTCGTCATGTCGGCGACCGCGACCGCTCGCGCGGCGACGGCCTGCTGACCCATCACCGCTGCCGTCGTCGCGGCGAGCACCACCTTGAGCAGCGGCCCCGCGTCGGACCCGGTGAACGCCGCGACGACGGTCAGGACCGTCAGCGCGAGCGCGCCGACCGAGAGCAGCACCGTCACCCGGTGATGCCAGCCCGGCGGGTCCAGCGACCGAGGTTTACGCAGCACCATCCCGGCCACCCACGCCGCCGCGGTGAACGCGACGAGCGCGACCGCAGGGCCCAACACCGGCAGCTCGTCGGCCCCGGCCACACCCATTCCGAGGATCACGATGTTGCCGGTCATGTTGCCGGTGAACACCCGGTCCAGGGCCAGGAAGCCGACCGCGTCGACCACCCCGGTGACGAAGGTCAACGACATGGTCGCCACCAGGGCGAGACGGTCGCGGTCCAGTGCGGCGAGCATCGTCGTCCTCAGAACACCAGAAGCGCGAACACCGTGCTCAACACGAGTCCGGTCATCACCGGCAGGAAACACTTGCGGGCCAGCGTGAGCACCGGAACGCGGGCGAAACCGGCGACGGCGATCAGCGACGACCACGCCACGAGGGTGCCACCACCCGACCAGATGTTGCCCATCTGGCCGATCGCCGCCAGCGTCGACGGGTCCATCCCGCCGGCCGGTCCGAGCGCGCCGGCGAGCGCACCGGTCAGGGGCAGTCCGCTGAAGCCGGAGCCGTCGAGACCCGCGACGATACCGATGATCAGCACGCCGAATGCCAGCACCACGGGGTTGGGGGTGATGTGCGACTGCGCGGCGCTGATCAGATCGAACAGAAATGCCGGCGGGGTCGCGGTCTCGGGCAGACTCAGGATGCGGCCGGCGAAATCACCGTTGCCGATGAAGAAGAATCCCGCGATCGGCAACACGATGCCCATGGCCTTGAACGCGAAGACCAGGCCGTCGGTGATGTGCGCCGAGGAACTCTCGAGGAAGTTGCGCTTGTCGTTGGTCACGCACGCGGCGAACAGGAGCAGCGCCGCGATTCCGCCGACGATCCCGGCCGCGTCGCCGCCCTGCAGCGGCGGCACCAGGGAGGTGAACTTGCCGAGCAGCAGGTAGGCGATGAAGGCGAAGTAGGCGGTGGGGACCAGCACGGCGAACACCTTGGCCGAGTTCGTCTTCGGCGGATCCGACGGCGCCGGTTCGGCCACCGGTTCGGTGCGCACCAGCGTCGCCGCAGCCGCCGGACGCGCCTCGCTCACGGACCCACCGGAATCGACCGGGGAGTCTGCGGGGCGGGCCCCCGTCGGGCCACCCTGGCCGCCATCGGCGGCACTGCCGCCGCTGCCCGCACTGTCACCGCTGCCCGCGCTCCCGGCGCTCTCGCCGCCGGTCATGCCGAACTTGTCGGCCTTGTTCTCCCATGCCACGAGCAGCTCCGGCGACGGCTTGCGCCACGTGCGGCGCTGGGTGACGTAGGTGACCAGCAGCGCCACCACGCCCACGATCAAGGACAGCACCAGCGACTTGTCCGCCACACTGTCGGGGTCGACGCCGGCCGCCGTGGCCGAGATGCCGGGGGCGACCTTGATGATGTAGTCGGCGGACAACGCCATGCCCTGTCCGGCGATGGCGATCACCATGCCCACCGACAACGGTGTGAGGCCGGCGCGGATCGCCACCGGGATCAGCACGGCACCGACGAGCGGCACCGCCGGCGTGGGCCAGAAGAACAGCGAGATCACGTAGGTGACGAGCGCCAGGATCAGGAAACTGCTTGTGCCCGCGCGCATCACACGGCGGAACGGGGTCACCATCAGCCGATCGGCCCCCATCTCGCGCAGCGCGCCGAGCATCGCGGTGACCAGCGCGATGATCAGGAAGATGTTGAACAACTCCTGGGCGGCCACCAGGCTGGCATTGAAGATCGACGACAGACCGGTGATGATGCTGCCCGAGAACGCCCACGCCGTCAGCATCGTGGCGGCCACGGCAGGCACCACGATGTTCTTGCGCATCGCCATCGTGATCAGGATGACGACGATGCCGGCCAGATAGATCCAGTGCGCGGCAGTCAGTTGAACTTGCATAGGCAGGGCCCTTCGTCGCAACTGCTCGTGGGCTGTGCAGTCTGTTGGTGGAATGCTCGGCGTGTCGACCGTCACGGTCAACGCTCACAGTGCACACCGGTTTGTGGCCACCTATGTGCAATATGCTCCGAGCTTGTCGGTGAGATGTCAGCGCGTTTCAGGCAGGTAACAATGTCGGCGAAAAGCGACACAGGGCGACTTCGCAGGTGTTAGAGCCGATTTCCGGGTCGCTGTGCGCACTGTTCAGATTCGGCCGCCCCGGCTGTGCATGATGCCCTCGGCGTGGGCTGCCGGTCCGGCCCTGTCGGTGAGACAGTGGGCATGACGCGATATCAGGCCCGCACGGGCATCCCCGACAGATCGATGGTGACCTCCGAGCGACCATGACAGACACCGACATTCAGCGGCCGGGCGCCGCTGGCCGGCCGCAGGGTGACGGCACACCGCTGGCGCTGGCGGCCCTGCTCGCCGGCACGTTGGTGGGCACGGTCAGCAACAACGTGGTCAACGTCCCGCTGCCGGCCATCCTCGAGGAGTTCGACGCCCCGCTGAGCAGCGGGGTCTTCGTCGTGGTCGGTTTCCTGCTGACGTTCACCGCCACGATGCCGCTGGTGGGCTGGATCGGGGACCGGTTCGGCCGGCGCCGGGTGTACTGCGTGGCGTTGATCGGCACTGCGGTGTGCGCGGTCGGCGCGGCCACCGCCCCCTCGCTGGAGCTGCTCGTCGCCTGGCGTTGCCTGGGCGGTTTGCTCGCCGCCGCGTTCGCCCCCGCCGTGATGGGACTGCTCACCTGGCTGTTCGACGGGGACAGGCGAGGGCGCGCGGTGGGTGCCTGGGCTTCGGTCAACGGAATCGGACAGGCGGCGGGCCCGGCCATGGGCGGCTTCGTCGCCGATGCGTGGGGGTGGCGCTGGGTGTTCGTGCCGTTGGTGCCCGTCGCGCTGGCCGGCCTGATCGGCACGCTGCGCCACATTCCGGCCTACCCGGGCACCAGGATGCGGTTCGACCTGACGGGAGCATGCGCACTGACGTTCGGCTCCGGCCTGCTGATCCTCGGGGTCGCCCTCATCCCCGCGCCGGGCACCACCGCCGCCGTCCTGGCGCTGCTCGGCGTCGCGGTGGCGGTCCTGAGCTTCTTCGTCTGGCACTGCCTACGGGTCGAGAACCCGTTCGTCGCCGTGCGACTCGTCGCCGAGGTGCGCTTCGTCCGCAGCTCGGTGGCGGCGTTCACGCAGATGTTCGCGCTGGGCGCGATGTTGCTGGCGATCCCGCTCTACCTCATCACCCAGGGCAGGTCCGCTTCGGCGGCCGGGTTGGTGTTGCTCACCGTGCCGGCCACGATGGCCCTGCTGGGGCCGCTGGTCGGTCGCTACCTGGATCGTCTCGGTCCGCGCCGGGTGATGCGCACCGGCCTGGTGCTGCTGATCGTCGCCCAGGCGGGACTGGCGGCAGCCGTCTCGGGCCGCTTCGGTGCCGCGCACGCCGTGTTCGTCGCCGTCACGGTGATCCTGGTCCTCGCCGGTGTGGGTATCGCGCTGGTGCAGACGCCGGCCGCGACGGGCGCCACCCGTTCGCCGGCGGGTGCGCACGGCACCGGGCTGGGGTTGTACAACCTGGCCAGGTTCGGTGGTTCGGCGATGGGCGCGGCGTGGGTGGCCATCGCGCTTCACCTGGCGTCCTACCCGGCGGTGTTCGCGCTGACCGCGGTGATGGCGGGGCTGGGCCTACTGGCCTCGTTCTGCGGCGCCGACCCGCCGTGAGGCGGCCTCAGCGATAGCGGGCTTCGCGGTCCACGGCCGCATGGACGTCGGCGAGCATGTCGATGCGGACCGCGAGCCACACGGTGAACTGGTTGTCCGGCACCCGGATGTCGAGTCCCAGGGCCCGCGACATGCGGTCCAGCTTGGCCAGCATGGTGTTGCGGTGGACGTTGAGGGCCCGCGCGGTGGCGTTGACGTTGCCGCCGTGGGACGGGTAGCCGATCAGGGTCTCGACCAGATCAGGTGCCGACCGCAACGGGCCCAGGACGTCCTGGACGAGCGCGCGGCTCTGCTCGGTGTCGGTGATGTCCGCCAGCACGGTGAAGCTGCGCAGTTGCTGATACGAGATGGCCCCGGTCCGGCTCAGCCGACGCGCGATACCCAGCGCGACACGGGCCTCCCGGTAACCCCCGGACACCTCGCCCGCGCCCCGCGCCGGACGCCCGTAGGCCACGGCGACCGGACTGCCGCGACGCGACTCCAGCTCCGCGGCCATCGCCTCGGCGTACTGGGTCATCTCGCGGCGCATCGAGGTCTCGTCGTCGCCGCGCAGGGAGCGCACGACCACCAGGACGTCGCCGATGACGGTGACATACGAGCGCACCGCGGGGTCGGGGGCGACGCCCGCGGCGTACCGGGCCAACCGGACCATCGACGCGGTCGGATTGTCCACCCCGCGCGGTACCGCACCGGGGGCGACGAAAACGCCGAAGCGGGAATCGATGTCGATCTCGTGGTACTCGGCCCGGGCGCGCATGTCGTGCTCGCTGGAGAAGTGGCCGTGCACGAGTGCCTGGACGAAGTCACCCCGGGCGCGTTCCTCGGCCTCGTCGACGCTGTGCTGGCGCAGCATCTCCGAGCCGATGATCGCCGTGGCCTGCTCGGTGACCACGACGTGCCGGGCCAGGTCGTGGGTACCCGGCTCGTCGCTGGGCACCAGCACGAGGACCCAGCCCTCGAAGGATTTGCCCAGTCGGATCGCCGTGGACACCACTGTCCAGGTCCCGGCCGGCGTGTCGACCGTTTCCACCCGGGTGTCGTGGTGTGCCGAGCGGCGCGCCGAGGCGGGGAGATCGGTGGTCAGCATGCCGAGGATCGACTCGCTGATGGCTTCGGCGACGTCCGGCGCGATGCCGTGGTGCGCGACCAGGTTTCCGCGCGCGTCGAGCGCCAGCGCCGGATTGCGTGCCAGATTCGAGACCTCGCGGATCAGCAGCTGCAGGCCGGCTCCGCGGTGGAACAGTCCGGCCAGCGACGCGTGCACATGTGTGGCGTAGCGCATGACGTGCACCTCGCGGCTCAGCGCACGCTCGGCCAGCAGGCGGTTCAGTGCGGCGAAACCCGCCGGGAAGGCCATCTCGATGACGACGAGGTGCCCCGGCAGCCGCCGGCCGGGAAAGTCGACGGGTGCCGCCCCGTCGATGACCAGGGTGGTCGCACCGCGCGCGGCCAGGGCGGCCAGCGCGCCGCCGTTGCCCAGCAGCGCTTCGGGCCGGCTGTACACCGCGACGCCGTCGAGCGGGTCGGGGCGGGAGAGAACTTCGGAAAGCGGTAACACCCAGTGCAACTCGCGATCGAGATGGTCGCCGCCGGCGACCACACGGGCCCCGGACATCAGCGCTTCGTCGAGCAGTCCCGCGACGGTCAGTCGATCGTCGTCATGTCCTACCGGCGCCATGTGTCACCTGCTCTGATTCGTGGGCTCCCGATTCACCTGTACACCGAATACACCCGGAACCGCCCCACACACTATGTGCAGTTTGACCCGTATGCGCGTCGAACGGGGGACATGTTGACCCGGGACCCGGCGCGGCGCCGTTGGTAGACATCTCCACAGGCGCAATGCCTGTCAGCGCAACCCACAGGAGTGAAACCCACCATGCACCAGATCTATCGGATCAACCTCGACGACGCCCTCCCGTTGCTTGCGGCCGGCCGGGCCAAGGCCGAGGAGATCGGCGTCAAGCAGACGCTGTGCATCTGCGACGACGGCGGCAATGTCGTGGCGTTGCACCGGCTTCCCGGCGCGCGGTTGACCGGTGTGGACATCTCGATAGCCAAGGCCTTTACCGCGGCAGGTCACGAGCGGGCCACCCATCTGTTCAACGAGCCGCCCAACGGTCCCGCGCTGCCGGGTAACGAGGCGTTCGGTATCAGCCACATGCTGCCGGGCAAGTTCGCGATCTTCGTCGGCGGCTTTCCGCTGGTGTTCAACGGCCAGATCGTCGGCGGCGTGGGCATCAGTGGCGGCAACGGCGCCCAGGACAAAGAGGTCGGCGCGGCGATCCTCGCCGAGTTCGAGTCGTTGACCGCCGCGGTCGGCGCCCGCTGATCCATTGAGCACTCAGACCGACTGTGCACTCTGACCTGCGAATGCCGATGATCAACGGTCAAGTTGTCCATGGTCAACACGTCGGCACTTTCGCTAACGTCGCTGGTGCCGAGGATGATTCGCGACGATGCGTGATCTCGCCACTGCGACGGAGCCCGAATCAGTCACCGCAACAGCGGGTTTCGTGGATCGCATACCACGGCAGCCAACCCATCCCCACTGACGATCAGGAGTCCCACCGATGACCCAACTTCTCGGGCGCGACGAGTTCCGTGCGCAACTCGAAGACGCCATCAAGGGCCGTGAGGCCAAGAACGCGTCGTTCTCCAAGGCGTGGGCCGAGGGCCGGCTCGAGCGCCACCACTTCGCCCGCTGGGCCGAGAACCACTTCCACTACGTCGGTCCGTTCGCCGACTACCTGGCCAACATCTACGCCAACACCCCCGACGAGTTCACCGGCGCCAAGGACTTCACGCTGCAGAACATGTACGAGGAGGAACTGGCCGACATCCGCCACACCGATCTGCTGATCAAGTTCGGCGAGGCGTGCGGTACCACCAAGGAACGCATCGAGGACCCGAACAACATGAACGCGATCACCCGCGGTCTGCAGTCGTGGTGCTACGCGGTGTCGCAGCGCGAGCATTTCGTGGTGGCGACCGCGGCGCTGGTGGTGGGTCTGGAGTCCCAGGTGCCCAGCATCTACACCAAACAGATCGTGCCGCTTCGGGAGGTGTACAAGTTCACCGAGGACGAGATCGAGTTCTTCGACCTGCACATCACCTCCGATGTGGTGCACGGCGAGCGCGGCTACCAGATCGTGCTCGACCATGCCGACACCCCGCAGCTGCAGCAGCGCTGCCTCCAACTGGTGCGCTGGGGTGCCGAGATGCGGTTCTCCTACACCAAGGGCCTGTACGACACCTACGTCGCGCCCGAGCTCGAGCCAGTAGCCGTTTGAGTGATCTCGGCGTGATCGGTTGCGCCGACCGCAACCGATCACGCCGACATCGCCACGAGTCGAGGAGTCCGATGACCGCGGAATGGGTGGCCGTGGCCACCGTCAACGAGATGGGCCGACGCCGCAAACTGCGCGTGGAGCTGAACGACGTGGCCATCGCTCTGTTCCAGGCCGGCGGCCGGGTGTACGCCTTCGCCGATCTGTGCGTGCACCAGGACAGGTCGTTGTTCAAGGGCACGCTGTTGCACGGCAAGGTGATCTGCCCCGGCCATCAGTGGCAGTTCGATCTGGAGACCGGTTACGAAGCCGACCAGGACCGCTGCCAGCCGACCTACCCGGTGCGCGTCGACGACGCCGGCACCATCTACGTCCAGCCGACGCCGAAGCGCCCCGAGGCCGCCGCCGAGGCAGAACAGGAGGCGCGGGCATGACCCGGCGCACCGTCGTCACCATCGGAGCCGGGCAGGCCGCCGCCGTCGCCGCCCGCAACCTGCGCAGGAGAGGGTTCGACGGTCGCATCGTGCTTCTCGGCGACGAACCCCACCCGCCGTACCAGCGGCCGCCGCTGTCCAAGGAGTTCCTCAGCGGCGCCGAGGGTCTCGACTCGTTGTGGATTCTGCCGCAGAAGTGGTTGGCCGACAACGACATCGACATCGTCACCGGTGTCGAGGTACGCCGGGTCGACGCGGCGACGAGAGCCGTGCAGATCGACGGTGGCCCCGACATCGAGGCGGACGCGGTGCTGTTCGCCACCGGTGGCCGCCCACGCACGCTGCCCGTGCCCGGCCCCCGCCCCGAACTGATCCACTACCTGCGCACGCTCGACGACGCCACCCGGTTGGCGCCCCAGCTCACGGCGGGACGGCGGCTGGCCATCGTCGGCGCCGGCTTCATCGGTCTGGAACTGGCCGCCACCGCCACCGCGGCGGGCGTGCACGTCACGGTCGTCGACCCGGCGCCGCTGCCGCTGGCACGGGTCATCGGGACCGCCATGGGGCAGGCCGTGTGCCGGTTACACCGCGACAGCGGTGTCGACCTGCGCACGGGGTCGGCGCTGGACGCCGTGCGCACCACCGCTGACGGCGTGGTCGTCGACATCGCCGACGGCAGCACCGTGCACGCCGACGTGGCCGTCGTCGGGATCGGCATCACGCCCAACATCGACGCCGCGGCGGCGACCGGGCTGCACCTCGACGACGGCATCGTCACCGACGCCGCCGGACGCACCAGCATTGCGCACATCTTCGCCGCCGGCGACGTCGCGCGCCGCTACTCGCCCCGGGCCGGCGCGCATGTGCGCCTGGAACACTTCGACAACGCCAGCAGGCAGGGCGCCGCCGTGGCCGACGCCATCCTCGATCGCGGAACCGGTTCCGATGAGCCGCCGTGGTTCTGGTCCGACCAGCACGGCCGCAATCTCCAGTTCGTCGGTACCGCAGCCGGCGACCCGCTGATCCGGGGCGACCTCGACGGCATGGATTTCACTGCCGTCTACCTGCAGGGCGGGGCGGTGTGCGGGGCGTTCAGCGTCGAGCGCGGCGAGGACATCATGGCCGTGCGGGAACTGCTGGGCCGTGAGGTCGACACCGCGGCGCTCTGCGACGAGGACAGCGACCTGTGGGATCTGGTCTACGACGACGAAGAGGTGCATGCATGACCGACGGCCTGAACTTCATCGGCGGCAACTGGGTGCCCGCCGTCTCGGGGGAGACCTTCACCCGCCGCAACCCGGCGGACCCTACTGACGTCGTCGGCACCTTCCCGGCGTCGGGCCCGCGTGATGTCGCGACAGCGATCGACCACCTGGACAAGGCCGCACCCGAGTGGGCGGCGACGTCGCCGGAACGGCGCGCCGCGGTGCTGGAATCGGCGGCCGCTCATCTGGAAGCCGGCAGTGCGCAGCTGATCGACGAACTGGTGCGCGAAGAGGGCAAAACGGTCGCCGAGGCGACGATGGAGGTCAGCCGCACTCCGGCGAACCTGCGTTTCTACGCCGCCGAAGCCACCCGGTGCGGTGGGGCCACCTATCCCGTCGGCGGTGACACGCTGCTGTACACGGTGCGCGAACCCGTCGGCATCGTCGGGGCCATCACGCCGTGGAACTTCCCG
Organism: Mycolicibacterium poriferae; assembly: GCF_010728325.1. Next base: position 1,688,200 of record NZ_AP022570.1, read on the forward strand.
CTCAACATCCCCTCCCGCAAGCTCGGGCCCGCCCTGGCCGTCGGAAACCCGGTGCTGTTCAAGCCGTCCGAGCTGACCCCACTGATGGGGCAGCGCCTGGTGGAGGCCCTGCTGGCCGGCGGATTACCGCCCGGCGCCATCGCGCTGGTCCAGGGTGACGGCGCCGCGGGCGCCTCCGTGGCCGCCGACGACCGGGTCGCCGCGGTCACCTTCACCGGGTCGACCGGCGTGGGGCGGTCCATCTACGGACGGGTGGGACCGCACCGGCGGGTGCAGCTGGAGATGGGTGGCAAAAACCCGGTGGTGGTGGCCGACGACGCCGACCCGGACCGGGCCGCGGCGCTGATCGTCAAGGGCGCCTTCGGATTGTCCGGTCAGGCGTGCACCGGGACCAGCCGTGTGATCGCCACCGACGCCGTGCACGACGAGCTCGTCGAACGCGTCGTCGCTCGCGCGCAAGCGCTGCGCGTCGGCCCGGGGGCGCAGGCCGGCATCGACATGGGTGCCCTGGCCAGCGCCGAGCAGCTCGCGAAGTTCGTCAGCTACGTGCAGATCGGCACGACCGAGGGCGCGCGCCTGCGCTGCGGCGGATCCACCGTCGACGTGCCCGGCCACGACGGCGGATTCTTTGCGCAGCCGACCGTTTTCACCGACACCACGCCGAGCATGCGGATCGTCACCGACGAGGTGTTCGGGCCGTTGCTGGCGTTCCAGCGCGCCGGATCGCTGCGCGAGGCCATCGAGCTGGCCAACGCCACCGAGTACGGACTCTCGGCGTCGATCATCACCGGCGACCTGGCCGTCGCGCAGACGTTCGTGCGGGAGTCGCGCACCGGTCTGGTCAAGGTCAACCAGCCCACGACGGGGATGGCGATGAACGCGCCCTTCGGCGGCTACAAGGCCTCGTCCACCGCGACCTTCAAAGAACAGGCCGGGCCCTCGATGATGGAGTTCTACCTCACCGAGAAGACCGTGTACCTCAATTCGGCGAGTTGATCGACCACTACAGAAAAACGGAGTATGACAATGGAATTCGTTCGTGTGGCGCGATCAGGTCAGGTGCCCGAGGGGATTGTGCGGCGCTTCTATGCCGGTGAGCACGAGTTCGCGGTGGCGCGGCTGAACGGCAAGGCCTACGCCACCTCCAACTACTGCACCCACCTGGACTGTCTGCTGTCGTCGGGCAAGCTGCGCGACGACGGCATCGGATGCTCTTGCCACGGAAGCGCATTCGACCTCGAGACCGGTGAACCCATCAGCCCGCCGGCCACCGAGCCCATCCAGACGTTCCCGGTGCAGGAGCGCGACGGCGAGATCTTCGTCGGCGTCGAACCCGGTCAGATGCCCGCCGGCCCCACCCGGCGGGCCCGTCGAGGCGCCTGATGGACACGCGGCGGCCGCCGGCCCTGTCGGCCGGTGGCATGGTCAGCAGCAGCCACCCGGCCGCGAGCCTGGCCGGGGCGCGGGTACTGGCCGACGGCGGCAACGCCGTCGACGCGACGCTCGCGATGGCGGCGTTGACCTGGCTGACGCTACCCGGGCAGTGCGGCATCGGCGGGGACGCGTTCGCGGTGGTGCGGGAACCCGACGGCCGGGTCTGGACCGTCAACGGCTCCGGCTACGGGCCCGACGGCGGAACGCGCGACTTCTACACCGACAGAGGCTTTTCCGCGATCCCGCTGGACGGCGCACTGGCCGTCGCGGTACCCGGCGCGCCTGCGGCGCTGGCGCGTCTGCACACCGAAGGCGCCACGTGGTCGCTGGAACAGTTGTGGGAGCCCGCCGCGCGCATCGCCGAGAGCGGTCTGCCGTGTTCGGCGCGAACCGCCGGCGACGTCACCACGGCGCTGACCGCGGTGTGCGCCGACGCCGATCTGAAATCGGTCTACGCCCCGGCGGCACGCCCGCCGCATGTCGGAACCCGGCTGGCGCAGCCCGAGTTGGCGCGGACCATCCGCGAACTCGCCCGCGACCCGGGCGGTTTCTACACCGGTGGGTTCGCCGAGCGCGCGGTGGCGGCATTGCAGGCCGGGGGCGCGCCGTTCAGCGGGGCCGAGTGGGCCGCAGGCGCGCACGTCGCCGCCGAACCGTCGGTGTCCGGGCGCTACGCCGGGGCGGTCGTGCACCAGACACCGCTGCCGACACCGGGCTGGATGGTGTTGCAGCAGGCCGGGCTGTGCGACGGTGTCGTCGGCTTCCACGGCTGGATGACCGCCGAGGCGATCGACTGGCTGGCACGCTCGGCGAGGCTGAGCTTCGCCGACCGCCTGGCGCTCTGCGGCTCCGACAACGACGGTGCGCGCTACGTGCTGCAACCCGAACGTCTGGACCTCCAGCGCCGCGACCTGGAAAGCCGTTGTGAGCAGCGGACACCGGTCGATGTCGGGATCGGCGACACCACCTCCACGGTAGCCGTCGACGCCGACGGTCGCGCGGTCAGCTTCATCCATTCGCTGGCCTTCACGTTCGGCGCCAAGTTCACCGTGCCGGGCACCGGGGTGGTCCTCAACAACCGGTTGGGCCGTGGCGCCTATCTGATCCCCGGTCACCCCAACGAGGTGGCGCCTCGGCGCAAGCCGTTGCACACCCTCAACGCCTGGGTCGTCACCGACGACGCCGGCGCGCTGTTGCATGCGGGCAACACCCCCGGTGGCGACGGGCAGGTGCAATGGAACATGCAGCTGATCTCGCACCTGCTCGATCACGGACTCGATCCCGCGGAGGCGGTGTCCGCGCCGCGCTTCACCGTGTTCCCCGGTTCCGACGCCGACGTGGTCGGCGCGACCGAGGAGCTGCGTATCGAGGACACAGTCCCGGACGCTGTCCGGTCCCAGCTGGCGTCCTGGGGGCACCGAGTCATCACCCAGGGTGCGCTCGACGCCGGCGGTAGTGCCCAGGTCATCTCGCTCGACGAGCGAGGGGTGCTCTCGGGTGCCGCCGACCCGCGGCAGGAGGGGGTCGCGCTCGGTGTCGACTGAGCGTCCGGTCCCGCGCCCTCAGGGTGACTACGTGCCGGCGGTGCTGCACGGCGGTGTCGTCTACACCGCCGGCATGACGCCGCGACGCGACGGCGTGCTCGCGTTCACCGGTGTGGTGGGGGACGGGCTCGACCCGGATCAGGGGCGGTTCGCGGCCGGGTTGGCGGCAGGCAACGCACTGGTCGCTGCTCGGTCGGCGATACCCAGCGGGGCCGCACTTCGGTGTCTGAAGATGACGGTGTTCATCGCGTGCACAGCGGAATTCACTGCTCTGTCGGCAGTGGCCGACGGGGCATCCGCGGTGCTGGTCGACGAACTCGGCGAGGTCGGTCGCCCTGCCCGTAGCGCAATCGGGGTGTGCGCACTGCCCTCCGGCGCGCCCGTCGAGGTCGAACTCGTCTGCGCTGTGGTCAGCTGAGACTCCTCTAGCAGAAGCGGTTGGCCTCGATGCGATTTCCGCAGAATCGGTGCACGATGCACAGGACACGGCGGAGAGGTCGAGCAGGATGACCTTTGCGGGTGAACAACGGTCGTCATAGGTTCATCGAATCCATTGTTGCCTGAAGCCAATCGGATCGGTGACAGCGCCAAGTGATCCGCCCACGGTGTCACCACACCGCCCACCCGCAATCCGTGGGATCTGGAGAGGATCCCAGGGGGATCGAGCGGTGGATCTGCGGCCGCGGTGGCCTCCGGACAATGCCTGGCGGCGTTGGGCAGCGACACCGGCGGTTCGATCCGGGTGCCGTCGGCGTTATGCGGGGTGTCGGGTCTACGGCCGGGCCGCGACGACATCCCCGTCGACGGGGTCGCGGCGTTCTCGCCGCGGCTGGACACCTGCGGACCGATCGGGCGCGACGCTCGCGACCTCGCTGTGCTCCGCGCCGTCCTCAGCGGACGACGAGGCACGGTGCCGTCTGACGTCGGCGGGCTGACCGCCGGAATCGTCGGTGCGCAGACAGGTGAGCTGGGGGACGGAGTCGGCGAGGCCGTCGCCGCCGTCGCCGACGTGATGGCCGAAGCGGGTGTGCAGGCGCGGCCGGTCTCGGTTCCGCCGTTCGAAGCGTGGAGCGCGCCGCGCGCACAGTACGTGCTGACCGACTTTCTCGACGTCCACCGGGACGCCGACTTCTACCCTCAGCGGACGGATCGCTACACCGCTGAGGTGGCCGGGTACCTGCGGCACGCCGAGACCATCCCGGCAGCGGCGCGGACCGCGGCCATCGCTGCACTCGACGAGCTCGCGCGGTGTCTGGCGGCTTCCTGCGCCACCGTCGACGTGGTGGTCTTGCCGACCACCCCGGTGACCGCGCCTCTCGTGCGGGACTGTGCCTACGACCCCGACCAGGCGGGACGGGCGGCGGTGATCGGCACCCTGATGAGGTTGTGTGGCCCGTTCAGCTGGTGTGGCTGGGCGGCAGTGTCGGTGCCCTGCGGGTTCGATGCCGGCGGGATGCCGATCGGGGTGCAGATCGCCGGTCGGAGCGCGTCCACGGTGCTCGCGGTAGCCGCTGCCTACCAGGACCGCACCAGCCACCACCTGCGCGAACCGATGCTGATACCGTCGCGCCGTCGCGAGGCCCCCGCCGTCGGCTGACGGCACGCCGTCCCGCCCGGCTTGCGAGGCTGAGTCTCGGTCTGAGCCGGGAAAGACCGGCGATTTGGAGCATTCCCCGAGCTCACCTAGTATATGGGGGTTGCCTCGGGCAGACCTCGGTTCTCTTCATGGGAGAAAACCCTGCGTGCCTCTTGGGGTGACGTGAATTAGTGACAAGACCGCGCACGTCAGGTCGGTATCTGCCGTGCACACAGTAACCAGGTCGAGGAGATCCAGTGATTCAGCAGGAATCGCGGCTGAAGGTCGCCGACAACACGGGCGCCAAGGAGATCTTGTGCATCCGCGTGCTCGGCGGCTCGTCGCGGCGCTACGCCGGCATCGGTGATGTCATCGTGGCGACGGTCAAGGACGCCATCCCCGGCGGCAACGTCAAGCGCGGCGACGTCGTCAAGGCCGTCGTGGTGCGCACCGTCAAGGAGCGCCGCCGCGCCGACGGCAGCTACATCAAGTTCGACGAGAACGCCGCCGTCATCATCAAGCCCGACAACGACCCGCGCGGCACCCGCATCTTCGGGCCCGTCGGTCGCGAACTGCGCGAAAAGCGCTTCATGAAGATCGTCTCGCTCGCCCCGGAGGTGTTGTAGATGAAGGTCCGCAAGGGCGACACGGTGCTCGTCATCTCCGGCAAGGACAAGGGCGCCAAGGGCAAGGTTCTGGTGGCCTACCCCGACCGCGAGAAGGTTCTGGTCGAGGGCGTCAACCGGATCAAGAAGCACACCCCCGAGTCGCGTACCGAACGTGGCGCCTCCTCCGGCGGCATCGTCACCCAGGAGGCACCGATCGCGGTGTCCAACGTGATGCTGCTCGATTCCGACGGCAAGCCGACGCGCGTCGGCTACCGCGTCGACGACGAGACCGGCAAGAAGGTCCGCATCGCCAAGACCAACGGCAAGGACATCTGACATGACCACCACAGAAACCAAGGCCCTGCCGCGCCTCAAGCAGCGCTACCGCGAAGAGATCCGCGACTCCTTGCAGAAGGAGTTCGGCTACGCCAACGTGATGCAGATTCCCGGCATCACCAAGGTGGTCGTCAACATGGGCGTCGGTGACGCCGCCCGCGACGCCAAGCTGATCAACGGCGCGGTCAACGATCTCGCGCTGATCACCGGCCAGAAGCCGGAGATCCGCCGGGCCCGCAAGTCGATCGCTCAGTTCAAGCTGCGTGAGGGGATGCCGATCGGCGCCCGCGTCACGCTGCGTGGCGACCGGATGTGGGAGTTCCTGGACCGCCTGATCTCGATCTCGCTGCCGCGTATCCGCGACTTCCGCGGCTTGAGCGCCAAGCAGTTCGACGGCACCGGCAACTACACCTTCGGGCTGACCGAGCAGTCGGTGTTCCACGAGATCGACGTGGACTCGATCGACCGGCCCCGCGGCATGGACATCACCGTCGTCACCTCGGCGACGAACGACGACGAGGGGCGTGCGCTGCTGCGGGCGCTCGGCTTCCCGTTCAAGGAGAACTGAGCACATGGCAAAGAAGGCTCTGGTCAACAAGGCCAACAAGAAGCCGAAGTTCAAGGTGCGGGCGTACACGCGCTGCAACAAGTGCGGTCGTCCGCACGCGGTGTACCGCAAGTTCGGCCTGTGCCGAATCTGCCTCCGCGACATGGCGCATGCGGGCGAACTGCCCGGCGTGGCGAAGTCCAGCTGGTAACGACAGCCGGCACTACCCAAGACCACTTACCGACAACAGGTTGCGGTAGGCCTCCGGATCACGGAGGAACCACCGCGAGAAAGGTGAACCGGCTGTCATGACCATGACGGATCCGATCGCAGACTTCTTGACACGTCTGCGCAACGCCAACTCGGCGTACCACGACGAAGTGACCTTGCCGCACAGCAAGATCAAGGCCAACATCGCCGAAATCCTCAAGAGCGAGGGCTACATCAGCGACTACCACACCGAGGACGCCCGCGTGGGCAAGGCGCTGGTGGTGCAGCTGAAGTACGGCCCCAGCCGGGAACGCAGCATCGCGGGCCTGCGCCGGGTCAGCAAGCCCGGCCTTCGGGTGTACGCCAAGTCCACCAACCTGCCCCGCGTGCTCGGCGGGCTCGGGGTGGCCATCATTTCCACGTCGTCCGGTCTGAGGACCGACCGCCAGGCCGCCCGCGAGGGCGTCGGCGGCGAAGTCCTCGCCTACGTGTGGTGAGGGGTAGATAGAACATGTCTCGCATTGGAAAGAATCCGGTTCCGGTTCCGGCCGGGGTGGACGTGACGATCGACGGCCAGAACGTGGCGGTCAAGGGCCCCAAGGGCACCCTGACGCTCGACGTCGCCGAGCCCATCGTGGTCGCGCGTGACGACGACGGCGCGATCGTGGTCACCCGACCCAACGACGAGCGCCGTAACCGTTCGCTGCACGGCCTGTCGCGCACGCTGATCGCCAACCTGGTGACGGGTGTGACGCAGGGCTACACCACGAAGATGGAGATCTTCGGCGTCGGCTACCGCGTGGTGGCCAAGGGCAGCGACCTCGAGTTCGCGCTGGGCTACAGCCATCCGGTGCTGATCACCGCTCCGGAGGGCGTGACGTTCGCGGTCGAGACGCCCACCAAGTTCTCGATCTCCGGCATCGACAAGCAGAAGGTCGGCCAGATCGCGGCGAACATCCGCCGCCTGCGCAAGAGCGATCCCTACAAGGGCAAGGGAATCCGCTACGAGGGCGAGCAGATCCGTCGCAAGGTCGGAAAGACGGGTAAGTAAGCAATGGCTACCAAAACGAAAGACACCGCAGCAGCCGGCCATCAGCCGGTGGGCAAGAACATCTCCGAGACGCGCCGCGTCTCCCGCCTGCGCCGTCACGCGCGGCTGCGCAAGAAGATCGCCGGCACCGCCGAGCGGCCGCGTCTGGTCGTGCACCGGTCGTCACGGCACATCCATGTGCAGCTCGTCGACGACCTGGCGGGGGCGACGCTCGCGGCGGCCTCGTCGATCGAGGCCGACGTGCGCGCCCTCGACGGCGACAAGAAGGCCCAGAGCACGCGGGTCGGTCAGCTGATCGCCGAGCGGGCCAAGACCGCCGGCATCGACGAGGTCGTGTTCGACCGCGGCGGGTACACCTACGGCGGACGGATCGCGGCGCTGGCCGACGCCGCCCGCGAAGGTGGGCTGAAGTTCTGATGAACAACACTGACCTGACAAAGACTGGAAGGATTGCATGATGGCCGAGCAGGCTGCAGGAGCCGGCGGGCCCTCGAGCGACAACCGCGACAGCAGGGGTGGCCGGGACGACCGTGGCGGTCGTGGACGCCGCGACGATCGGGGCGGCCGCGGTGGCCGCGACGACCGCGGTGACAAGAGCAACTACCTCGAGCGCGTGGTCACGATCAACCGCGTCTCCAAGGTCGTCAAGGGCGGTCGGCGGTTCAGCTTCACCGCGCTGGTGATCGTCGGTGACGGCAAGGGCATGGTCGGGGTCGGTTACGGCAAGGCCAAAGAGGTTCCGGCCGCGATCGCCAAGGGCGTCGAGGAAGCACGCAAGAACTTCTTCCGGGTGCCGCTGATCGGTGGCACCGTCACCCACCCCGTGCAGGGTGAGGCGGCGGCCGGTGTCGTCATGCTGCGTCCGGCCAGCCCCGGTACCGGTGTCATCGCCGGCGGCGCATGCCGCGCGGTGCTGGAATGTGCCGGCGTCCACGACGTGCTGGCCAAGTCGCTGGGCAGCGACAACGCGATCAACGTGGTGCACGCGACCGTCGCCGCGCTGAAGTTGTTGCAGCGCCCCGAAGAGGTCGCGGCTCGCCGTGGCCTGCCCATCGAAGATGTGGCGCCCGCTGGCATGCTCAAGGCCCGGCGTGAAGCCGAGGCCGTCGCTGCCAGCGCCGCACGTGAGGGAACGGCGTAACAACCATGGCAGAGCTCAAAATCACCCAGGTGCGCAGCACCATCGGTGCGCGCTGGAAGCAGCGGGAGACCCTGCGGACCCTCGGGCTGCGCAAGATCCGCCAGTCCGTGGTCCGTGAGGACAATCCGCAGACCCGCGGGCTGATCAAGACGGTCCACCATCTCGTAACAGTTGAGGAGGTCTAGGGCAGATGAGCGAGATCATCAAGCTGCACGACCTTCGCCCCGCGCCGGGCGAGAAGACGCCCAAGACCCGCGTCGGCCGCGGTGAAGGCTCCAAGGGTAAGACCGCAGGCCGCGGCACCAAGGGCACCAAGGCCCGCAAGAACGTCCCCGTGATGTTCGAGGGTGGTCAGATGCCGATCCACATGCGTCTGCCCAAGCTCAAGGGCTTCAAGAACCGGTTCCGTACCGAGTACGAGGTCGTCAACGTCGGCGACATCAACCGGCTGTTCCCGCAGGGCGGCGACATCGGTGTCGACGAGTTGGTCGCCGCCGGCGCGGCGCGCAAGAACACGTTGGTCAAGGTGCTCGGCGACGGCAAGCTGACCGTCAAGGTCAACGTCACCGCGCACAAGTTCAGCGGCAGCGCCCGCGAGGCCATCACCGCTGCCGGTGGGACCGCCACCGAGCTGTGATCGACCGCACCTGACGTACCAGCAGAACCCCCGCCCCGCCCGCCGGAGCGGGGGTTCTCTGTTCCGGCGCCACGTAATGCCGGAGCCGGGTCCGGCGATTACACTTTCGAACGCCGAGCAACGAGGAGCAGTCATCATTCACACCACACGCAGGATCGCCGCCGCGTTGGTCGTGGCCGGATTCGCCTTGGGCAGCGCCGCCACCGCCCACGCGCAGACCGATGACGAGCGGTTCGTCAACGCCGTCGACACTCTCGGCATCGAGACCGCCGCGACCCCGGAAGAGCTGCCCGCGGTCGGGCACCACGTCTGTGACATGCTCACCGCCGGGCTGGTGGGCAATCCCAACCCGGTGCCCGCCGTCCGTGGGGTGGTGACGACGCTGGCCGGCAACGGCATGAGCAAGGAGCAGGCCGTCGGTCTGATGCGGGCGTCCTCGGCGGTCTACTGCCCGCAGTTCGCCCGGTTCATGGGCCGCTAACACCTGTCCCCGGCGTCGGTAGGCTCGATGCCATGTTCTCTCTTCTGTCCGGCGTGCCCGGCGTAGACGAAGTCCGCGCGTTCGTGCGCAAGGTCGACACCGCCCGACACCAGGGCGTCGCCAACGGGTGCATCCTGGAGCTGGATCTGCAGAACGCGCCACCGGAGAGCGCCGGGTTCGATCCGGTCGCCGTGCTGTCCGGCATCGTCGGCTCGGGCCGCCCGATGCTGCTGCGCGATGTGGTGGCCGCCCTGCACCGTGCCGCCGAGGATCCCCGCGTCGCCGGTCTGATCGCGCGGGTGCAGATCGACGCCGCCCCACCCGGACCCGTGCAGGAACTGCGAGAGGCGATCGCGGCGTTCACCGCTGCCAAGCCGTCCCTGGCGTGGGCCGAGACCTACCCCGGAACGCTGTCCTACTACCTGGCCTCGGCATTCGGCGAGGTGTGGATGCAGCCGTCGGGCACCGTCGGGCTGATCGGCTTCGCCACCAACGCGCTGTTCCTGCGGGACGCGCTCGACAAGGCCGGCGTGGAGGCGCAGTTCGTGGCACGCGGTGAGTACAAATCCGCCGCGAACCTGTTCACCCAGGACGGTTACACCGAGGCCCACCGCGAGGCCGATACCGCCCTGGTCGAGAGCCTGCGCACCCAGGTGTGGGACGCGGTCGCGTCGTCGCGCGGCATCGAGCGTGCCGAACTCGATGCGCTGGCCGACCGGGCCCCGCTGCTGCGCAACGACGCCGTGTCCGCGAACCTGGTGGACCGGATCGGGTTCCGCGACGAGGCATACGCACGGATCGCTGAAATGACCGGCGCCGAAGGCATCTCGCCCGGGCAGGGCGATGCCGACGCCGACGACGCTCCGCCGCGGTTGTACCTGGCTCGGTACGCGCGCACCGACCGTCCGGGAATGCCTGCTCCGAGCCTGCCTGGCCGCAAGTCGGCCCGGAAGGTGGCGGTCGTCAATCTCGCCGGCCCCATCGTCAGCGGCCGGGGTGGCCGCCAGGTCTCACCGCTGGGCAGTTCCGCGGCCGGGGGTGACACCATCGCCGCGGCCCTGCGGCAGGCTGCCGCCGACGACGAGGTGGCGGCCATCGTGCTGCGCGTCGACAGCCCGGGCGGGTCGGTGACCGGGTCGGAGACGATCTGGCGGGAAGTGGTGCGGGCCCGCGAGAGCGGTACCCCCGTGGTGGCCTCGATGGGAGCGGTCGCCGCATCGGGGGGCTACTACGTCTCCATGGCCGCCGACAAGATCGTCGCCAACGCCGGGACCATCACCGGATCCATCGGCGTGGTGACCGGCAAGCTCGTGGCGCGCGATCTCAAGGAGAAGCTGGGTGTCGGGTCGGACAGCGTGCGTACCAACGCCAATGCCGACGCCTGGTCCGTCAACGCCCCGTTCACCGAGGAGCAGCGCGCGCAGGTCGAGGCCGAGGCCGATCTGTTCTACCAGGACTTCGTCCGTCGCGTCGCCGACGGCCGCGCCATGACTGTCGAGCAGGTCGAGCAGGTGGCCCGCGGGCGGGTGTGGACCGGTGCCGACGCGCTGGAGCGCGGACTGGTCGACGAACTCGGTGGGCTGCGGACCGCCATCCGCCGGGCCAAGGCACTGGCCGGAATCGACGAGGACACCAAAGTCGAGATCGAGAATCTGCCCGGCACATCGCTGCGGGACATGTTGCGGCCCAAGCCCTCCTCGCAACCGGCCGCGGCCTCGCTGTCGACGGCGGTCGGCTCGGTGGTGATGCGCACAGTCGGTGAGGCATTGGATCAGACGCAGCGCTCCCTGTCCGGCGCCAACGTGCTGTGGTTGGGCGACAACCGCTTCTAGCGACGGCTGTCTGGTAGCAGCGTTGTGTCGCTGGCGGTCGCCGGTCTGCGCAGTATGCCGGCGACCGTCTCTTTTTGTCGGTGGGTGCTGCTTTGATGGGGTCATGTCCTCTGCTGCAGCGTTTTTGGATGACGACGAGGTGTCGCCCAAGGAGCGGTTGGCGGAGTTGTTCGAGCAGATCGCGGAGTTGACCGGGCAGCGTAACGCCATCGATGCGCAGATCGTGGACATCGTGGCCGAGATCGATCATGGCGGGTTGGCCGGGATGACCGGGGCGCGGTCGATTTCGGCGTTGGTGGCGTGGAAGACCGGGGTGTCGCCGCGTAACGCGAAGACGATCGCTGCGGTCGCGGCGCGTGGTGAGCAGTTTCCGCGGTGTGTGGCCGGGTTGCGGGAGGGCCGGTTGTCGCTGGATCAGGTCGGGGTGCTCGCCGAACGTGCCGCCGACGGTTCTGATGACCATTACGTGGAGTTGGCGTCGGTGGCCACGGTGACCCAGCTGCGCAAAGCGGTCGGCCTGGAACCCCGACCCGACGTGTCCCCGAAGCCGCAGCCGGAACGCGCCATCTCGCGCACCGATCACGGTGAGTCGGTGACCTATCGGATCACGGTGTCCAAAATCGAAGCGGCCAAGGTCGACGCCGCCCTGGCCGGAAAACGTGACGGGTTGATCGCCGACTGGAAACGCGACCACGACCAGCAGCCCGATGCCGCCACTGGCTCGAGCACCGACCCCGACGCTCCCACCCCCGATGCCGACGGTCTCCATGGCGAGTCCCCTGCCGACACCAGTGACCTCGATGGCGTCGCTGACGCCACAACCGACCCCGACCCCAGCGGCATCGGTGGCGCGTTCGACGAGGACGTCACCGACCACGCCGACTTCGCTGATCTCTCCGACGGCCCCGATTCCGCCGACTCCGAGAACGCCCGGCGCGCGCCGATGCCCAATTCCGTGGATGCGTTCGTGGAGTTGATCGCCACCGGCTGGGACGACGAGGTGGCGCGGCGCCCGCACGCCCAGCACACCACCGTGGTCGTGCACGTCGACGTCGACAAGCAGGTCGGGGCGCTGCATCTGGGTCCGCTGCTCACCGACGCCGAACGCCAGTACCTGAGCTGCGATGCGACCTGCGAGGTGTGGTTCGAACGGGCCGGACGCCCGATCGGCGCCGGGCGCTCGACGCGCACGGTCAACCGGCGGCTGCGTCGGGCGTTGGAGCATCGGGATCGCTGCTGTGTGGTGCCCGGCTGCGGCGCGACCCGCGGCCTGCACGCCCATCACCTACGGCATTGGGAGAACGGCGGCCTGACCGAGCTGGAGAATCTCGTCCTCGTCTGCCCTTACCATCACCGGCTGCACCACGCCGGCGGGATCACCCTGACCGGGCCCGCGCACCAGCTCGTCGTCACCGACGCCGACGGCCAGGCCCTGACCAACGCGTCGCTGGCTCGACCACCCACACAACCCCCACCGGCGGTCGCCCCCTGTAAGGGGCCGACCGGTGAACGCGCCGACTGGTGGTGGTACGAACCCTTCCAACCCGAACCACCCCCGCGGAATTAGGGCGAGCGGGCCTCAGCTCGAGCGCCTCCCCGCCGCCAACCCGCCAGCCACCTATGGCCGGCCCCTAGCGCACCGCGCTGACGTAGACGATCTCGCCGAGAGGGTCGGCGTCCTCGGCCACGTCGGGCGGTGTGAGGCCGTGCCGCACGAACAGGTCATAGCGAGGGATTCCCGTCACCTGCCAACCAGTCTCGGTGAGGTACGGCATCACGTGGCTGCGCTCCCCGGAGTACACGAGCTCGGCCATGTCGATGTCGAGACCGTGCTCCCGCAGCGGAGCGGACAGCTCGCGCGCCTTGTCGGCGTCGAAATCGATGATGCCCGGGGCGTATTCGGTGGCCAAGGTGCTGCCCGGCGCGGACAGCGCGGTGATCTGATCGAAGAGCCGGTCCTGGGCGTCGGGTGGCAGATAGATCAACAGTCCCTCGGCGATCCACGCGGCCGGCGCCGAGGCGTCGAAGCCGGCCGCGCGCAACGCCGACGGCCAATCCTCACGCAGATCGATCGGGATGGCGCGCCGCTTCGCGGTCGGTCTCGCCCCGGCGCTTGCCAGAGTCGCCGACTTGAACTCGATCACCTGCGGCTGGTCCAGCTCGTAGACGACTGTGCCCGTCGGCCAGGGCAGCCGGTAGGCACGTGAGTCCAGCCCCGAAGCCAGGATCACCACCTGACGGATCCCGGCCGCCGTCGAGTCGATGCAATGGTCGTCGAAGAATTTGGTCCGCGACGCCATCGCGTCGATCATGGCCCGCATCCGCTCCGGCGAAGAGTTGGGAATCTGCGACAGGTCCAGGTCGCCGTCGAGCATCTTCGTGAAGAAGTCCAGCCCCACCGCCCGCACCAGCGGCGCCGCCCACGGATCGTCGATCAGCGGGTCGTCTGTCGCGCTGGCCATGGCCCGGGCGGCCGCCACCATCGTGGCCGTCGCACCGACACTGGAGGCCAGATCCCATGAATCGTCACCGGTGCGTGCCATCCGCGCTCCTATCCCAACTGCGCCGTCAGGTAACCGGAGTCGCCCGTCAACGCGATCAACTCATCAGCCGGTGGTGCGAACCCGTTGGCCGTGTAGGCGTCCGAATTCGGCTGCACCGTCACCGACCATCCTTGCGCACCCAGGTAGTCGGCCGCGGAGTTCCGGGGCCCGGTGTAGAACAGCTCGGTCAGATCGATCGTGCTGCCGAGGCGGCGGCCGCGTTCGGTCATCGCCTTGGCCCAGTCACCGGTCAGCGCCTGGGCGTCCATGTGCTCGGTGGCCAACCGGCTGCCCGGTGCCGACAGTTCGGTGACGGCGTCCAGCAGGCGGTCCTGGGCCTCCGGCGGTAGATAGATCAGCAGCCCCTCGGCGATCCAGGCCGTGGGTCGGCCGGGATCGAATCCGCCGTCGCGCAGCGCCCGCGGCCAGTCGTCGCGCAGATCGACGCCGATTGTCCGGCGCTCGGCGGCCGGTGTCGCACCGGCTTCGGTGAGCACCTGGGTCTTGAAGTCGATGACGGCGGGCTGATCGATCTCGAACACGACTGTGCCGGCCGGCCAGGCCAACCGGTAGGCGCGGGTGTCCAGACCGGAGGCCAGAATGACGGCCTGCCGGATCCCGGCCGCGCATGCGTCGATGAACATCTGGTCGAAGAACCGGGTGCGCACGGCGATGTGTTCGCACATCTGCCGTGCGCTGAACAGCGGGTCGTCGACGTCGAGTTGCCCCTCGGCCACCTCGACGAAGTGGGGGATGCCGACCGCGTTGACCAAGGCGGCCGCGTACGGATCCTCGATGAGCGGATCGGGTCCTCGGCTGGCCAGCGCGCGTGAGGCCGCCACCGCCGTCGCGGTGGCGCCCACGCTGGACGCCAGATCCCAGCTGTCACCGTCGGTGCGCATCGTCGCAGGCCCCTACTTCGTCGCCGACACGTAGACGACCTCGGCGAATCCCTCGTCGTCGTCCAGCGGCGCCAGGCCGTAGCGGACCAGCAGATCGTTGGTGGGGGTCGGGTCCACGGTCCACCCGGCCTTGCGCAGGTAGTCGGTGACGTCATTGCGCTCACCGAGGAACACGAGCTCGGAGAAGTCGAGGTCGAAACCCTGGTCGCGCCAACGGTCGGTGGACTGCTGCATCCGCTCCCGCAGTTCCTGCTCGTCGACGTTGTGATGCGACGGCACCGCCTCGGCGCCCAGCCGGCTGCCGGGCGCGCTGAGGTCGCCGATCTGGTCGAGCAGGCGGTCCTGCCCGTCGGGGGGCAGGTAGCCCAGCAGGCCCTCGGCGATCCAGGCTGTCGGGGCGCCGGCATCGAAGCCTGCAGCGGCCAGGGCGGCCGGCCAGTCCTGACGCAGATCGATGCCGACGGTGCGCAGCTGTGCGGTCGGCGCGGCGCCGAGGCCGGCCAGCGTCGTCGTCTTGAACTCGATCACCTCGGGCTGGTCGATCTCGTAGACCACCATGTCCTGCGGCCAACTCAGTCGGTAGGCGCGGGCGTCCAGACCGGACGCCAGGATGACGGCCTGGCGGACTCCGGCGGCCGCCGCGTCGGTGAAGAAGTCGTCGAAGAAGCGGGTCCGGGCGGCCATGCCGTCGGCGAACCGGCTCATGCCGACGGGGGAGGAGCCGCCGTCACCGTCCCCGGCGTCCAGATCGGCGGGGGTCAGTTCACCCGTGGCGAGCCGGGTGAAGAAATCGATACCGACCGCGCGCACCAGGGGCGCGGCGAACGGATCGTCGATCACCGGCTGGTCGGCGCGGCTGGCGACCGCCCGTGCGGCGGCCACCATCGTCGCGGTGGCGCCCACGCTGGAGGCGAGATCCCAGGTGTCGTTGTCAGTACGTGGCATGACCCATCCCTCGAGACGTATTAGTTAGGCGAGTTAATGACTTGTCCCCACTGTACGCGTCGAATCGGGCGCCGAATCGGGCTCGGATTCGGGCCAACGGAGATGCAACTGTTAGTCTCGTAGACTGTTTGGACGCGTGACCTGCGCAGGCCAATTGCCTGTCGGTCCCGTCGCGCATACGACTTAACCACGACGCTGGTCACGCCAGCCACGGAGCACGCCGCGATCGTCACTCGGCCGTGCAGGAGGAAAGAGTGCTCTCGGCTTTCATCTCATCACTGCGAACGGTCGACCTGAGGCGAAAGATCCTGTTCACGCTGGGCATCGTCCTTCTCTACCGGGTGGGTGCCTCGGTGCCCTCGCCGGGCGTGAACTACCCCAACGTGCAGCAGTGCATCACCCAGGCCACCGGCGGTGAGTCCGGGCAGATCTATTCGCTGATCAACCTGTTCTCCGGCGGGGCGCTGCTGCAGTTGTCGGTGTTCGCCGTCGGCGTCATGCCGTACATCACCGCCAGCATCATCGTGCAGCTGCTCGGCGTGGTGATCCCGCGCTTCGAACAGTTGCGCAAAGAGGGGCAGGCGGGGCAGGCCAAGCTCACGCAGTACACCCGGTATCTGACGATCGCGCTGGCGATCCTGCAGTCCACCAGCGTCGTCGCGCTGGCCGCCAACGGCGGCCTGCTGCAGGGCTGCTCGCTGGACATCATCCAGGGCCAGAGCGAGGGCCTGAACTTCGTCACCCTCGCCACGATGGTCATCGTCATGACCGCCGGCGCGGCGCTGGTGATGTGGATGGGCGAGCTGGTCACCGAGCGCGGCGTCGGCAACGGCATGTCGCTGATGATCTTCGCCAGCATCGCCGCCGCCATCCCCGGCGAGGGCAAGTCCATCCTGGACAGCCGCGGCGGCATGGTCTTCACGCTGGTCTGCATCGCGGCGCTGATCATCATCATCGGCGTGGTCTTCGTCGAGCAGGGCCAGCGCCGGATCCCGGTCCAGTACGCCAAGCGGATGGTGGGCCGGCGTATGTACGGCGGCACGTCGACCTACCTGCCGTTGAAGGTCAACCAGGCCGGCGTCATCCCCGTCATCTTCGCGTCGTCGTTGATCTACATCCCGCACCTGATTACCCAGCTGATCACCAGCGCCAGCGACAACCCCAGCACCGGCTGGTGGCAGTCGTTCGTCGCCGACTACCTGACCAACCCGGCCGATCCGGTCTACATCGCCCTGTACTTCGGCCTGATCGTGTTCTTCACCTACTTCTACGTCTCGATCACGTTCAACCCCGACGAACGTGCCGACGAGATGAAGAAGTACGGCGGGTTCATCCCGGGCATCCGGCCCGGCAAGCCGACCGCGGACTACCTGCGGTTCGTGCTGTCGCGCATCACGCTGCCCGGCTCGATCTACCTGGGCAGCATCGCCGTCCTGCCGAACCTGTTCCTGCAGGTCGGCAACACCGGGTCGGTGCAGAACCTGCCGTTCGGCGGCACCGCGGTGCTGATCATGATCGGCGTCGGCCTGGACACCGTGAAGCAAATCGAAAGCCAGCTCATGCAGCGCAACTATGAAGGGTTCCTCAAGTGAGAATCGTGTTGTTGGGACCGCCGGGGGCGGGCAAAGGCACCCAGGCGCAGAAGCTGGCCGAGAAGCTCGAGATCCCGCAGATCTCCACCGGCGACCTGTTCCGGTACAACATCACCAACGGCACCGAGCTGGGTGTGGAGGCGAAGAAGTACCTCGACGCCGGCGATCTGGTGCCGGCCACGTTGACCAATGCGCTGGTCGACGACCGCCTCGACGACGAGGACGCCGCCCAGGGATTCATCCTCGACGGGTTCCCCCGGTCGGTGGAGCAGGCCAAGGCGCTCGACGAGATGCTCGCCAAGCGCAACCTGTCGCTGGACGCCGTCCTGGAGTTCCGGGTGCCCGAGGAAGAACTCGTCACCCGTCTCAAGGGCCGCGGCCGCGCCGACGACACCGAAGACGTCATCCGCAACCGCTTCAAGGTCTACCGCGACGAGACCGCCCCGCTGCTCGACTACTACAGCGACAACCTCGCCACCGTGGACGCCGTCGGTGAGCTCGACGAGGTCTTCGCCCGTGCGCTGAAGGCGCTCGGCCGCTGATTCTGCGTTGATGGTCTCCCTGCCCGGCCTGCGTGGCCGCAAGACGGTGCCCCAGCGCAGCGCCGGTGAACTCGACGCGATGGCAGCGGCGGGTGCGCTCGTGGCCGCCGCGCTGGGCGCCGTGCACCGGGCCGCCGCGCCCGGCGTGAGCACCCACGATCTCGACCAGGTGGCCGAGGCGGTGATCCGCGACGGCGGCGGTATCCCGTCGTTCAAGGGCTACCACGGTTTCCCGGCCTCGATCTGCTCGTCGGTCAACGACCGCGTCGTGCACGGCATCCCGTCGGCCACCGAGACCCTGGCCGCCGGCGATCTGGTCTCCATCGACTGCGGTGCGATCCTCGACGGCTGGCACGGCGACTCCGCCTTCACCTTCGGGGTCGGCACCGTCATCCCTGTCGACGACGCGCTGTCGCAGGCGACCAGGGAGTCGATGGAGGCCGGGATCGCGGCCATGGTCCCGGGTAACCGCCTCACCGACGTCTCGCACGCCATCGAGCAGGGCACCCGCGCCGCGGAGAAGCGTCACGACCGGCGGTTCGGGATCGTGGCCGGCTACGGCGGCCACGGCATCGGTCGGGAGATGCACATGGACCCGTTCCTGCCCAACGAGGGTGCGCCTGGCCGGGGGCCGTACCTGGCGGCGGGTTCGGTGCTCGCCATCGAGCCGATGCTCACCCTCGGCACCGCCAAGACCGTCGTGCTCGAGGACGGCTGGACCGTGGTGACCGCCGACGGTTCGCGCGCCGCGCACTGGGAGCACACCGTCGCCGTCACCGACGACGGACCGCGCATCCTGACGCAGGCCGTCTGACCGCGGGAACAGCTGTGCCTGCCCGACCGCCGGCCGACGAGGGCGACAAGCCTGACCCGATCGCCGTCGCGCGCTCCAACTGGGAACGTTCCGGATGGGCCGAGGTGGCCGACGGCATGGTCGCGGTGACGTCCGTGATGCGCGCGCACCAGATCCTGCTGGCCCGCGTCGAGACGGCGCTGCGGCCCTATGACCTGAGTTTCTCCCGCTTCGAGTTGCTGCGCCTACTGGCGTTCAGCCGCACCGGCGCGCTGCCGATCACCAAAGCCTCCGACCGGCTGCAGGTGCACGTCACCAGCGTCACCCACGCGATCCGGCGGCTGGAGGCCGACGGTCTGGTCGAGCGGCTGCCCCACCCCACCGACGGACGCACCACGCTGGTGCGGATCACCGAGCTGGGCCGCTCCACCGTCGAGGACGCCACGGTCACGCTCAACGACGACGTGTTCGCCGACATCGGGATGTCCGACGAGGAGTCGCGCGCCCTGGCCGCGTCGATCCAGACGCTGCGCCACAGCGCCGGCGACTTCTGAGCGGCTGGCCCGCGAGAGTGCACGCTCGGTAGTTGTCCGAGCCGATCTACGACAGGGAATGCACGTTCGCGGTCAGGGTGTCGTGGGCGGCGACGCGGAATTGGGTACCGGGATCGTGGCGGTGACCGCGGTGCCCGAGCCGGGCCGTGAGCGGATGTTGAGCCGTCCACCGACGATCTCGGCGCGCTCGGCCATCGACAGCAGCCCGTAGCCGCCCATCTCGTCGCTGCCCAGCGGATGCTCCAGGGTGTCGAAGCCGACACCGTCGTCGACGATCTCGAGCCGCGCGGCGTCGCCGTTGTCACCGCTGTCGACGGTGAACGTCAGCCGGGCCTCGGTGGCCCTTGCGTGCTTGACGACGTTCTGCAGGCATTCCTGGGCGATGCGGTACAGCGCCAGCTCGATGTGGTCGGGCAGGCGCACGTCGGCGAGGTCGGTGCGGACGTCGACCTGCGGGATGGACCGCGCCAGGCTGGCCAGCCCGCCGGAGAGCCCCAGGTCGTCCAGCACCGGGGGCCGCAGCCCACTGATCGCGGCGCGGGCCTCCTGCAGCGTGAGCTCGGCGAGCTCGCGGGCGCGGTCCAGCTGTTCGGTCAGCGCCGACCGGTCGTCGATCGACTTGGCGGCCTGCGCGGCGGCGTCCAGCCGGTAGCTGAGCGTGACAAGCCGCTGGGAGATGCCGTCGTGGATGTCCCCGGCCAGCCGCCGGCGCTCCAGTTCCTGAGCCTCGATGACCTGCTCGACGAAGTTCTCGTGGGCGCGCTCACGGGCGACCAGTTGCCGGTGCAGCCGCGCCTGGTGCATAGCGCCGGCGATGAGCCTGCCGATGACGAGCAGCAGCTCGACGTCGCGGTCACCGAACTCGCGCTGCGCCACGGTGTGCACGTTGAGCACCCCCACCAGCCCGCCGGGGTCGGTCTCCATCGGCACCGACACCATCGACGTGAAATCCCGGCCGCGCAGCGACTGGAACGGCAGGTACCGCGGATCGGACTCCTTGTCGTCGAGGATCACCACCGGCTCCCGGTGGCTGGCCACCCAGCCCGAGATGCCCTGGCCCAGCGGCAGCCGGATCTTGCCGACCTCGGAGTCGAACGGCGGCGTGGCCCCGGCCAGCGTCAACGACCGCTCGGTGTCGTCGAGGACGTGCACGAAACACACATCGCTGTCGGTGGCGGCGGTGATGATCCGCGCGGCCGCGGCGGCCAGCGGCTCCACCCCGGGTCCGCTGGAGGCGGCCTGGATCAGCTCGCGCAACAGCGCCAGTTCGCGGTCGGCCGCCAGCAGGGGACGCGCGGTCACTGGTAGATGCCTTCCCGCAGCGCCGTGGCGACTGCGCCGGTCCGGTCGCTGACCCCCAGCTTGCGGTAGATCGAACTCAGATGCGTCTTGACGGTCTCGTCCCCGATGACCAGCTTGGCCGCGATCGCCCGGTTGGACAGCCCGTTGACGACCAGGGCCAGGATCTCGCTCTCCCGCTGGGTCAGGCCCTGGCGGGCGCCGGGCCAGAACTCCGCGCGCTGGATGCGGGCCGCGGTGTCGACGGCCCTGGCCGCCATCCCCGGGTCGATGGCGGTCTCGCCGCTGTTGACGAACTCGAGCTGACGGACCAGCT
This sequence comes from Mycolicibacterium poriferae, assembly GCF_010728325.1. Next base: position 1,709,083 of record NZ_AP022570.1, read on the forward strand.
CCTCGCTGCTGATGCTCTTGAGCAGATAGCCCGACGCACCGACCCGCAACGCCTGGAACAGGTACTGCTCGTCGTCGTAGACCGACAGCATGACGACCTTGCGGTCCGGGTCGCGTTCGCGCAGCTGCTGGCACACGTCCAGACCGCTGGACCCCTGCATCCGGACGTCGCAGAGCACGATGTCCGGATCGAGGTCACCCACGACGCTGAGCACCCGGTCGGCGCCGACTGCCTGCCCCACCACGGTCACCCGGCTGTCGAACGCGGCGAGCATCGCCTTGAGCCCTTCGATGACCATCTCGTGGTCGTCGACCAGGACGATCCGCACCGGCGGGGCTGAACCCATGGCCATACCTTAAGGCTGCCCGGGGGCGCGCCCGGACAACTTGGCGCGCCGAATCCCCCACATGGGGGAGGCGCGCACTGTGTGATCTGGGACACGATGTTTCTCGTGCAGCCCACACAGCAGAAAGCTTGGCGAGCCGGTCGATTCTGGTGGGATTGGCCCCAGCCCAGCGAAACGACAGTGCAACCGCTTCGCGCGATGATCTTCGATCTCGACGCGCTGGCCGACATCGACACCGCAGGTCACCGCGCCGCGTTCAACGCGGCGTTCGACGAGCTGAACCTCGGCATCCACTGGTCGGAGGCGCGGTACCGGCAGCTGCTCGCGCTCAGCGACGAACGCCGCCGGGTCGCCGCCGAGCTCCGCAAGCGTGGCATCGGCACCGAATGCGACGTGCTGGCGGAGTTGCTGGTCGACGAGGTCTGCGCGACCAAGGAGATGATTCTCGCCGAGACGATCCTGGACGCGGACATCACCGCGCGGCCGGGAATGATCGACCTGATCACCGAGGCGTTCGGCGCCGGCATCGGCATCGGCATCGTCAGCAGCGGCAACCACGCCTGGGTGGAGCCGTTGGTGCGTCAACTGGTCGGCGACGGAGTCGTCGGCGCCGTGGTGACCGCCGACGACGCGCCGGCCGGCGAGCTGTATCGCGCGGCGCTGGCCGAACTCGGCGTCACCGCATCCGACTCGCTGGCCTTCGTGGCGTCCCCGGCGACTCAGCGGATGTGTACGTTGGCGGGCCTGGCCACTGTGCTGGTCGCCGACGGCAGCGCGCCCCTGCGGGTCGCCGACTGTCAGCGACTGCGTGACGCGTCGCCGCACGCCCGCCGCCCCTCAGCGGCCTGACCAGATCGTCGAGACTGCGTCAGGTGCGGAGAAGTTCGAGTGGAGCGCGCCGCCAGCGCAGTCTCAACGTGACCGGGAAGGTCAGCCGCGCAGCATCTCGATGACGGCGCTGAAGTCCTTGTCGGCATGCTCGGCGGCGAACTGTTCGTAGATCTCGGCGGCATGACTGCCCAGCGGCGCCGACGAACCGGCGGACTGCACGGCCGCCATCGCCAGGCCGAGGTCCTTGTTCATCAACGCGGTGGCGAATCCGGGTTTGAAGTCGTTGTTGGCCGGCGACGTCGGAACCGGGCCCGGTACCGGACAGTTCGTGTGCACGGCCCAGCAGTTGCCGGTGGCCCCGTTGATGACGTCGAACAGCGACTGCGCCGGCAGTCCCAGCTTCTCGGCGAGCACGAAGGCTTCACCGATGGCGATCTGCTGCACGGCCAACACCATGTTGTTGCACAACTTGGCGGCCTGTCCGGCGCCCGACGCGCCGCAGTGGATCATCTTGCCCGCCAGGGGATCCAGCACCGGCGTGGCCCGCGCGAACGCCGACTCGTCACCGCCCACCATGAATGCCAGCGTGCCGGCGGTCGCACCCTTGATTCCCCCGGACACCGGGGCGTCGATCTGAGCCAGCCCACGCTCGGTCGCCTGCGTGTTGACGGCGCGGGCGTCGTCGACGGAGATCGTGGACGTGTCGATCAGCAGCGCACCGGATGACGCCGCGGGAACCACCTCGGCGTAGACGCTCTTGACGATGTCGCCGTTGGGCAGCGACGTGATCACCACGTCGGCTCCGGCGACCGCGTCCGCGGCGGTGTCGAACACGGTGGCTCCCTTGGCCTCGGCGGCCTCTTTCAGCGCGGTCACCGGATCGAAGCCGTGCACGGTGTGGCCGGCCGAGACCAGGTTGGCCGCCATGGGTCCGCCCATGTTGCCCAGCCCCAGGAACGCGATCGTCGTCATGTGTTCTCCCGTCGCTTCGTTACGACGCGCGTGCCCGGGCGGCCGCTGACCGTCCGATGACCACCCGCATGATTTCGTTGGTGCCTTCCAGGATGCGGTGCACCCGCAGATCCCGGACGATCTTCTCCAGCCCGTACTCGCGCAGATAGCCGTAACCGCCGTGCAGTTGAAGCGCCTTGTCGGCGACCTCGAAGCAGGCGTCGGTGACGTGGAGCTTGGCCATCGCACACAGTTCGACCTTGTCGGGGTGGGAATCGTCGAGGGCTCGGGCGGCGCGCCACAGCATCATCCGCGAGGTCTCCAGCGCTGTTGCCATGTCGGCCAGCGTGAATCGGATGGTCGGCTCGTCGAGGAGAGCGCCGCCGAAGGCCTGCCGGTCGGCCAGATAGGCGGCGGCCTTGTCGTAGGCGGCCTGCGCACCGCCCAGCGAGCACGCGGCGATGTTGATGCGGCCACCGTTGAGACCGTTCATCGCGATGCCGAATCCGGTGCCTTCGCCGTCGGTGCCACCGAGCATCGCCTCGGCCGGCACCCGGGCCCCTTCCAGGATGACCTGCCGCGTGGGCTGGGCGTTCCAGCCCATCTTCTGCTCGTCGGCTCCGAAGCTCAGCCCGGGGGTGTCCTTGTCCACCAGGAAGGCCGAGATGCCCCGCGGCCCTTCGCCTCCGGTGCGGGCCATGATCAGGTAGACGTCCGAGGAACCCGCGCCGGAGATGAATTGTTTGACGCCGTCGAGCACATAGTCCGACCCGGAGCGAATCGCCTTGGTGCGCAGCGCACTTGCGTCGGAGCCGGCGCCCGGCTCGGTCAGGCAGTAGCTGGCGATCGCCTCCATCGAGGCCAGCCGCGGCACCCAGCTCTTGCGCTGCTCCGGCGTGCCGAACGAGTCCACCATCCATGCGCACATGTTGTGGATCGACAGGAACGCCGACACCGTCGGGTCGGCGCTGGCGAGCTTCTCGAAGATTCGCACCGCGTCGATGCGCCGCAGCCCGCTGCCGCCGACGTCCTCGCGGCAGTAGATCGCGGCCATGCCGAGTTCGGCGGCCTCCCGCAGCGCGTCGGTGGGGAAGTGGTGGCTCTGATCCCAGTCGAGGGCATGCGGAGCCAGCCGCTTGTCGGCGAACGCGGCCGCCGTTTCGGCGATCACCCGTTCGTCCTCGTCGAGGCCGAAATAGTCCATCAGTGCGGGTGCTTACTTCATGGTGGGGATGACGAACTCAGCCCCGTCCTTGATGCCCGACGGCCAGCGCGACGTGACGGTCTTGACCTTGGTGTAGAACTGGATCGACGCCGGTCCGTGCTGGTTGAGGTCGCCGAATCCGGAGCGCTTCCAACCGCCGAAGGTGTGATAGGCCACCGGAACCGGGATCGGCACGTTGACCCCGACCATGCCGACCTGGACGTTGGCCACGAAGTCGCGGGCCGCGTCGCCGTCGCGGGTGAAGATCGCCACCCCGTTGCCGTATTCGTGCTTGCTCGGCAGGCTCAGGGCCTCGTCGTAGTCCTTGGCCCGCACGATGCACAGCACCGGACCGAAGATCTCGTCGGTGTAGATCGACATGTCGGTCGTGACGTGGTCGAACAGGGTGGGCCCGATGAAGTAGCCGCCGGAGAGATCCTGGTCGTCGAAAGTCAGCTCGTCGGAGGTACGTTCGCGGCCGTCGACCACCAGGTCGGCACCGGCCTCCACGCCCTGGCCGATGTAGTCGCGCACCCGCTTGAGCGCGGCCTCGGTGACCAGCGGTCCGTAGTCGGCCTTGGGGTCCAGGCTGTGCCCGACGCGCAACTGGTTGATGCGCTCCACCAGGCGGTTGCGCAGCCGGTTCGCCGTCTCCTCGCCGACCGGTACCGCGACGCTGATCGCCATGCAGCGTTCACCGGCGCTGCCGTAGCCGGCGCCGATCAGCGCGTCGACGGCCTGATCGAGATCGGCGTCGGGCATCACGATCATGTGGTTCTTGGCGCCACCGAAGCACTGCGACCGCTTCCCGTTGGCCGCGGCGGTGGAGTAGATGTACTGCGCGATGTCGGAGCTGCCGACGAACCCGACCCCCTGGATGTCGGGGTGGGTGAGGATGGCGTCGACGGCCTCCTTGTCGCCGTGCACGACCTGGAACACCCCGGCGGGCAGACCGGCCTCGAGGAACAGCTCGGCCAGGCGCACCGGCACCGACGGATCGCGCTCGGAGGGCTTGAGGATGAACGCGTTGCCGCAGGCCAGGGCCGGACCGGCTTTCCACAGCGGGATCATGGCCGGGAAGTTGAAGGGCGTGATGCCCGCGACCACGCCGAGCGGCTGGCGCAGCGAATAGACGTCGATGCCCGAGCCGGCGCCCTCGGTGTACTCCCCCTTGAGCAGGTGGGGGATGCCGATGGCGAACTCGATGACCTCGATGCCGCGCTGGATGTCGCCCTTGGCGTCCGGAATGGTCTTGCCGTGCTCGAGGCTGAGCAGCTCGGCCAGTTCCTCGGTGTGGGCGTTGACCAGTTCGATGAACTTCATCATCACCCGGGCGCGGCGCTGCGGGTTCCAGGCGGCCCACTCTTTCTGGGCTTCGACCGCCGAGGTGACGGCGGTGTCGACGTCGGCCGCGCTGGCGAGGACGACCTGCGACTGCACCTGGCCGGTGCTGGGGTTCATCACGTCGGCGGTCCGGGTGGACGCCAGCTCGGTGCGCTTGCCGTCGATGAAGTGGGGGATCCGTGTGGTCATGCTCAAGCCTTCCGCGTCGATACTTGGATATCCTAGTAATTGGCCGGCGGGGATGGCAAGAGGTTCCCGACGCGGACCGCGCTCAGCGCCCGCGCAGCGCCTCGACGAACGCGCGGGTGTCCTGCCACGTGGGAAGCACGCCGCTGGGTTCGATCTCGGCGAGGGTGGGCGCCTCGGCATCCCGGCCCGACAGCGCGAGATTGTGTTCGATGGGCCACTGGATGCCGATCGCGGGATCGGTGGCCAGGATCGTGTGCTCCCGCTCCGGGGTGTAGGGGGCCGAGCACAAGTACATAACCGTCGAATCGTCTTCCAGCGCAAGGAATCCGTGGGCGAGCCCCTCGGACAGATAGATGCTTCGGCGGCTGCGGTCGTCCAGCAACACACCGTCCCAGCGCCCGAACGTGGGCGAGCCCAGCCGGATGTCGACGGCGACGTCGAACACCGCCCCACGCACGCACGTCACATACTTCGCCTGGCTCGGCGGCAGCTCCGCAAAGTGCAGACCGCGCAGGACACCTGCCGAGGACACCGAGCAGTTGGCCTGTGCGAGAGCGAAGTCGTGTCCGGCGAACTCACGAAACGCCGACTCGGTGAACCACTCGAAGAACGTGCCCCGGGCGTCACCGTGCAGGCGCGGGGTGATCTCCCACGCCCCGGGGACGGCCAACTCGCGCGCGGTCACTGGCCGCGGCCCGCGTAGGTCGCCTCCACGGCGTTCTTCAATGGCCCCCACCACGATTCGTTGGCCTCGTACCAGTCGATGGTGGCGCGCAGCCCCTGCTCGAAGTCGGTGTGGCCGGGACGCCAGCCGAGTTCCTGATACAGGGCCGACGGGTCGATGGCGTAGCGCAGGTCATGCCCGGCGCGATCGGTGACGTGATCGAAGTCGTCCTCGGAGCGGCCCATCAACCGCAGGATCGTGCGCATCACGGTCAGATTGTCGCGCTCGCCTTCGGCGCCGATCAGGTAGGTGCGTCCGAGGGTGCCGTCGGTGAGGATGCGCCACACGGCGCTGTTGTGGTCGTCGACGTGGATCCAGTCCCGCACGTTGGCGCCGCGCCCGTAGAGCTTGGGGCGGCGCCCGGTCAGGATGTTGGTGATCTGGCGCGGGATGAACTTCTCGACGTGCTGGTACGGGCCGTAGTTGTTCGAACAGTTCGAGATCGTCGCCGCCACCCCGTAGGACCGCACCCAGGCCCGCACCAGCAGGTCGGCGGCCGCCTTCGTCGACGAGTAGGGGCTGGACGGGTGGTACGGCGTCGACTCGGTGAACCGGTCCGCAGCGTCGAGCGGCAGATCCCCGTACACCTCGTCGGTCGAGACGTGGTGCAGCCGCACGTCGTGGCGGCGCACGGCTTCGAGAACGGTGAACGTTCCCACGACGTTCGTGTGCACGAACGGGGCGGGGTCGGCCAGCGCGTTGTCGACGTGGGTCTCGGCGGCGAAATGGACGACGGCATCGGCTTCGGACACCAGGGCGCTCACCAGCGCAGCGTCGGTGACGTCACCCTCGATCAACCTGACGTCCTCGGCCACCGGCACCAGCGACTCCCGGCTGCCGGCATAGGTGAGCGAATCGAGCACGCTCACCTGCACGTCCGGGCGCTCACGCACGGTCGCGTGGACGAAGTTGGCACCGATGAACCCGGCGCCGCCGGTGACCAGCAACCGCATAGCCCACAAGCGTAGCGGCCTAGCCGGCCAACCCCAGCGGACCCGCCAGCTCCTCGAGCGTCGACAGCAGCTCGTCGGGACCCCCGAGCACCTGGATCGCGACGTGGTCGGCGCCGGCCTGCAGGTGCTCAGTCAGCCGCGCGGCGATCTGGTCGGGCGACCCGTAGGCGACGAGTGAGTCGATCAGCCGGTCGCTGCCCGGGCGCTCCACGTCGTCGTCGGTGAATCCGAGGCGCTTCCAGTTGTTCACGTAGTTCGACAGCCCGAGGTAGAAGTCGACGGTCTCGCGGCCGACCTCACGGGCCTTCTCGGCGTCGTCGGTGAGCACGACCTTGTGCTCGGGGGCGATGAGGACCGTGGGGCCCAGCAACTCGCGCGCCTGACCGGTGTGCACCGGGGTGGTCAGATACGGGTGCGCGCCCGCGGACCGCTGGGCCGCCAGCTGCAGCACCTTGGGACCCAGCGCGGCCAGCACCCGCCGACTGGTCGGCACCGTGGCCGAGTCGAGGACGTCCAGATACTCGACGAGCGCCTCGTAGGGCTTGGTGTACTGCTCGGTGTGCTCGGGATGCCCGACGCCGACGCCCAGCAGGAAGCGCCCGGGGAACGCGTCTTCGATGCGGTGATACGACGTGGCCACCTCGCGCGCGTCGGCAGTCCAGATGTTCACGATCCCGGTGGCGACCTGCAGGCTCTCGGTCTTCTCCAGAATCGGCTCGACGAAGGCGAGGTCGGCCGCCGGAGAGGCCCCTACCCACACCGTGCCGTAACCGAGCTTCTCGATCTCCACCGCCTGTTCGGGGCTGACCGGCCCGCCGGGCCACACCCCGAAATCCCCGAGTGCGGGCTTGAGGGAGACACCCTGCGTGATCTGGTCGTCCTCGCGCGAGCGCTCGTCGGATGTCATGGGGGAGGGGTTCCTTCCGGTCGGAGATGGCGTCGGTGCGGTATCAGCGTCTCAGTCACCGGGGGTACCCGCGGCGCAGCCGGGTCAGTCTCCCTCGCCGGCGGTCATCGGTGCGTCGGGGGCCGGCGCCTGCAGCGGAAGACAGACGATGAATGTCGTGTCGCCGGGCTTGGACTGCACCGACAGATTGCCGAGGTGTTTCTTGACGACGATCTGCCAGGCCAGGTCCAGACCCAGCCCGGTACCTTCGCCGAACGGCTTGGTGGTGAAGAACGGTGTGAAGATGCGCTCGATGTTGTCCTCGGGGATGCCGGGCCCGGTGTCGCCGATCTCCACCCGGATCATGTCCTCGTTCTCCCGCCTGGTGCGGATGGTCAACGTGCCGTGGCCGTCCATCGCCTGGATCGCGTTGTCGATGATGTTCGTCCACACCTGGTTGAGATCACCCGGGTAACAGAGCAGTTCGGGAAGCGACGTGTCCTTCTCCCACACCAGCTCGACCGGTTTGTCCTTGCCGACCTTGTCGCCGAAGATCGTCTTGACGGTGCTGTAGAGCAACTCGTGCACGTTGGCGCTCTGGTATTCGGCACGGTCCATCTGCGAGTACTGCTTGGCGCCGGCCAGCAGTGCCGAGATCCGCTTGCTGGCCTCGGCGATCTGGTTCATCAGCAGCTCGTTGTCGATGGTGTACTTCAACCAGCCGATCGCTCCGGGCAGCGTCGCCGAGCAGTCGACGTCGTCGATCGACGCCTGCACCCGTTCCAGCCAGTCCACGTCCAGGCCGGCCTCGACGAACGTGGGGGCGTAGTCCCAGGCGCTGGAGATGCCGTGTGACTCCAGCCAGTCGCCGATGTGGTCCTCCCGGTCGGAGGTCTCCAGCGCGGTGAGCTCCTGGGACTTCGACTTGGCGACCTGTTCGGCGACCTCGTCCTGGATGCTGACCAGCACCTTCAGCGCGGCGGGGGTGAATTTGCCCTCGGCCAGCATGGCCAGCTTGTGGCGCATCTTGCCGACCCCTTCGCGCAGGTCGGCCACCGCGCGGGCGGTCGCGCCGGCGGGGTTGTTGAGCTGGTGGGTCAGCCCGGCGGACAGCTGACCCAGAGCCAGCAGCTTCTCGCGCTGCCCCACGATCTGGCGCTGCCGCATCCCGCCGACCATGTGGCCTTCGAGCAGGTGCACCGCCATCGGGAACTCGTCGCGCATGAACCGGGCGAACGCGTCGGCGTCGAGGACGAAGAACCGCGATGGGCGGGTCACCCGCACCGAGGCCTGGTAGACGTGCTCTTCACCGGGGATGTAGGCCGACCAGGCCCCGCAGTACACCCCGCGCTGCGACGTCCGGTTGGTCTCGATGTCCACACCGCCGGACCGCTTGGACATGACCAACTCGCCGTCGATCAGCACGTAGAAGCAGGTGGCGGGTTCGCCCTCGACGTGGATAGGCCCGGGTTCGAACGTCGCGATGTGACCGTTCTCGCACAGAATCTGCAGCTGGCGGTCGGACAGTGCCTCGAACAGGAACAGGCTGCGCAGCTCATCGGGCAGGCATTTCTCACCCATGGTGGATCCTTCCCACGGTCAACTCGGAACCTGCTGTGTCGGAGTGTGCAGGGGCGGTAAAGAGGTGAAACGCGAATCACCCGGTGTGGATTCCATGACCGGCCCGGCCCTACGTCTCGGCCAGGTAGCGGTGCACGAGCATGACGGCCATCGACCCCTCGCCGACCGCGGCGGCCACCCGCTTGGCGGAGTCGGCGCGCACATCGCCGGCCACGAACACCCCTGGCACGCTGGACTCCAGGTGGTGCGGCGGGCGATCCAGGGTCCATCCGCTGACGTCGCGCAGGTCCGGGCCGGCAACGACGAATCCGTGGTCGTCGCGCACCACGACGCCGTCGAGCCAGTCGGTGCGCGGTTCGGCGCCGATGAAGATGAACATCCGGCCGCAGTGGAACTCCTCGCGTTCGCCGGTCTGGTTGTTCTCCAGACAGATGCTCTCCAGGTGTCCGTCCCCCTTCACCGCGTGCACCACGGTGTAGGGCAACTCCTTGATGTTGTCCTGGGCCCGGATCTGCTGGATCAGGTAGTGCGACATCGAGTCTTCGAGGGTGCGCCGGCTGACGATGGTCACCGACTTGGCGGTGCGGGCCAGATACATCGCGGCCTGCCCGGCCGAGTTGGCGCCGCCGATGACATAGACCTCGTCGTCCTCGCAGTCCGACGCCACCGACGTGGTCGCGCCGTAGTAGACGCCGGCACCGGTCAGATCCGCGCACCCCTCCGCAGACAGCTGGCGGTATTCCACCCCCATCGCGAGGATCACCGCGCGCGTGCCGATCGAGCGGCCGTCGGACAGATGCACCGTGCGGGCGTTGCCGTCGATGTCCAGACCGGTGACCTCGGCGGCGGTGATCAGTTCGGCGGAGAACTTCTCGGCCTGCCGACGGGCGCGCTCGGCGAGCTGAGACCCCGGAACGCCGTCGGGGAAGCCGAGGTAGTTCTCGATGCGGGAGCTCTGGCCGGCCTGTCCGCCGGTGGCGGTCCGTTCGATGAGGACGGTCTTGAGCCCCTCGGATGCCCCGTAGACGGCGGCGGCCAGGCCGGCGGGCCCACCGCCGACGACGACGAGGTCGTAGAAGTCACCCGCCGGGGTCGTCGTGAGGCCCAGCGTCGCGGCCAGCTCCGCGTCGGTGGGGTCGACCAGCGTCTCGCCCTGCTCGGTGATCACCACCGGCAGGGTCAGACCGTCCTGGCCCGCGGCTTCGAGCAGTTGGGCGCCACGCGGCTCGTCGGACCGAAACCACGTGTAGTACAGCCGGTTTCGCGCCAGGAACTCACGCACCTCCGACGACCGGGCGTTCCACGGGTGCCCGATGATCTTGGTGTGCGGGATGGCCCGGTCGCCGGCCGCCCGCCACGCCTCGATCAGCGCGTCGATGACCGGGTAGAGCTTCTCCTGCGGGGGGTCCCAGGGCTTGAGCAGATAGTGGTCGAGGTCGACGACGTTGATCGCGTCGATCGCGGCGTGGGTGTCGGCGTAGGCGGTGAGCAGCACGCGCCGGGCCGCCGGGTAGACATCCATCGCGGCTTCGAGGAACTCGATGCCGCTCATCTGCGGCATCCGGTAGTCGGCGACGAACACCGCGACCGTCTCGCCGCGCAGCTTCAACTCGTTCAAGGTTTCCAGCGCGTCGGGGCCCGACTCGGCGCGCACGATGCGGAACTTCTCGCCGTAGTGCCGACGAAGGTCGCGGGCTACGGCACGGGACACCGCGGGGTCGTCGTCGACGGTGAGGATCACCGGTTTGCGGGGCTGGTGCTCAGGTCCAGTCATCGCCTCAAGTATGCGCCCCGTGTCCAGCGGAAATCGCGGTCGGGTTGGCGGGCGAACGGTACCCTTCCCCGCCGCGGCGGAGCGGCCTAGCGTAGGTGCATGCCGACCAACGTGATCGTGGGATACGACGGCTCGCCCTCGGCGGGTGAGGCCATCAGCGCCGGGGCGTCGCTGTTCCCCGAGGCGCACGCCTGGGTGGTGTACGTCTGGACTCCGCCCTTCGGCAGCACGAGGTTGCGTCGGCGGTTACGCACCTCGGCTCGCGACATCGACGACCTGGTCGAGTTGATCGAGCGGGAAGGACAGCGGGAGGCCGACGCCATCGCCGCCGCCGGAGTCGCGTTGGCCACCGCGGCCGAGTGGGACGCCGAACCGCTCGTCAATCGCACGATGGGATCGGACGGCCTGCGCCTAGCGCAACTTGCCGAGCAGTTGCACGGCGACGCCATCGTCGTGGGCAGCCGGGGTCTCAGCGGTACCGACGCGGTCCTGGGCAGTGTGTCCGACCTGGTCGTGCATTACGCGACGGTGCCGGTGCTGGTGGTGCCCAATCCGCTGCTGATCACGGGGTTCGAGGCGCTGCGCGAGGGGCCGGTGGTGGTGGGCTACGACGGTTCCGACGGCGCCGAGAAGGCGCTCGACAGCGCGCGCCGGCTGTTCCCGGGCCGGCGCCTGCTGCTCGCCGCGGTCCGCGACGGGGACGAGGACGTGCCGGTGGGTCCCGCGGCGCGGGACGCCGAGCTGCTGTCCCTGCGGATGCCGAAGCTGGCCGGCCCGGCGTCCCGGGTGGCGGCGGACCTGCTCGTCGAGTGCGCTGACCAGCACGACGCCGCGGTGCTGGTCGTCGGCTCGCGGGGACGCTCGACCATCCGCGAGGTGCTGCTCGGAAGCGTCGCGCGCGGAGCGGTACACCGCACACACCGCCCGGTGCTCGTCGTGCACGGATGATCAGGTCGCGCGAAGCTCGGCGACATCGGGATGGGATGCGGCGGCGTGCCGTGAACGCGTAGCGCGGCGGGCGATCCCGCGCAGCATCTTCTGTTCCATCACGAAATGCGGGACATCGAACCAAAAGTGCCCGACGGGGCCGCCGCTGCCGCGCGCGATCAGGCGGGTCCGGTCACCGTCGCGACGAAGCGTGAACGACCAGCAGCCCGAAGCCTTCTGCCCTCGATCCAGCCGTTCGAACTCGGCCGGCGAGACGAGGACGAGGTGGGAGCCGGGGTCGACGGCGGCGACGATCTGCCGGGCGGCGGGCCCGTAGCGGCGCGCCAGCCACACCGTGTCGCCGACGTTGAGCTGCTGCCATTCCGGATGCACGGTGGCGGCGTTGTGCATGTCGGCGCCGACCGCGCGTTCGAACACCGAGTAGCTGTAGAAGCCGCCCCTGTCCTCGCCGATCTGAGCCAGCCACGGCCAGACCTGGGCCGGCGGTGCATCGACGGTGACCGCCCGCGTGGTGCGGGGGGACCGCCGCGACGGAATAGCCTCGACCATGTCGTCACCCGGCAACACCGCAGCGATCTCGTCGTCACGCGCGCCCCAGGTGTAGATCCACGGCCGCAGGTGAAAGCGGTACCACGCCGCGATCCCGACGGCGGCCATGATGTCCGCCACGCCTGGCCGGTACCTTCCCATGTGTCGACGGTACGTCTGGAGTCTCGCGTGCGGATAGGGACAAAGGTCCTGCGCTGAGGACTACCGGCCCTATCGTGCGAGCTGAATTCCCGTGAAGCTCAGGTCATGGCGAACACGATCGTGAAGGCATTCGCAACCGGGGCTCTGTTGTACGCGGCGCGCCGGTACTTCCGCGATTGGGGCACCACCAAAGCCGAATCCAGCGGAAAGATGCCGGGCGACGAACTCCTCTCAGCGCCGGTGCTGCAGGCCACCGAGGCCGTGTGGATCGACGCCGGTGCAGAATCTGTCTGGCCGTGGCTGGTTCAGATGGGTCAGGAGCGCGGCGGGCTCTACAGCTTCGAGAAGCTGGAGAACGCAGTGGGTTTGCGGTACCGCAACGCCGACCGGATTCACCCGGAATGGCAGCACATCGCAGTCGGTGACGTGGTCCGGCTCGTCCCGAAAGGTTGGCTGGGCTTGCCGGACGGGATCGAGCTCAGGGTCGCGGAGTTGATCGACGGTCAGTCGATCGTGTTGCGTGCGCAGCCGGGGCTGCCGTGGGATGGCGTGTGGTCTTTCCACGTCATCCCGCACTGGGATGACCGGTGCCGGTTGGTGATCCGGTCGCGGCTAGCCCTTCGGCACCCCGCCGAGGTCGCCGTCGCTGAACTGTTCGGCCCGGCCAGGGCCTTCATCACCCGCGGGATCCTGCTGGGCATCAAACGGCGCGCCGAGGGCCGGGGCCAGCTGGAGACATCGGGTGCGTCGGGGGCAGGTACCGGCGCGGCCCTGCACCACCCGGGTTGGACGGGCGAACAGGAGAAAGGGAGATGTCCAGGTGAACAAGATGATTCGCGGGCGCTGACGTGTCGCAACGGTCTGCCACGCACGGCGTCGTGATCGGCACGGACGGATCGTCCAATGCGCTCGTGACCGCGCGATGGGCCGCCCGGGCCGCCGCGTTCCGAAACGCCGACGTGACCGTCGCACACGTCGTCGCGGACGACACCGTTGGCGCGACCTGGCCGTGGCCGACCGGCCGGGTACCCGAAGAGGTTCGCGAACTCGCCGAACGCGACACCGGTGGCGTGCTCGCGCGTTCGGTCGCGACGGTCGCGGAGAGCGGGGAGCGGTTGCGGGAGGTCCGTTCCGTGCTCTGCCACGGCAGACCCGTGGCGGCGCTGGCGGAGCTGTCCAGGTCGGCCCAGTTGGTCGCGGTGGGCGGTCACGGGGGTACGGGCCGGCATCGGCGCGGTCTGGGCCCGGTGAGCCGGGGCGTCATCCAGCATGCGCACTGCCCGGTCGCCGTCATCCGGGAGGAACCCGGCCACACCTCGCCACCCCACCGTCCCGTGTTGGTCGGTATCGACGGGTCCCGCGCCTCGAAGCTCGCCGCAATCATCGCGTTCGACGAAGCGGCGTGGCGCGGGGTGGATCTGCTGGCGATGCATGTCTGTCACGACTCCGAGGCGCCACCGGCCGGCGGGAAGCGTGACCCGTTGCTAGTCAAGGCTGCCGAGGCCATCCTGACGAGGTCGCTGTCGGCGTTGCGGACACAACATCCCGCCGTCCGGGTTCACCACCTGGTGCGGTTCTGGAATCCGGTACGCCAGCTCCTGAGGCAAGGCGAGCGGGCGCAGCTCATCGTGCTCGGGAGCCACGGTCGTGGCAGCGTCAGCGGTGCCCTGCTCGGATCGGTCAGTGCAGCGGTCGCCGAGGGTGCCCGGGCTCCGGTGATCGTGGCGCGTCACCGCTGAGCTCGCCGGATCCCGATGCGCCTCTCCTCGACTACGTAGGTGGCTCGTTCACCGATCTTGCTCTCTCGCGACGATGTCGGACGCCAGAGCAAATTTGGCGAAGTGGTCGATCCCGAACCGCTGGAAAACGCGTCGTCGGCCGGACGGGAGCAGTCCAGCTGCCGTCGAGGCGTCGACGATCGTCGGACCCGCCACCTCTTACGTGTCACCTTTGGACGTGATGGTTGCGCGGCCGGCAGCCTGGGTGTTGCGAAGCCAGTCCACGGCGGTTCCGTAGGGGAGGGGTACGAGGAACCCGCCCGCTACCTTGTCCGCCACGACGGGGGTGGCGTACCTCCGACCGGAGCAACGCCCCTCGTGCTCGATGAGCGATGCGTACCAGTGTTTGCGCCCGGCGGCTCGCAACATCACCGGGTTGAGTACGTGTCTGTTGAACGTCCGCACCGCGTCGCGTATCGGGCTCATCGTGTCGCTAGACATGCCCACATGGTCGCCGGGCCCGAGACTGCGCGACAGGGCCGAGCGGACTGTCCACAAAGGACTAACGGCACCCGAACGCCGGGATGTGACTTTCGTCTCTATTGTCGGCCGCCCGGCTGGAAAACGATGAGTTCGATTCGTCTGTCGACAGGAGTGACGATGACATCGACCGACCGCACCACCGGCGCCCGCAGTGAGCTCGACGATGTGGCCTGGGAGTTCCTCCGTTCGGAGTTCGCCGGCGAGCTCTACCTGGACTGGCCCATCGACCGCCGACTCGACGCGTTCCTGCGCCACCGCGGATATGACCAGCTCCACGACGACGGAACCGCCTACGAGGCCCTGTTGGACAGGGTCATGGCCAACATCGGCGCGGCCCTGCAGACCGGCGTTGTGCCGCAGCAGAATTAGGGAAGCTGCATGAGTGTGATCCACAGACGCGCCGATGACTGGCGCGTGGACATTCCAGAAGCCGACTACCGAAAATTGCGCACACTGGACGAAGTGATCGGCTACCTCACCGACCGCTCGGCGATGGGGTCAGCGTGAGAAGCGTCGTAATGCATGCCCAGGCGACGCGCACAGAGCTCGACACCGCCGTCGGAGTACTGATGGGACGTCGACATTGTTCGGCCGCAACGGCATTCGCGGAGATCGCGGAGGCCGCCCGCCAGACCGGCATCGGTGCGACGGCGTTGAGCCGCGCTCTGATCTCGTTGGCCAGTGGAGTTTCCGGTCGTTTCGACCATCGTGACGAAGTCGAGTCGCGCTGGGGTGAGGTGCTCGGCCTGGCGAAACGGGCCGGCGGCCCCGACCCCAGCAGCGACGTCAGTTCTGCAGCGAGTCGATAGCCGCGCGCAGCTTGGCCGCGACCTCGTCGGCGACGGGCTTCAACTGCTCCTCGCCGGTGACGTCGACAAGGACCTGAGGGTCCATCGCCTCGACGAGCACCGCCGCCTCGTTGGCCGGGTCGGCGCGCACAACGACGTTGCAGGGCAACAGGAGACCGATCTGCCGGTTGACGTCGACGGCGCGGTGCGCCAACGGCGGGTTGCAGGCGCCGAGGATCAGATACTGCTCCATGTCTTCGCCGAGCTTGGCTTTGAGGGTGGCCTGCATGTCGATTTCGGTCAGTACCCCGAAACCTTGTCCCGCAAGCGCTTCGCGGGTGCGGGTCACGGCGTCGTCGAAGGAGGTGTGCAGCACGGTGGACAATGCGAATCCCATGGGATCTCCTTTTCGGGGAAGTAGGTTTCGTGGGCCTGTGGTGTCACGCTAGCGCCAGGAACAGCTTCTCCAGTTCGTCTTCGGTCATCGGCTTGCCGGCGTCCGAGGTGTCGCCGGTGGCGCATTCCCGCAACCCCGTGGCGACGATCTTGAACCCGGCCCGGTCGAGCGCTCGGGACACTGCCGCCAACTGCGTGACGACCTCCTTGCAGTCACGCCCTTGCTCGATCATCGCGATGACGCCGGACAGCTGTCCCTGGGCGCGGCGAAGCCGGTTGAGCACCGCTGCGGTGGAGTCTTCATCTCCGGTCATGGCGGTCACTCCTTTCTGTCACTACGCCCCATGGTACGCCCGGGGGTATCCCCCCTGGGCCTCTCACGTCGCTGCGGCGGTGGTGCCCCGCCGCCCGGCCAACCGTGCCAGCGGACACTTCGTGTACCGGGCGCAGAAGAGGGAGGTTGCGGCGGCTATCCCGACTACCGCTGCGGTGGCGGCGCCGACGGCCGGCCCCACCTCCTGCCACAGGATCACCGAGGACATCGCCAGCACGAACCAGCCGAACGCCTTGCGCAGCGAGTCGGGGTCGATCACCGCGGTCAGGCGGGCGCCGATGAGCGCGCCGACCAGAGCTGCCGCGGTGACGGCGCCGGCCAGCACCCAGTCGATCTGCACGCTGGACAGGTATCCGGCCAGACCGGCGAACGACTTCATCGCGATCACGACCAGCGACGTCCCGACCGCAATCGGCATGGGCAGCCCGCCGAGCAGGGCCAGCGCCGGCACGACGAGGAAGCCACCGCCCGCACCGACCAGGCCCGTGACCAGGCCGACGACCAGGCCCTCCGCCACGACCTTGCCGACGGGCAACGACGACGGCGCCGCACCGGGATCGACGTCCTTTCGGCCCCGCAGCATGGCCACGGCAGTGGCGATCATGATCGCCGCGAAACCGATCAGCAGTACCGATCCCGGGATGAAGCGGGCCAGCAGGCCGCCACCGTAGGCGCCCGCCATGCCCGCGACGCCGAAGAACAGGCCCGTGCGCCACTGCACCCGACCGGCCCGGGCGTGCGAGATCGCGCCGACGGCGCTGGTCGCGCCGACCACCAGCAGTGAGGTGGCGATGGCCTGCTTGGCGTCCATGCCGGCCACATAGGCCAGCAGCGGCACGGTCAGGATCGACCCGCCGCCTCCGAGCAGACCGAGCGAGACACCGACCAGGACGGCCAGGCCCACCGTCAGCGCGATCATGGCGGTCATTTCGCATCCACCAACTGGGCAACCACCGTGCGCAGATCACAGCTCGCGCCGCGGTTGTAGGGCAGCTTGGCCAGCAGCATGCCCATCGCGCACGTGTTGGTCACGGCGGCGAAGGTCAGGCCGGCCCCGATGGCGAAGGCCACCCATTTCAGCCCGGGCACCAGGATGCTGGCGAGGATGCTGACGGCGACGATGAGCCCGGCCACCAGGCGCACCTGACGTTCCAGGTCCCAGCGCTGGCCGCGCTGGTTCACCACGAATCCCTTGGTCTGCCAGGCGGTGATCCCGCCGTCGAGGATGTGCACATTCGGCAGCCCCGCCTTGCGCAGGGTCTCCTCGGCTTGTGCGGCGCGCTGCCCGGAGCGGCACACCAGCACGACGTCCTCGTCGACGTGGGCGAGGATCTCGTCGCGGTGTTCGCGCAGCAGGTCCAGCGGCACGTTGTAGGAGCCGGGCATGTGGACGGTCTCGAACTCACCGGGAGTGCGGACGTCGAGCACGCGCGGGGGAGCCCCGGAGGCCAGTCGCCGGTTCAGTTCGGCCGAATCGATCATGGCGGGCATCGGTGCGGTCATCGGTGAATCCTTTCCTCAGATACCCATAGGGGTATAAACTGATACCATTCATACATACCCCAGGGGGTATAGTCAAGTGGGAATAGCGGACCCGGTACGAGTGCTCATAATACCCGTAGGGGTATACAGACGAGCAACGGTCTCGCCGCCCGTGACGTCAGGAAGGGAAACCCGATGATTCTCGAGCAGTACTACATCGAATGCCTGTCACACGCGTCGTATCTGATCGGTGACGAGTCCAGCGGTCGCGCGGTCGTCGTCGACCCGCGTCGGGACATCACCGACTATCTCGCCGATGCGCAGAGGTACGGGCTGACCATCGAAGGGGTCATCAACACCCACTTCCACGCCGACTTCGTCTCCGGGCATCTCGAGCTCGTCGAGGCGACCGGAGCCTGGATCGGCTTCGGTGAGGCCGCCGAGACCGACTATCCGATCCGCCGGCTGGCCGACGGGGAGCATCTGTC
This sequence comes from Mycolicibacterium poriferae, assembly GCF_010728325.1. The sequence continues at coordinate 1,727,253 of NZ_AP022570.1, forward strand.
GCTCGGCCAGGTCGATCTGGAGATCCTGTCCACCCCGGGCCACACCTGGGAGTCGATCAGCGTGCTCGTGCGTGAGCGCCCCGACGCCGTGCCCACTGCGGTACTGACCGGCGACTCGTTGTTCATCGGCGACGTCGGACGTCCCGACCTGGTCAACATCGGCGACAGCTCCACCAGCGATCTGGCCAGGGCGATGTATCACACCCTCCACGACAAGCTGCTGAGGCTGCCCGACAGCGTCACGGTGATGCCCGCACACGGGGCCGGATCGTCCTGCGGCAAGAATCTGTCCACCGAGCTGACCTCGACCATCGGCGAACAGCGCCGCACCAATCCGTCGGTGCAGCCGATGCCCGAGCAGGACTTCGTCGAACTGGTCACCCACGGTCAGCCCGCCGCGCCGGCGTACTTCTCGGTCGACGCCGCGATGAACAAGCGCGTCCACCCGCTTCTGGTCCAGGACCGCAACATCCCGGTGCTGACGGCGACGCAGATCCGCCAGGCGCTGTCCGACGGGGTGCGCGTCGTCGATGCGCGCAGCGTCGAGGACTTCGCCGCGGGCCACCTGAAGGGTTCGGTCAACGTCGGCTTCGACGGCCGCTTCGCCGAGACCGGGGGCATGGTGGCCGGGATCGGCGACAGGATCGCGCTGATCGCCTACCCCGGGGAGGAGCAGGAAGCCGCACTACGGCTGGCCCGGGTGGGGTCGGACAACGTCATCGGCTACTTCGCGGTGGGTCGCGACGGTGGATTCCCCGCCGAGCTGGCCGATCTGGTCCGCACCGCACCGCGGGTCACGGTGGGCGAACTGGACCGCATGCTCGCCGACGATGCCGTCACCCTCGTGGACATCCGCAACCCGGGCGAAGTCGAGGCAGGCAGCATCCCGGGAGCTGCCCCGATGCCGTTGGCCAACCTGCGGATGCGGCTGGCCGACATCCCGAAAGAGCGCCCGATCGTCGTGCACTGCGCCGGCGGGTGGCGCTCCAGCGTCGCGGCCTCGTTGCTGCGCGCCGAAGGTTTCGACAACGTCTCGGACCTCGAGGGCGGCTATCACGCCTGGGCCGACGCGCACGTGAGTGCCTGACCGAAAATGCCGACACGAGAACAGGATCAACCGATGAACACCCGCAACCTCACCCTCGCCGACTTCGAAGCCACCATCACGGAAAGCCCTGTCGTCCTCGTGGACTTCTGGGCCTCGTGGTGTGGTCCGTGCCGCGCCTTCGCTCCCGTCTTCGAGCGATCCGCCGCGGCCCACCCCGATGTCGTGCACGCCAAGGTGGACACCCAGGCCGAACAGCAACTCTCGGCACTGCTCGGCATCCAGTCGATTCCGACCGTGATGGCGTTCCGCGAGGGAGTCCTGGTCTACAGCCAGGCCGGTGCGATGCCGCCCGCTGCGTTGGAGGACCTGATCGGACAGGTCCAGGGACTGGACATGGCCCAGGTGCGCGCCACGATCGCCGAGCGCCAAGCCGCAGCCGCGCAGGCCTGACCCGCTCGATCACCGAGGAGGTTTCCCATGTGTTATCCGGCCACGTGTCCCGTCTGCGGTAAGACGGGCTGGCAGGGATGCGGTCAGCATGTCGACGAGGTCATGCGCTCTGTGCCGCCCTTGCAGCGCTGTACCTGTCCGTCCCACGGCGCTGATCCGAATCCCCCGCGAAGACGGGACCTACGGCCCTGATGCCAGGGCTGTCACGGTCCTAGCGTCGTCCCTGACGGGTTTTCGCATCGATTGTTCGGGAGGGCACCGTGACTCAGCCCGCGTCCCCCGGCGCGCATACCGAACTGCCCGGAACCTGCCCGGTATGCGGCGCGCAGCTCGGGCCCTGGGTCGAGCCCGCAGGCCGTCCCTGGTACCGCCGGTTCTCCGTCTGGATCGCCGCGACGGTGATCGGCACCGTGGTGCTGACATCGGCGTTCCTCGCCGTCACCCTGTCCGACGAGCCGGCGGGGCCAGCACGCCTCACGCCCGCGGACCGCACTGCACTGGCCGAATGGTGGTCGGGCGCCTACCCCGCCGTCCACGATCTCGACACCGGCATCAACGACACGACCCGCGCCATGCAGCAGTTGGACGCCACGGTGGTGGCGTCGGCGTGTCAACGGATGCACGACGCCGCGGCGGTGGCGGTGCCCGCGCACCTGCCGGCGCCCGACCCGTACGTCACCGCGGAATTGACTGCGGCCGCCGGCGACGCCCACGCCGCGGCGCACATGTGTCTGTCGGTGTTGCAGCGATCGCTCAACAACTACGACGGCGAGTTCGCTTCCACACTGGACCAGGCCGACAGGCATCTCGACGATGCGCTGGAGTTGGTGAACCGCAGCATCACCGAGCAGTGAGCGGCATCAGGTGACGCAGCAGGAAGTCGCGGTGGTCCCGGGCGACTTCGTCGCGTACGGCACCGTGGTACATGTCGAAATGCCCGACCGGATAGATCCGGATCTCGGGATGCTGTGCCCGGCCGATCTTCTGCAGCACGAAAGCCGATGAGACCTCCGAATCGTCACGGGCCAGTGTCACCAGGAGAGGGGAGCGGATCCTCTCGACTGTGCCGGCTCGGTATCGGGGGGCGTGGAACAGGAACCGCGGGGTGAACGCGTTACGCCAGCGCGGAGAGCCCTGCTCGACCTGTCGGAACAGGCCCGCCAACGCGGGATCGCTGAACGCGGCATGACCGAGCGGTCCGTAGACAGGGAGGTAGTGCGGTGACACCCCCAGCCGTCCCCGAGCCGCGTCGAGGAGGGCCGGACCCATCAGTCGCCCCGCGGCCAGCGCGCTGCGCGCGGGTCCGGGGTGATGCGGTGGTCTGTAGCGCCCCCGCAGACCCCTGTACATGTCGAGAGCGGGCACGTTGGCGACCACCGCAGCCAACCGGGGGTCCTCGGCCGCGACGACGATGACGTGGCTGCCGCCCAGCGAGGTCCCCCACAGGGCGACGCGATCGGCGTCCACGTCGTCGCGAGAGCGAACGTGGGTGAGCGCGCTGCGGATGTCCGTCAGTTGGCGCTGCGAATCCACCAGCTGCCGCGGCTGGCCCTCGCTGGCGCCGAAATGGCGGTAGTCGAAGGTCAGTACGGCGAACCCGGCTGCGGCGAACACTGCGGCGAAGTCGGGGAGAATCCAGTCCATCGTCCCGGAGAAGCCGTGCGCCATCACTACGCACGGATGACGCCCCGGTCGGTTCGGTCGGTAGAACACCGCGGCGATCGTCGACCCGCCGGACTCGAAGGTAACCTCGCGGGCTCCGTACCCGACCATGTGTCGAGCGTATGCCGATTTTCGGCCAGACGGACTCCGCGCGTGTGACCAAGGACTCCTGTGGGCGTTCCGGACGTGCGGCTAGCGTCAGGGAGATGGAACCCAGCGACACCGCCGGACCGAGCCGGCCAGCGCGGCGTTCCGTCGTCGACCGCGTGCCGGGGTCGGCCCCGGTGCGCAACGTCATCGGACCTCTGACCAGGACAGGCAGGTACTACGCGCGGTCGTGGCGCGACTATCTCGACGACGGGCCCCAGCAGATGCCGATCGCCCGGCCCACTGTCGCGCTGGCCGCAGAGGCCCTGCGCGACGAGGTCGTCCTGCTCGGCCTGCGGGCACGCCGTCCGGTCAGCGATCCGCAGGCGTTCGAGCGCATCCACGCCGAGGTCCTGGCGGCACTCGAGTTCTACGGCGCCGGCGGATGGCTGGACAACCCCAAGGGCTTCTTCCGTGCCCCGGGGCGGCTGGACGCGCTCGAGGTCCGCCCGGTGCAGCGTCGAAACCGGTCGTATTATCGGCTGCGCTGGGACAGCGGCTATCGTCCGCGACGCGGCGAGCCCGGCGCCGACAGGTGGCTGGGCTACCAGGCCGTCAGCCACGGCTACGGTCTCATGCTGCGCCACCGCGAGCCCCAGCCGTGGCTGGTGTGCGTGCACGGCACCGAGATGGGTCGGGCGGCCATCGACCTGGCGTTGTTCCGGGCGTGGTACCTGCACGAAAGGCTCGGTCTCAACGTCGTTCTCCCGGTGCTGCCACTACACGGTCCCCGCGCCAAAGGGCTGCCCAAAGGCGCCGTGTTCCCCGGTGAAGACGTGCTCGACGACATCCACGCCACGGCCAACGCCGTCTGGGATGTCCGGGGCGTGTTGGGCTGGATCCGGCAACAGGAACCCGACGCCTCGATCGGGATCTACGGGTTGTCGCTGGGGGGCTTCATCGCCGCTCTCGTGGCCAGTCTCGATAAAGACCTGACCTGCGCGGTGCTCGGTGTTCCGGTCGCCGACCTCATCGAACTCCTCGGGCGGCATTCCGGGTTGTCGCAGGACGACCCCCGCCGAGACACCATCGCCCTGGCCACTCCGCTCGGCCGCATGATCTCCCCGCTCTCGCTGACACCGAAGGTGCCGATGTCCGGCCGCTTCATCTATGCCGGGCTCGCCGATCAGGTGGTACATCCACGCGAGCAGGTCAACAGGCTGTGGGACCACTGGGGCCGGCCTGAGATCGAGTGGTATCGGGGCGGTCACGCGGGTTTCTTCCAGTCCCGCCCGGTGCAGCAGTTCGTCACCGACGCCTTGATCCAGTCGGGTTTGGTGAGAGGAGTCGACCCCACCGACCGGTCCGGTCGTCCGGACACGAAGACCGGCTGAGGCGAATCAGTCCTGCCGCGCGACGATCACCGGAACTTGCGCCGAGTGCACGAGCGCGCTGCTCACCGACCCCAGGAGCATGCCCGAAAAGCCGCCGCGACCATGGCTACCCACCACCACGAGCTGCGCGTGCCCGGCATGTTCGAGTAGGCGCAGGCCGGGCCGGTCGGCGACCACCACCCGATGCACCTTCACGTCGGGGTACTGAGCCTGCCAGCCGGACAGCCGCTCGGAGAGCACCTCTTCTTCGCGCTCTTCGATGTTGCGCCACTCGATCGGCGCCCAGTTGATACTCGGAAACTCGAGCGGACCCATGTCGGTCCACGCGTGCAGCGCAACCAGGTCGACGCCACGGCGCGACGCCTCGTCGAACGCGATCGCCGTGGCCCGTTCCGACGCCGGAGATCCGTCGATGCCCACCAGGACGGGATCCTGTGGGGAAGGGCTGTGTTCGGTATGGACGACCGCGACCGGACAATGCGCGTGATGGACCAGCCCGGAACTGACCGAGCCCAACAGCGCGCGGTCCACGGCATTTTGCCCGAGGCAGCCGACGACGACCAGCGCGGCCGACTTGGACATGTCGACCAGCGTGGGGACGATCGGCCCCGTGATCACCTCGGTGTTGATTTGCGACACGTGGTGGGGCGCCACCTCGGAGGCCAGCTTGCGGGCGTCGTCGACGATGCGCCGCGCCCGGTCCTCCTCCGCCCGCGCATAGCTCGCCGGCATGTCCGGCATGGGCGATGAGGGCAGCACGATCGGCGGCACCACGTGCACCAGGCTCAGGGCCACGCCCCGCGATTCGGCGTCCTGCGCAGCCCAGGTCACTGCGGCGGCCGAGGAAGCGGACCCGTCGACCCCTACCACGATGTCGTGGGATGACGTGTCGGTCATGTGGCTCTCCGTCCTCGCGTCGTTGAAGCTTCACTCTATTCCGGAAGCGCTTGCTGATCCGGAGCAGTTGGTCGTCGCTGCGAGGGACTTCCGGCCTCTGCCTGCAGTCGATTTCGCCGCCGCACCGGAGCTCGGCAGCGTATCGGTTGCGCACTGCCTCCCGCCGTGTGGCGTCACACAGCCGAACTGCGCAGGTCGGGTCGTTGGACCCTATCGTCAGATACCCCATAGGGTATAGTCCATTATTGGTAATCGCGTAGAGAGGATGCATTCATGACCGCCATCGAGACACCGACCCCCGTCACGGGCATGCCCCGAATCGGTGACCCCGCACCGTCGTTCACCGCAAGCACCACGCAGGGAGACATCAGCTTTCCGTCCGACTACGTCGGCAGATGGGTCATCCTGTTCTCCCATCCCGCAGACTTCACCCCGGTGTGCACCAGTGAATTCATGACATTCGCCTCGATGCAGAAAGAGTTCGCGGCCTACAACACCGAGCTGGTCGGGTTGTCGGTAGACGGTCTCTACAGCCACATCGCATGGCTGCGCACGATCAAGGACAAGATCGCGTTCCGCGACATGCGCGACGTCGAGGTGACGTTCCCGCTCATCGACGACGTGTCGATGGAGATCGCACAGAAGTACGGCATGATCATGCCGGGTGAGGACTCCACCAAGGCGGTCCGCGCGGTGTTCGTCATCGATCCCAAGGCCGTGATCCGGGCCATCATCTACTACCCGCTGAGTCTGGGCCGCAACTTCGACGAGTTGCTGCGCGTGGTCAAGGCCCTGCAGACCGCCGATCATTTCGAGGTCGCGACCCCTGCGGACTGGCGCCCCGGCGACGCCGTCATCGTGCCGCCGGCCGGCTCGTGTGGGACGGCCAACGACCGGATGACCGGCGGTGTCGACGGGGTCGAGTGCGAGGACTGGTTCTTCTGCACCAAGCAGCTTCCCGCCGACGAGGTGGAAGCAGCAATCCGGCACCGGTGAGGCCGTGTTCGGTCTGGCCTCACCGGAGGCGGACACTTGCGTGACAGGCGGCGGCGCAGCACGCTGCTAGGCGTGGCCAGAATGACGGTTCGCGGGTAGCGAGCGATGGACGGATACTGGTTCGACCTAGCGTTGGTCGTGTTCCTCGTTCTGGTCAACGGGTTGTTGGCCGGCAGTGAGGCGGCGTTCATCTCGCTACGGGAAGGGCAGCTGCGCGAACTGGAACGCCGGGGCAAGCAACGTGACCGGCTCGTCGTACGTCTGGCGCGCGAACCGAATCGGTTCCTGGCGACCATCCAACTCGGTATCACGCTCGCCGGCTTCCTCGCCTCGGCGACCGCCGCCGTCACGCTCGCCGAGCCGCTGACCGCCCAACTCCAATTCCTCGGCGGCGCGGCGCAACCGGTCGGGATCGCCATCGTCACGGTGGTGGTCACGGCATCGACCCTGGTGGTCGGTGAGCTCGCACCCAAACGTCTTGCGATGCAGCATTCCCGGCGCTGGGCAGGGTTGGTCGCCTCACCGCTCAGCGCTCTTGCGACGATCACCGGGCCCATCGTGTGGTTGCTGGGCAAGGCGACCGATGTGGTGGTCCGCGTGCTCGGCGGCGACCCGCATCGCGGGCGCGAAGAGCTGACCTTCGAGGAACTGCGGCAACTGATCACCAGCCACGGAGGCCTGACCGCCGAGCAGCGCACCATCATCTCCGGCGCGTTGGAGATCCACGAACGGCCGCTGCGCGACGTGGTGGTGCCACGCACGGCAGTGTTCCGACTGAACGCGGACATGCCGGTGGCGCAGGCGCGTGCCGAGCTGGCCGAGTCGGGGCACACCCGGGCGCCGGTCGTGTCCGCCGGCGAGCTCGACGACACCGTCGGAGTGGTACACCTGCGCGATCTACTCGGCACCGACGGCACGGTCTCCGACGTGGCGCGGGCGGTGCTGAGCCTGCCCGACAGCGTCCGAGTCACCGCCGCCCTGAACCGAATGCTCGCCGAGAGGGAACAGTTCGCGCTGGTGATCGGCGAACGCGGTGGCGTGGCGGGCATCGTCACCCTCGAGGATCTGCTCGAGGAGATCGTGGGTGAAATCTACGACGAAGCGGATCAGGACGTGCGGTCGGCGCGGGTGCTGTCGGACGGTAGCCGGATACTGCCCGGCACCTTTCCCGTTCACGATCTCGTCGACGTCGGTATCGATGTCACCGATTTCCCCAGCGGTGACTACACGACGATCGCCGGGCTGGTGTTGTCGGTCCTCGGCCGCATCCCGACAGAACCGGGAGACCACGTCGAAGTCGCGAATTACCGCCTCGATGTCACCGCCGTGGACCGCAACGCCATCACCGAGGTGCGGGTGCGACCCCGGTATTCCTAGAGTCGACGAACCATGCTGCTGCGGGCGCGTAACCACTTCTCGGCCGCGACCACCAGGCTCACGACGACGGCGATACCGAAGATCCGTAGCCAGACCTCGGCCTGCAGAGGGGCGGTATCGAAGATCGTGTTCATCACCGGCAGATAGGTGATCGCGATCTGCGCGACAGCTTGCACAGCGACGCCGACGACCAACCACCGATTGGTGAAAAGGCCGATCCGCCAGGCCGAGCGGGTCAGCGATCGGCAGCTGAACAGGTAGAAGGCCTCGACCACGACGAACACATTGAGCGCCGCGGTGCGCGCTTCGGCCAGCGAAGACCCCTGTGCCAGTTCCCATTCGAACAACCACCAGGAGCCCGCGACGAGCAGGCTGGACACGAGAAGGATCCGGCCCATCAGGGCTCGGGTCAGCAGGGGTTGGCCCGGATCGCGTGGCGGCCGCGTCATGATTCCGGCCTCCTTGGGCTCGAAGGCCAACATCAGGCCGAGCGCCACGGCGGTGGTCATGTTGATCCACAGGATCTGGGTGGGCAGGATCGGCAACATCGCCCCCATCGCGATGGCCGCCAGGATCACCAGTCCCTCACCGATGTTGGTGGGCAGTGTCCACGTGATGAACTTGGTCAGGTTGTCGAAGACCCCGCGGCCTTCCTCGACCGCGGCTTCGATGGTGGCGAAGTCGTCATCGGTGAGCACCATGTCGGCGGCGTCCTTGGCGACCTCGGTACCACCGCGACCCATCGCCACGCCGATGCTGGCCTGCCGCAACGCCGGTGCGTCGTTGACGCCGTCGCCCGTCATCGCCACGACATGCCCTTTGGCCTGCAGCGCTTCGACCGGGCGCAGCTTCTGTTCGGGGGAGACCCGGGCGAAGACGCTGGCCTCGTCGACGAGGTCGGGGAATTCGTCCGCGCTCAACGCGGCGAGTTGCGCGCCGGTCATCACCGACCGCCGTCCGGGCGCTCCCGGGACGAGGACGCCCACCGACTCGGCGATGGCGCTGGCGGTGCCCGGATGGTCGCCGGTGATCATCTTCACTGAGATACCTGCGGAGTGGCAGGCCGCGACCGCCGGTGCGGCCGCGTCTCGCGGCGGATCCAGCATGGCCTGCAGACCCGTGAACGTGATCGATCCTGATATCTGCGCCTCGGTGAAGTGCGACGGATCGGCCGGTACCGCCACTCCGCAGGCGAGTACCCGCAGACCCTCGGCGGCCAGTGCGTCCGCGGCCGCCACCGCCGCCGCGCGGTCGACGCGCCGGAGCGTCCCGTCGGCATCCATCTGTCGTTCACACAGTTCGAGCATGCGCTCGACCGAACCCTTGACCAGCACGACGTCCCGGTGCCGTTCGGACCGGTGCAGGGTGGCCATGTACTGGCGTTCGGATGTGAACGGGATCGCCGCCACACGAGGAAAGTCATTCCGGAGGTCCTCGATCGCAAGGCCCGCCTTCGCGGCGACCACGAGCATCGCGGCCTCGGTCGGATCGCCGGCGATCTGCCATCGTTGCCCGTCGGGCGAGAGCGCGGCGTCATTGCACACGGCACCGGCGACCAGCGTCCAGCGCAACGACTCGTCGGCGTCGACCGACATCGGCTGGCCGTCACCGGTGAGGAGCGCTCCGGTGGGCGCGTAGCCGGATCCGGTAGCGGTCACGGCATGGTGCGGAGTCCACACCTTGCGCACCGTCATCTGGTTCTCGGTGAGCGTGCCCGTCTTGTCGGCGCAGATCACCGTGGTCCCGCCCAACGTCTCGACCGCGGGCAACCGCCGGATGACCGCACGCCGCTTTGCCATTCGTGCGACACCGATGGCCAGCGTGATGGTGACCGCCGCCGGCAGGCCCTCCGGAATGGCGCCGACTGCCAACGCGACCGCGGCGGTGAAGGTCTCCACTGCGTCCTGCCGACGCACCAGACCGAGCGCGAAGGTGGCAGCGGCCAGCGCCAGGATGCCGATCGTCAGGATCTTGCTGAACCAGGCGAGTTTGGCCGTCAGCGGCGTGGCGAGCACCTCGGCCGAACCGACCAGGCGGTGGATCTCACCGATCTCGGTCTCCGAACCCGTGGCCACGACGACCCCGGCTCCCGAACCGGCGGTCACCAGTGTCCCGGAGTAGGCCATGTTGCAGCGGTCGGCCACGGGCGTGGCTTCCGGCAGCACGACTTCGGTCTTGTCCACCGGCACCGATTCCCCGGTGAGCGCGGACTCGTCGACGCGCAGTTCGCTTTCCCGGATCAATCGGACGTCGGCCGGCACCTTGTCGCCGGCCTCGACCAGAACGAGGTCGCCGGGTACCAACTGATCGGAGCCGATGGTGCGTTCGCGTCCGTCGCGGATCACCTTGGCCTCGGTGCGCACCATGGAGCGCAGGCTTTGCAGGGCGGTTTCGGCCTTGGTTTCCTGTACGAATCCGACGATGGCATTGACCACCACGACGGCGAAGATGACGACCGAATCGACGTATTCGCTCAGCGTGGCGGTGACGACCCCGGCCACCAGCAGCACGTAGATCAAGGGGTGGTGGAACTGGCGAAGCACCCGTCTGACCAGGCCGGCGCCTCGAGGCGCGGGAAGAGTGTTAGGCCCGAACTCTTTCAGGCGTTCGTCGGCGACCTCGGTGGTCAACCCCCGATGGGGGTCGGTCTGCAACAGCAGCACGACCTCGTGGGCGGCGAGGCCGTGGTGAGCGTTCGCCGTCACTGCGTCCGACACGACCATCACTAACCCTCGCGCTGCGGTTCGACCACCAGTACCGGGACGCTGGAATGCGTGACGAGCTCGGTGGACACGCTTCCCAGCACGTGACGGGACAGGCCGCCGCCGCGGCGCCCGACCACGACGATGTCGAAGCCCTGCCGTTCGGCGAACTCACGCAGCGCCGTACCGGGCGCCCCGACCAACACCCGGGTGTGCACCGCGGCCGGTACCTCCATGCGCTTGGCCGCCGCCTCGAGTCGCTGGGTCGCTGCAGCCATGTCGGACCCGTCTCCGGATTCTGCCGCCTCGTAGTTCACCACCTCGGCCAGCACCAGCGCGCTGCCCGGGGAGCCGAGGGTGCGCAACGCCGTCGTCATGGCGTGCACGGACTCAGGCGACCCGTCGACTCCGATCAGGATCCGCGGCCCGGTGCCTGCCGGCAGACTTTCCGACGGTGTGGCCTCAGCACTATCGGGCCGGCGCCGGACCCGCTCGACCGCGATGGGCACGAACAATGGCCCGAGTGGAGCGGCGAGCAGGATCCACAAGGCGTCGAAACCGCGACGTGCCATCCAAATACCGGACAGCAGCCCGATCAGAACCCATCCGATAGCCGCCACGACGATGGTTCCGGTATTCACCATTCCACCGTCTCAAGCCGACTCGATCGCTGCCAGGCCCAGACGACGGCTACCTGTAGGGACTTTCGTCCCTGGCGTTGAAGGGTTCCGTTCAGCGGGGCCGCACGACCACGACCGGCACCGTGGCTGCCTGCACCACCGCGCTGCTCACCGAACCCAGGAGTGTCGCGGCGACGGTGCCGTGGCCGTGGCTGCCGACCACCAGCAGCTGGGCGGACTCGGCCTGTTCCACGAGACGACGGGCGGGCTGGTCGATGACCACCTCGCGCCGTGTCGTCACGTCGGGGTAGCGCTGCTGCCACGGGCTCAGCTGTTCGGCGAGTTCGGCGTCGACCGCCGAGCGCATGTCGTCGAAGTCGAAACCGGGCATCTCGAAGGCGCCGGGTGACCACCAGGCATGCACGACCACCAGGTCCACGCCGCGACGGCTCGCTTCGTCGAAGGCGAACGCGATCGCCGGCTGTGAGGCCGGCGACCCGTCGTAGCCCAGCACAACCGGCGCCGCGGGATCTGGGTCGGTTTCCCTCTCCGGGATCACCGCCACAGGGCCGTGACCGCGGTGCACCAACCCGGTGCTGACGCTGCCCTGGAAAATCCGGCCGAGCGCACCGCGGCCATGGGTGCCGACCACGACGAGGCCGGCGGTCTTGGAGCGTTCCACCAGCGCGGCCGTCGGGGTGGTGACGGCGAACTCGGCGGAGACGGGGACGGTGTCCTCGGTGATCTGCTTGGCGATCGTCGTGGCGTCGTCGAGGATGTCCTGGCCGATCTGACGCTGGAAGTCCATGATTCCGGTGGGCACCGGCGCGATCGGCCACGTCCCCATCGGCAGGGTTGCCGCGTAGACGACGACCAGTGCCGCCTGCCGCAACTTCGCATCTCGGGCGGCCCACTCGAGTGCTGCCTGCGACGACGGCGAATCATCAACCCCGACAACGATCTCCGTGCTCTCGGCGGCGTCAGTCATCAGGGGCTTCCTTTCGCTGTCTGCGGGCATCGGGGCCGGGTGGCCCGGCCGCTATGGGCGACTCTATGACGACCGGCTCAACCGAGGAACACCGAGACCGCGGCGAAGTACAGCAGGATCGACAGCAGATCCTGGACGACGGTGGCCAGCGGTCCCGATCCGAACGCCGGGTCCTTGCCGAGGCGGTGCAGCAGCCACGGCAGACACAACGCCACCACGGTGGCCACCGTGCTCGCTCCCAGAATCGCCACCGAAACCGCCAGCGCCAGCGCGACGTTGCCCGTCATGACGGCGACCAGCGGCCACATCACGGCACCGAGCAGCACGCCCATCGACAATCCGGTCAGCGCTTCGCGACCGGTGATCCGGCGGATTCCGACACCGACCGACAGTCCCCGGATCGCCAGCGTCTCGGTCTGGGTGCCCACCGCGTCGGCGAGGTAGACGATGCCGGGGACGAAGTAGGCGACCGCGAGGTCGGCCGACAACTGCGCCTCGAACGCCGTCATCAACACCGCCGACACCATGGCCCCGAGCAACCCGATCAACAGCCAGGGCAACCGGTGCCACAGTCGGCGCTTGATCGACTCGACGCTGGTGGACCGCGCGTGCTCGACATCGCTGAGGAAGCCGCCGAGGCGGGCCAGGTCCTCGTCATGTTCCTGGAGCAGCACGGTGAGCAACTGCTGCGGCGAGATCAAACCGCGGAATCGACCGTCGTCGTCGACCACCGCCAGCCCTGGCTCGCCACGCTGCACGGCCTGCCACGCGGCGTGCTCGCGATCCGTGTCCGGGGCGACCACCGGGGGGCTCGCATCCATGACGTCACGCAGGCAGGCACCGGCAGGCGCGGACAACAACTGTTCGATGGTGGCGACGCCCACCAGGTGCCGACCGTCGAGCACGGCCACCGCGGCGGCGCTGTCGAATCGCTGGCCCCGCATCTCGTCGAGCGCCTCGTCGACCGGGGTCAGCTCACCAGCGGTGGGGACATTGGTCGAGGCATGGTGCAGTGCCGCATCGGAGGATCCGAGCAGATCGCCCCGTTCAGCTGGAACGCGCAACGATCACCGGCGTCCGGGCGGACTGGGCCACCGCGGTCCCCACGGAACCCAGCAGCATGCCGGCGAAACCGCCGCGGCCGTGGCTGCCGACGACGACCAGCTGAGCGGACTCGGCCTGCTCGAGCAGTTGGTGGGCGGGACGGTCGCGCACCACCACGCGCCGTACCTGCACGTCGGGATAGCGCTCCTGCCAGCCGGCCAGCCGCTCGGCGAGCAGCTCCTCGGCCTGCGGGCGCAGCGTCATCCACTCTTCGTTGGGGAACGCGTAGATCGTGGGGTCACTCCAGGCGTGCACCGCCACCAGTGGCACCGCGCGCCGGGACGCCTCGTCGAAAGCCACCGCCACCGCGGTCTCCGACGCCGGCGACCCGTCGACACCCACGACGACCGGGGCCTGCTCGGACTGCATCGTCGCGTCGGCCTGTTGGTGGACCACCGCCACCGGGCAGTGCGCGTGGTGGATGAGGCCGGAGCTGACCGAGCCCAGCAGAGCCCGGCCCACCCGGCCGAGTCCTCGGTTGCCGACCACGAGCAGTTGAGCGTCCTTGGACAGGTCGACCATCGTCTTCGTGGCGTTGCCTTCCTCCACGTGTTCGCTGATCGTGATCGGACCAATATTGGCGACCGCCTGCTCGGCCACCAGCGTTGCCTGGCGCAGGATTTCGCGGGCCCGACGCTGCGCGATCTCGTCCAGTTCACTGGATACCGACACCTCGTACCAGGTGAGGGCTTGCGCGGTGGGCAGGACGTGGGCCAGCGTCAGCGGCACCCCGTGTAGGACCGCTTCCCGCGCGGCCCATTCGACGGCCGATTCGGACTCCGGCGAACCGTCCACCCCGACCAGGATTCCTCGATGTGACGCCATGATGATCTCCTCGAACCGACGATCCGGCAGTGCCGGCGAACCTGGATCGACCGTATGGCGCAGCGCCGACGCGCACCGGAGGCATACGTCACCGTGCGGCAGGGTCCAAATGCCTCTACCGGACCGCGCCGGATGATCTAACGTCGATCCGGACCGGGGAGGGCCGCACGCCGAGGAGGGCCATGATCGGCGCCGGGTGGGTGACGCAGGTCGTACCCGGGCTGGCCAACTTCCGTGGCTACCCCCGTACCGCGGTGCGCGGCGACGTCCTGGGCGGTCTGACGGTGTCGGCCTATCTGGTGCCGCAAGCGCTCGCCTATGCCACCCTCGCCGGGCTGGCTCCTGTCGCCGGATTGTGGGCCGCGTTGCCTCCGTTGGTGATCTACGCGTTTCTGGGCTCGTCGCGCCAGCTGTCCATCGGTCCCGAGTCCACCACCGCGCTGATGACGGCAGCGGTGCTCGTGCCGGTGGTGGGTTCCACCGACCCCGGCCGTTACGCCGCACACGCGGCGACGTTGGCGCTCCTGGTCGGGGCCATCTGCGTCGTCGCCGGGCTACTCCGGCTGGGCTTCCTGGCGAACCTGCTTTCCCGGCCGGTGCTGGTCGGCTATCTGGCCGGCATCGCCGCGATGATGGTGGCCAGCCAGCTGGGCCGGCTGACCGGTGTGGCGGTCTCCGGCCAGTCGGTCATCGAGCAGGTGCGTTCCTTCGTCACCGCGGTGCCCGAGTTGCACTGGCCCACAGTGGTACTCAGCGCCGCGGTGCTGGCAGCGATCTTTGGGCTCGACTCTCGCGCGCCACGACTTCCCGGCCCGTTGATCGGCATCCTCGCGGCCACCGCCGCGGTCGCGCTGTTCGCGTGGTCGGGCGACGGTATCGACGTCGTCGGCGCGATCCCGGCCGGCCTGCCCGTCCCGGACTGGCCCGCGGTGTCCGGCGACATGCTCGGCGACCTCGTCGCCCCCGCGCTCGGGATCGCCGTCGTCGCGTTCTCCGACAACGTGCTGACCGCGCGGGCCTTCGCGTCGCGGCGGGGCGAGGAGATCGACCCCCATGCCGAACTGCGTGCGCTGGGGGTGTGCAACCTCGTCGCCGGGATGTTCCGAGGGTTCCCGATCAGCTCGAGTGGCAGCCGTACCGCGCTCGCGGACGCCGCAGGGGCCCGCACCCAGGTCTACTCGCTGGTGGTTCTCGGGGTGCTCGCCACCGCGCTGGTGTTCGGGGGAGGCGTCATGGCCGCCATCCCGTCCGCCGCGTTGGGAGCGCTGGTCGTCTTCGCCGCCACGAAGCTGGTCGACGTCGCCGAGTTCGGCCGGCTGGCCCGTTTTCGCCGCAGTGAGTTGGTGATCGCACTGTCCACCGCGGCGGCGGTGGTCGCGTTCGGGGTGCTCAACGGCGTCCTGGTCGCGATCGGGTTGTCGGTGGCAGACCTGTTGCGCCGGTTGGCGCACGCCCACGACAGCGTCCAGGGCCTGGTGCCCGGCGTGCCGGGGATGCACGACGTCGACGACTATCCGGCGGCGACGGTGGTGCCGGGCCTGCTGGTCTACCGCTATGACGCGCCGCTGTTCTTCGCCAACGCCGCGGACTTCCGTCGCCGCGCCCTGGCGGCGATCGAGGACTCGCCCCAGCCCGTCCGCTGGTTCCTGCTCAACGCCGAATCCAACGTCGAGGTGGACCTGACCGCCCTGGACGCGCTGGAGCAGATGCGAACCGAGTGCGAGCGCCGCGGCATCGTGTTCGCGATGGCCAGGGTGAAACAGGATCTGCGCGACGCGCTCGCCGCAGCGGGGCTGCTCGACCGCATCGGGCCGGACCGGATCTTCATGACGCTGCCCACCGCGGTCGCCGCGTACCGCCAGGCCCACCCCGACGACGGGTGACCACGGCCGGGGTTGTCGTGCCGGCACCGCTGGTCAGCAGATTTTGGGCCCAGACGCTCTCGGAGTACCATGGACCAACGGTGCGGCTACCGCGCCGACTTCTTTGCGTGCCCTGTCGGGAATTCTCGGGAATTCTCCAGATCCGGCCCACGTTTTCAAGTCGGACCGAAGGCTGTGCTGACCAGGCCGACAAGGCTGAGCAGGCCAACAAGCCGATACGAAACGAAAGCAAGGATCGCTACAGAGTATGGCCAAGAAAGACGGTGCCATAGAGGTCGAGGGTCGTGTTGTCGAACCTCTGCCCAATGCGATGTTCCGCATTGAGCTGGAGAACGGACACAAGGTCCTCGCCCACATCAGCGGAAAGATGCGGCAGCACTACATCCGCATCCTCCCGGAGGACCGCGTCGTGGTGGAGCTGTCTCCCTACGACCTGTCCCGCGGCCGCATCGTGTACCGCTACAAGTGACGAGCGCTCGCGCGAGGAATCGACTACCGAGCGTGCGCGCCCGTCTCACACGCACAACCACCCCGACCGAAGCAAGAGAAGGATCGAACGAGCCGTGAAGGTGAACCCGAGCGTCAAGCCGATCTGCGACAAGTGCAGGGTGATCCGCCGGCATGGGCGGGTCATGGTGATCTGCTCCGATCCCCGCCACAAGCAGCGGCAGGGCTAGACAGCAGATCAGCTGAGCAGCACCCACAACTGAATGCAGAAATCCCAGCACCACTGAGGGCATACGGCCCTCGACACACGTCCGGCACGGAGGCCGGACCCCATAAGGGGAGCGGACTGGGACAAGACCTCCGCAGAGAACGAGGAATGGCACATGGCCCGACTAATGGGCGTTGACCTCCCGCGCGACAAGCGCATGGAGGTCGCACTGACCTACATCTACGGCGTCGGCCGCACCCGGTCGCAGGAAATCCTGGACGCCACCGGCATCAGCCGCGAACTGCGCACCAAAGACCTCACCGACGACCAGGTGACCCAGTTGCGCGACTACATCGAGGGCAACCTCAAGGTGGAGGGTGACCTGCGCCGCGAGGTGCAGGCCGACATCCGTCGCAAGATCGAGATCGGCTGCTACCAGGGCCTGCGGCACCGCCGTGGCCTGCCGGTGCGCGGCCAGCGGACCAAGACCAACGCGCGCACCCGCAAGGGCCCCAAGCGCACCATCGCCGGCAAGAAGAAGGCCAGGTAATCAGACATGCCACCACAGAAGAAGGCCGCGGGTACCGCCGGTAAGCGGGGTAAGACCACCCGCCGCAGGGAGAAGAAGAACGTCCCGCACGGCGCCGCGCACATCAAGAGCACGTTCAACAACACGATCGTCTCGATCACCGACCCGCAGGGCAACGTCATCGCCTGGGCGTCGTCGGGGCACGTCGGCTTCAAGGGGTCGCGCAAGTCGACACCGTTCGCCGCGCAGCTGGCCGCCGAGAACGCGGCCCGCAAGGCGCAGGAACACGGCGTGAAGAAGGTCGACGTCTTCGTCAAGGGCCCGGGTTCGGGCCGCGAGACCGCGATCCGTTCGTTGCAGGCCGCCGGCCTCGAGGTCGGCGCAATTTCCGATGTCACCCCGCAGCCGCACAACGGCTGCCGTCCGCCGAAGCGGCGCCGGGTCTAGGGAAGAGGAGTTAGAAACACATGGCTCGTTACACCGGACCCGTCACCCGCAAGTCGCGCCGCCTCGGCGTCGACCTCGTCGGTGGAGATCAGTCCTTCGAGAAGCGCCCCTACCCGCCCGGTCAGCACGGCCGTGCGCGGATCAAGGAGAGCGAGTACCGCCAGCAGCTGCAGGAGAAGCAGAAGGCCCGCTTCACCTACGGCGTGATGGAGAAGCAGTTCCGCCGCTACTACGAGGAGGCCAACCGCCTCCCCGGCAAGACCGGTGACAACCTGCTGCGCATCCTGGAGAGCCGGCTCGACAACGTCGTCTACCGCGCCGGCCTGGCCCGGACCCGCCGGATGGCGCGTCAGCTGGTCAGCCACGGCCACTTCACCGTCAACGGCGTGAAGGTCGACATCCCCAGCTACCGGGTCGCGCAATACGACATCATCGACATCAAGGACAAGTCGATCAACACCCTGCCCTTCGAGGTCGCCCGCCAGACTGCCGGCGAGCGCCCCATTCCGGGCTGGCTGCAGGTCGTCGGCGAACGTCAGCGCATCCTCGTGCACCAGCTGCCCGAGCGTGCGCAGATCGACGTCCCGCTCACCGAGCAGCTGATCGTCGAGCTCTACTCGAAGTAGCGCTCACTGTTCCGGGGCGGCATCCGCCGCCCCGGAAACACCTAACGGCATCAAATAGCGGTTGCCGAGAAGGAGAAGAGAAACACCATGCTGATCTCTCAGCGCCCCACCCTCAGCGAAGAGACCGTCGCCGAGAACCGCTCGCAGTTCGTCATCGAACCCCTCGAGCCGGGATTCGGTTACACCCTGGGCAACTCGCTGCGGCGCACGCTGCTGTCGTCGATCCCGGGCGCGGCCGTCACCAGCATCCGCATCGACGGCGTGCTGCACGAATTCACCACCGTCCCCGGGGTGAAGGAAGACGTCACCGACATCATCCTGAACCTCAAGAGCCTGGTGGTGTCTTCCGAGGAGGACGAGCCGGTCACCATGTACCTGCGCAAGCAGGGACCCGGTGAGGTCACCGCAGGTGACATCGTCCCGCCGGCCGGTGTCACCGTGCACAACCCCGACATGCACATCGCCACCCTCAACGACAAGGGCAAGCTCGAGGTCGAGCTCGTCGTCGAGCGCGGCCGTGGTTACGTGCCCGCCGTGCAGAACAAGGCCTCCGGCGCCGAGATCGGCCGTATCCCGGTCGATTCCATCTACTCGCCGGTGCTCAAGGTCACCTACAAGGTCGAGGCGACCCGCGTCGAGCAGCGCACCGACTTCGACAAGCTGATCCTCGACGTCGAGACCAAGAACTCGATCAGCCCGCGTGACGCGCTCGCCTCGGCGGGTAAGACGCTGGTCGAATTGTTCGGTCTGGCAAGGGAACTCAACACCGAGGCCGAGGGCATCGAGATCGGCCCGTCGCCGGCCGAGGCGGACCACATCGCCAGCTTCGCGCTGCCGATCGACGACCTCGACCTGACGGTGCGCTCGTACAACTGCCTCAAGCGCGAGGGTGTGCACACCGTGGGCGAGCTCGTGGCCCGCACGGAGTCCGACCTGCTGGACATCCGGAACTTCGGCCAGAAGTCCATCGACGAGGTGAAGATCAAGCTGCACCAGCTGGGTCTGTCGCTCAAGGACAGCCCGGCCAGCTTCGACCCGTCCGAGGTCGCCGGCTACGACGTCGCGACCGGCACGTGGAACAGCGATGCCGGCTACGACTCGGGTTACGAGGCCGACGACAACCAGGACTTTGCCGAAACCGAACAGCTCTGAGCCGCCGGCTCTGAAGAACAACCGTCCCGGTCCTACCTGATACGGGGGCCGGCCCCATTTAGGAGATAGTCGCAATGCCCAAACCCACCAAGGGTCCTCGCCTCGGCGGGTCGTCCTCGCACCAGAAGGCGCTGCTGGCCAACCTGGCCACCTCGCTGTTCGAGCACGGCCGCATCAAGACCACCGAGCCGAAGGCCCGGGCGCTGCGGCCGTATGCGGAAAAGCTCATCACCCACGCCAAGAAGGGCACGCTGCACAACCGGCGTGAGGTGATGAAGAAGATCCGCGACAAGGACGTCGTGCACATCCTGTTCGCCGAGATCGGTCCGTTCTACGCCGACCGCAACGGCGGCTACACCCGCATCGTCAAGGTCGAGAACCGCAAGGGCGACAACGCCCCGATGGCGGTCATCGAGCTGGTCCGGGAGAAGACGGTGACGTCGGAGGCCGACCGTGCCCGCCGGAGCCGCTCCGGCGGCGACATCCAGTCGGGCGCCGCCGGCGCTCAGAAGGTTGCCGCTGCGGCCGCGCCGCAGGCTGCTGTCGAGCCGGAAGCCGCCGAGGGGCCGACAACGGCTGACGAGTCGGTCGAGGAGACGGTGGACGAGATCAAGGCCGAGGACGCCGCCATCGAGGAGGCACAGGCTTCCGAGGCCGAGGCCGTCGCGACGGAAGAGGCCGCCGAGGCAGTCGACGAGGATGACACGAAGTCCTAGCGATCCCGCTGTGAACGAGCCCGCCATCGACACCGGTGGCGGGCTTGTTCCTTTTTCCTCCTCGCGTGCGGGGACTCCTTTTTCCTCCTCGCGTGCGGAGACGCGTCTCCGTCTCGACATCGCCTACGACGGAACGGACTTCGCCGGCTGGGCGACGCAGACCGGGCAGCGCACGGTGGCCGGAGTGCTCGACGAGGCCCTGTCGACGATCTTCCGGGTGCCGGTCGTGACCAGGGCTGCGGGACGTACCGACGCAGGGGTGCATGCCACCGGCCAAGTCGCCCACGCCGACATTCCGTCGACCGTGGTGGCGCACGCCTATCCGCGGACGGTGCGTGCCGGTGAAGCCGAGTTCGGGCCGTTGGTGCGCCGTCTCGCCCGGATGTTGCCCGAGGATGTCCGGGTGCGGGACATCACCCGCGCCGCAGCCGGATTCGACGCACGGTTCTCGGCGCTGCGCCGCCACTACGTCTACCGTCTGACGACGGCGCCGTACGGCGCCGATCCGCTCGAGGCACGGTTCATCACCGCGTGGCCGCGTCCGCTGGACGTGGCCGCGATGGCCGATGCCTCCACCGCGCTGCTCGGTTTGCATGACTTCGCCGCGTTCTGTCGGCACCGCGACGGGGCGACGACGATCCGGGAGCTGCAGCGGCTGGACGTGACCGTCGACGGCGACCGGGTGAGCGTGCACGTCAGCGCCGACGCGTTCTGCTGGAACATGGTCCGTTCCCTGGTCGGAGCTCTGCTGGCGGTGGGGGAGCATCGCCGCGATGCGGCCTGGTGCACGCGGCTGCTGACCGCGACGGCGCGGTCCAGTGATTTCGCGGCCGCCCCGGCCCGGGGCCTCACCCTGGTCTCGGTGGACTACCCACCCGACGCCGAACTCGCCGAACGCAACCGGGTCACCCGGGACATGCGCACGTCCGGCGAGGTCGGCTGACCGGTCAGAGCCGGCCCGCGACGAAGTCGGCGGCCTGGTTGACCATCCCGGCGTTGATGTAGGCCGGTGCGAGGTGGTCGGCCCAGTAGTCCTGCCAGTTCTCCGGATCGGTCGGGTTGCAGATCGGGTCGTCGCCGTGGCACAGCTCGATGGTCCGGTCACTGTAGAGCGGATTGAAGTTGGAGATGGGCCCCACCCAGGCGATGCCGTTGCCGAACAACGCCACTGCGGCGATTTGCCGGTCGGCACCGGCGGGCAGCGGGTTGCGGAAGCCGAACGCCGCGATCGGCACGGCGAGCACCACGTCGGTGACCGCCGCGCCCAGCGAGTAGCCGCCGAGCACCAGCCGGGTATCCGGGCAGTTGTCCATCATGTACTGGATACGCCGGCTCATGTCGTTGGCGCCGATGTCGATCTCGGTGTCGGCGGGATAGTTGACGGAATACAGGTCGATGTCCATGCCGGTCTTCTGGCGCAGCGCACCGATCAACGCGCTGCCGATCTGCCCGGCGCCAGCCGGTTCGATGCGGCCCCGCGCGAAGATGAGTTCGGCCTGCGGGCAGGACTGGGCCGCGGCACCAGGTGCCAGCGCGACGACGGTCGGCAGCAGCACAGCCAGGACGAGGAACAGGGCTCGGCAGCGCCGGGCCAGAGCAACGATCACCTGCCCGATATTAACGGCGAAGGTGACGGCGGGCAGGCGGTCAGACTCTTCCCGCGACGAAGCCCGCCGCCGGTCCGATGAATTCCGGGGTCTCATAGCGGGTGTGGGCGAACGGGTTGCGGCCGTCCGAGCAGATCGGGTCGCCGTCGGCGCACAGGTCGATGGCCTTGCCCGCGAACGAACCCGTCGCCGAGACCGGGTTGCCGAACTTGGTCGCCGGATTGCCGAACACTGCCACCGCCGCGACATTGCCGTTCAGGCTGCCCGCCAACGGGGGCGACGAGCCGATGTTGCCGATGCGGTTGCCCAGCGGCGGCACCCCGGCCAGCATGTCGACCACCGCGGCCCCTTGGGAGTACCCGCCGAGCACGATGCGGGTGCCGGGGCACTGCTGGGCCATCAGCGCAATGCGGTTCTCGGCGTCGGTAGCGCCGCCCGCGGCGTTGAGGAAGTCATACGTCGCCGGGTAGTTCACTCCGTAGGTGCCGACGGTGCGGCCGCCGAGCTGGGCGCGTAACGAGTCTGCCAGCGCCTGGCCGACTCGTCCGACCCCTGGCGCTTCGCTCGTGCCGCGCGCGAACACCACCTCGACGTCCGGGCAGGGCTGCGCCGACGCCGTGGCAGGCGAGAGGACTGTCGCCGCCACCGGGAACACCACGGCGGCGGTCGCCGTCAGGGCACGGCGGACGAATCGGTCGGAAAGCACAAGACACCGTAGCGTATGCCGGTCGGAGGCCCGCGGTCAGACGAGACCGGCGACGAACGAGGCGGCCTCGTTGGTGAGTCCGCTGGAGACGTAGGCGCTGTGGGCGGGGACGCTGTCGCCGTCCGAGCACACCGGGTCGCCCACCGTGCACAGGTCTATCGAGCGTGTTCCCCAGACCGGACTGGCCGTCATCGGCAGGCCGACCTTCGCGGTCGGGTTGCCGAACACGGCGACCGCGGCGACGAAGTCGGGAGCGTTGGGTGGCAGCGGGTTGGTGAACCCGACCGCCGGGAACGGCACGGCGGCGATGATGTCGATGACCGCCGCGCCCTGGGAGTAGCCGCCGAGAACCATGCGGGTGCCCGGGCAGTTGGCCATCATGAACTGGACCTGTCTGCTGGCGTCGTTGGCCCCGCCGGCGGCGGCAAGGAAGTCGAAGCTGGCGGGGTAGTTCACCGCATACGCGTTGACCGACCGACCGCCGACCTTGCCGCGCAGCGAGTCGACGAATGCTCCGCCGACGCGGCCGAGGCCGGGGGTGTCGTCGGTGCCGCGCGCGAAGATCACCTCGATGTCGGGACAGCCCTGGGCCTGCGCGACGGTGGCGCCCGGGCCGAGGACGACGGCGGTGGCCGCGACGAGCGCCGCGGCGCACACCGACATCAGCCGGGTGATCGGTCGGGCGGGCCGGGCATCAAGATCGGAGTTCACCTCCGCGATGATAGCTAGCCGAGCTACCGGCTGCCGAAACTATCGCAGGGCCTCCGGCGCCGCGGGCGCATCCGGCCACGTCACCGTGTCGTCGAGGCCGAACGTCTCGCTGCGGTCACCGGCCCGGGCGAGAGCGAGTCCGGCCAGCACGATCGCGCCACCGATGGCCTGGGTGCCGGTGATCGCCTCGCCGAGCAGCAGCCAGGCGGCGAGCACGGCGAACATCACCTCCGAGAGCCCGACCAGTGAGGCGAAGCGGGGCTGCAGCTTGGCGATGCCGACGATGCCCAGGGTGTAGGCGATCGCCGTGGGGATCAGCCCCAGGGCGACGACCGGCACGATCCACGACGTGGTCATTCCGGCGATGACGGCGTCGTTGGCGGTGAACGCCAGCGGCATGACCCCGGAAACCCCCAGCGCGCTGACCGCCGCTGCGCCGACGATGAGGCCGGCGGCGGCCAATGTGA
The DNA here is from genome assembly GCF_010728325.1 of Mycolicibacterium poriferae. The sequence continues at coordinate 1,750,902 of NZ_AP022570.1, forward strand.
TCGGGTGCAGCGGCGCCGCGTCCCCGGCGCCGGGGTCGGTCTTGGCGGTCTGCGAGGTGTCCGACCAGAGGAAGTAGCACGCCGCGCAGACCGCGGCGGCCAGCCCGAACCCGACGCCGACGAGGTTGATGTCGGCACCGGAAACCCCGTGTGGCCCGACGACCCCGAGCACCAGCATGATGCCGGCGACGGCGAGGGCGACACCGCCCAGTGTCAGGTTGGTGGGGCGCCGACGGGTGGTGGCCCACAGCCAACCGACCACCAGGATCGGCGCGGTGTACTCGAGGAGCAGTGCCACGCCGACCGACAGGTGGGCCACGGCGTTGTAGTAGAACAGCTGGGCGCCGGCGATGGGCACCAAGCCGTAGAGCACCACGATGCGGGCGTGGGTCCGCGCCTCGGCCAGCCACCCCGGCCGCGCGATCGAGGCGAACAGGGCCATGGCCAGCGCGCCGCCGGCCAGCCGTGCGGTGACGGCGGCGGTGGGGCTCCATCCGGCTTCCATCAGCGATTTCGCGAACGGTCCGGACGATCCGAAGGCGAGCGCGGAGCCGATGGCGAAGAGTAGACCCATCTGGAACTGGTGCGCCCGGGCGGCGCCGGCGCGTGGCGAGGACTGCGTGAGATCGGCGGCCATGGTTCCACCTCCAGAGAAAGGCCAGGTAGCCCGCCTGTGCGGGCTGAATGTAAGGAGTAAAATGAGCTTCGGTCATGACGCTACTGGCGGAGGAAGTCATGAGTCAAATGCTTTTCAATCATGACACCGAGCACACGCTGCGTGCCGTGGCTGTCCTGATCAACAGCGACCGGGTCGACGGTGAACAGCTGGGCGATCTCGCCGCGCTCGACGAGTATCTCGACAGCTTCGGCTGGACGGGCCGGCGCGACCACGACGCCGCCGAGTTGGCTGCCGTCCACCGACTGCGTGACCGGCTCGGCCGGATCTGGGAGGCCGCCGACGACGAGGCCCGCGCCGTCGGGGGAGTGAACGCGCTGCTCTCCGACACCCGGGCGGCGCCGTGGTTGACCCGCCATCCCGAGATGCCCGAGTGGCACCTGCACCTGGCGTCGATCCACGACCCGCTGTGGCAACGGATGGGCGCCGAGATGGCGATGGCGCTGGCGGACCTGATCCGGTCGGGCGAGCTGCGCCGCCTCAAGATCTGTGCCGCCCCCGACTGTGAGGCGGTGCTGGTCGACCTCTCGCGCAATCGATCCGGCAAGTTCTGCGACACGGGCAACTGCGGCAACCGCCAACACGTCGCCGCCTACCGGGAGCGCCGCTCCAACAAGTGATCTGAGCCCACCTCGGCCGTGGTTACGCCCACCAAGGGGCTCATGAGACGACAACCGACCACACGGCTACAGATCAGCGGACACCGGTTCCTGATGCGGCGCATCGAACATGCGCTGGTGCGCGGCGACGCCCGGATGCTCGACGATCCGCTTGCCGCTCAGTCGATCTCGTTGGTCATCGGGGCGGTGCTGGCGGTGGTGGCCGTCGCGGTCGCGGCCGTGCTGGCAGTCCTGCGACCGGCCGGGGATCTCGGCGACGCACCGATAGTGCTGGTCCGGGAGAGCGGCGCGTTGTACGTGCGCATCGACGACCGCGTGCACCCGGTGTTCAACCTCGCCTCGGCCCGGTTGGTCGCCGGGTCCCCGGCAGAACCCCGGATCGTCTCGCAGCGGGCCGTCGACCGCGCGTTGCGAGGTCCCATGGTCGGCATCCCCGACGCCCCACCGCACCTTGCGCCGACGCTGGCCGACGCTCAGTGGACGGTGTGCGATGACGCCCGCTCTGAGCTCACCACCGTCATCGCCGGAGCAGTGCCCCGCGACCTGGCCGACGGGCACAGTGTGTTGGTCACCGCGCGTGAAGAACCCGCCGCCACCTACCTGCTGTACGGAGCCTGGCGCGCTCGCGTCGACCTGCGCCATCCCGCGGTGGTTCGCGCCCTGCGGCTCGACGGACTCGTGCCGCAACCGGTGTCCCCGCTGCTGCTGGCGGCCATCCCGGAAGCCCCGGCGATCGAGCCGCCGCACATCCCCTCCGGTCGCTCCGCGCTGCCGGAGATGCCGGCGGGCACCGTGCTGAGGGTGCCGGCCACGGCGCCCGCGAACGACGATGAACTGTTCGTCGCCCTCGCCGGCGGCGTGCAGCGCATCGGGCAGGTCACCGCCGACCTCATCCGCTACACCGATTTCCGGGCGGCTCGGCAGATCCCTGCCGTGAGCGCCGACCGCATCGGCGCGCTGCCGGTGGTGAACAGCCTGCCGGTCACGACGTTTCCGCAGCGCGCCGGGGTGAGCGCCCGTCCCGTCGTGTGCGCGCGCTGGGACGCCGCCGCCCAGCCGCATACGGCGCTGCTCACAGGTGCTGGGCCGGTCGCCGGCCAGACCTCGCTGCCTCTCGCACAAGCCGATGGTGGCGGTCCGGCGCTGGACGCGGTGGCGATACCGGCGGGGCATGGCAGCTATGTCCGCTCCGTCGGCCTCAGCGGCGACGCGCACCAAGCCGGACCCACGTTCCTCGTCAGCGACGCCGGTGTCCGGTACGGCGTCGCCGACGCCGATGCCGCGGCAGCACTGGGTCTTCCCGACACGCCGGTGCCCGCCCCCTGGCCGGTGCTGGCCGCGCTGCCCGCCGGACCGGACCTCAGCCGGGCGGCGGCCTCAGTCGCCCGGGACGGGCTCGTGGCGTCGCCGTGACCGGGCCCCCGCGGCGACGGCCACGCTGAGCGCCACGCAGGCTCCCGCTACCCGCAACGCGGTGTCCCGGGCGCCGGTGTCGGTGACCGGCGCCGCCGGGGCGACGGTGAGGGGCGCGGTCAGCGGCATCGGGTGCGGCGACGAGCCGCCGCTGACCGCTGCCAGCGCATCGACCAGGCCGTGGCCGACCTCGGCGTTCCAGCCGGAGCCGGGGTGTCGTGCGGTGTCCTCGATGCGGCGCATGACCTGGCGTGCGCTCAATTGGGGAAAGCGGGCTCGCACCAGCGCGGCGACCGCGCTCACCGTGGGTGCGGCGTAACTCGTGCCCGAGACCCGCACCGTGTCGTCACCGACCGCGGCCAGCGACACGACATCCTCCCCGGGTGCGGCGACGTCCACCCACGGTCCGGCAAGGGTGAACGGTGAGGCGAGGCCGCCGGGCCCGACCGAGGCTACGGTCAGCACGTAATCGTCGTACCAGGCCGGGCTCGCCACGACGGCGACGTCGGCCCAGTCGCTCGAGGCGTCCGGATTGCCGGCCGGGCACTGACCCGGCCCGTCGGTGTTGCCGGCCGCGGTCACCACGACGACGTTCTTGACGTCGACGGCATAGGCCAGCGCAGCGCCGAGCGCGCGGTCGTCGAGGGCGGCGTCCGCCGGCAGGCAGGCCACCGATGAGATGTTGATGACGGTCGCGCCGAGGTCGGCGGCGGTCCGCACCGCGGCCGCCAGCGTGGCCACATCGCCGTAACCCGACCCGGCCAGATCGTTGTCGGCCCGGAACTTGTTGCTGGACTGGCGGATCGCCAAGATCGAGACATCTGGGGCGATACCGGTGAACCCGTTCCCGGCGGGTTCGGGCGCCGCCCCGATGATCGCGGCGACCGCGGTGCCGTGCCCGTCGCAATCGGCGGTGCCGTCACCGCTCGAGACATAGTCGCCACCGGCGCGCAGGTGCGGCAGGCGTCGGTGCCGGGCCACCCCGGTGTCGATCACGGCGACGGTCTGGCCCGCTCCTCTGGTCAACGCCCACGCCGCGCGCAGATCCTGTCCGGCAACTTGGCCCGGCTGGCCGCCGGTGTCCGACGCCGTCGGATCGGCGGTGACACAGTCGGCGAACCTGGTGGTCGGCTGCGGTGGACGCGGCGGAGCCGGCGCCGGCAGGAGATTCTCGTCCACCGGCGGTGGGGTGACCGCGGACGCGGACGGTGGGGTCCACACCGCGGCGGCGACCAGCGTCGCGGCGGCCAGGGTCCTGGCCGCCCTCACGGCAAGCCCAGGTTGCGGGACAGGTCATAGAGGCCGCCCGCCCACGTCGCCAGCGGCACCACCGCCGCGGCAGACAGGTAGTCCAGGACGTTGACCGACTGGCGCAGCACAGGATTGGCGCTCTCGTCCCCGCGGCGCACACCGATGACAGCCAGGCCCGCTGCCCCGGTGACCCCGGCGATCCAGTACGTCTGCGCCGGGGCCGTGACCGCCGCGCCCGCGAGGGCAGTCGCCAGCGCGGTCATCGCGGCGAAGCCCAACGCGACACGCCGTCCCCCGTCGGAGTGCACGCGCTGGCGCAGCGACAACAGCAGTCCGATGTCGACCGCGAGCAGCACGGCCGCGAGGCGCACGGGAAGCGTCGCCTCCGGGGACCGCGCTGCGTCGAGCGCGACCAGGGCGACACCCAGGGCCGCGGCCCCTGCCGAACCGGTGACCACGCTGGTCAACAACCGATGCGCATCCGCCGATCGCTTCTCGTCGACCAGGCCGTGTGACGGCCCGATTCCGGCGACGGTGATGGCGAGTTTGGGCGCCACCGACAACGCGACCACGGCGGTGACCGCCAGCAGCGAGCCCGCCACCGCAATCCTCGGCGAGGTCACCGTGCACACCGCCGACACCGCCACCACGCCGGCGGCAGCGGTGACGACCGCACCGAGAGCGACACTGTCGCGACATACGCTGCGCACCATCGACGTCGACGTCATCAGCGCCGCCGAGGCGGTCAGCAGCATCGTCGCCGGCGCAGGTGCATGCGGGACGGCCAGGAACCCGGCGGCAGCGGCGAACGCGACCGCAGCAAGGCCGGCGAGGGTCGTCGCGGCGCTTGCGGCCCGGCGCACGGCCAGGGCGGCCGCGGCGCTGGACAGCGCCAGTAGCGCCGCGACCCACAAGGGGCCCGGTGTCGGCGTCTGCGCCCCCGACCATGCCAGCGTCACTGCGGCGGCCAGGCACCCTGTCAGACCGACCCAGGGTCCGGCGCGGCCCCAGCCCGTGGTGGAACGGTCCGCGGCGGCGAGCACCGCGGCACACCCGTCGCCGTGTACTCGTTGAGGCGTCGGCGGTTCGGTCAGCGACAGGACGATCAGCTCGCCATCGGCGACGCCGCTCTCGTGCAAGGTCAGTGACGGGTCCAGGCGCTGGCCGGCCACTCGGGACGCGTGCCACCCCAGCGGAGGCGATGCTGAGCTGGGTCCGACAGGTCCGACAGGTCCGACGACGGCGTCGACGATCTCCGGCAGCATCGAGCCCAGCGGACATCCGGCGGGCAACATCAGATCGGCCTGCGACCATCCGCCGGGCCCGGCGGCGTGAACGGTCAACCGGCGCAACGTATCCGTCACGGCATCAACGTAACTCGGGTGCGACCCGCCGTCGCGCAGATCTTCCTTCGCCTGTGGATGGAACCGGACACCGCCTCGTTGCGTCTATCCAGACGATGGAGAACACCGAAACACCGCTGTCCCGGCCGCCGCCAGGTCAACTCGTCGTCGATCCTCCGCCGGAGGTGCCGCGGACACCGCCACCCAGCCCGATGGCCAGACTGCTGCCGCTCGTGATGATCGTCGCTGTCGCGGGTATGAGCGCGGTGTATCTGACCTCGGGGGCGCCGCGCAGTCCGACCTTCCTGCTCTTCCCGGCCATGATGGTCGTGTCCCTGGTCGGCACCCTCGTCTACGGTGCCAGGGGAGCGGGCCGGGGCGCCGAGATCACCGCCCAGCGGGCCGAATACCTGCGTTACCTCGACACCGTGCACGCTGCACTGGCGGAGTCGGCCCACCAGGAACACCGCCGTCTGCATCGGGCACACCCGGACCCCGCGGCGCTGTGGAGCCTCGCCGAGGGCCACCGCATGTGGGAGCGGGACCCGGCGCACCCTGATCACCTGAGCGCCCGGATCGGGGTGGGTGACGGCCCGCCGGCGATCACCGTGGTGGCGCCGCGGACCCCGCCCGACGGCGTGGCCGACCCCGTCACCGTCGCCGCGATGCATGACCTGGTGCACCGGTGGTCGCTGATCGGTGGTGTGCCGATCCTGTTGCGACTGAACGACAACCGGATCCTGCGAGTCGACGGCGACCCGGGGGCGGCGAGATCGGTTGCGCGTGCGCTGCTGTGCCAGCTGGCGATGTTGCACGCACCCGATGTCCTCGGTGTCACCGCACTGCTCGACGAGACGACGGCGCCGCAGTGGGACTGGCTGAAATGGTTACCGCACACCCGCGACCCCGGTGTGGCGTCGCACCGGGTCGTCCTCGTCGACGGTGCAGCGGAGCCACCGGCCGCACCGGGCTACACCGTGGTCGTACTGCACGCCGCGGAGCCGGCGGCCGCGCCGACGATCCGCGTCGACGGGGTGGTGTACCAGGTGGCGCTCGACGCGCTGGCGTTACCCGACGCCACCGCCTGCGCGCGGCGGATCGCCGCGTGTGCCACTGGGGCACAGGGCCGACGGGCGGGGTCGGGTCGGGCGCCGGACTGGCCGGCGCTGATGGGCATCGACGATCCGGCGGCGATCGACGTAGACCAGGTCTGGGGCGTGACGTTGACCGCGCCGATCGGAGTGGCCGCCGACGGCACCGCGCTGCATCTCGACATCAAGGAAGCCGCCGCAGGCGGAATGGGGCCGCACGGGCTGTGCGTGGGCGCGACCGGATCCGGTAAGTCGGAATTCCTGCGGACACTGACCCTGGGCATGATCGCCGCCCACTCACCCGAGGTCCTCAACCTCGTGCTGATCGACTTCAAAGGTGGCGCAACTTTTCTGGGGATGGACACCCCCCAGCACGTCTCCGCCGTCATCACCAACCTCGCCGACCAGGCGCCACTGGTGGCCCGGATGCGCGACGCACTGACCGGGGAGATCAACCGCCGCCAGGAGCTTCTTCGGGCGGCCGGCAACGCCACCAACATCGGCCACTACCAGCGGATGCGGGAGCACAACCCGTCCCTGGCGGCGCTGCCTGCACTGTTCGTCGTCGTCGACGAATTCTCCGAACTGCTCAGCCAGCACCCCGACTTCATCGACGTGTTCGTCGCGATCGGGCGGCTGGGCCGGTCGCTGGGCATGCACCTGCTGCTCGCCAGCCAGCGCCTCGACGAGGGCAGGTTGCGCGGACTGGAGACCCACCTGTCCTACCGAATCTGCCTGAAGACGTTCTCGGCCGCTGAATCCCGGGCGGTCCTCGGTGTCGCCGACGCCCACCACCTGCCACCCGACCCCGGAGCCGGCTATCTCAAGACCGCCGACGGCCGGGTGACCCGCTTCCACACCGCGTTCGTCTCCGGTCCGCATCTGTCCGTGGTTCGCCCCGATGGGCCTGTCGCGGTGCGGCGGTTCACCCTGGCCGACGCCGCGCCGGCTCCTGCGCCGGTACCGGCCCACTCGTCGCGGCCGCTGCTGGAGGTGGTGTTGCGCACGCTGGCCGGCCGCGGACCGGCCGCGCACCGCATCTGGTTGCCGCCGCTGCACCGGGCGCCGCCACTACCGGCGCTGCTGGCCAAGACCCCGGCCGCGCCCCTGCGGGCGCCCGTCGGCATCGTCGACTGCCCGTTCGAGCAGCGATACGATCCGCTGCTCGTGGACGTGTCCGGGGCGGCCGGTCATGTCGCCGTTGTCGGTGCGCCGCGCTCGGGCAAGTCCACGGCGCTCGCGACGGTGATCACCGCGCTGGCCGCGACGCACGATGCGGCGCAGGTGCAGTTCTATTGCCTCGATTTCGGCGGGGGCGCACTGGGCGCCGTGGCAGGGCTGCCGCATGTCGGCTCGGTCGCCACCCGCGCCGAGGCCGACCTGTGCCGACGCACCGTCGCGGTACTCGAATCCCTGCTGCGGTCGCGGGAAGCGGCGATGCGCAGGCTCGGCGTCACGTCGTTCACCGAGTACCGCCGCCACGCCGCGGCCGAGCCGAACAGTGTCGACGACGCCTACGGGGACGTGTTCCTCGTGGTCGACGGCTGGGCGGTGTTGCGCCAGGAGTTCGACGGGCTCGACATGGCGATCACCGCGATTGCCGCACAGGGGTTGGCCTTCGGCGTGCACGTCATGCTCTCGACATCGCGCTGGGCGGATTTCCGTCCCGCGCTCAAGGACCAGCTCGGTACCCGGATCGAGCTCAGACTGGGCGACCCGGCCGATTCGGAGATGGACCGTCGGCGCGCCCGCGAACTCACCACCCGCCCGCCGGGACGCGGCCTGACCCGCGACGGAAAGGAGATGCTGCTCGCGCTGCCCGACACCACCGCGGTGCGTCGACCGCCCGACACCCGCCGGGCCCGGCCTGTCGAGGTGCTGCCGTCGCTGGTTCGCCACCACCGGATCGCCCGCTGCGGCGAAGTGGTGCTCGGCCTCGGCGAACGTGAGCTTGCCCCCATCACAATAGATTTCGACCGGCACCCACATCTGCTGGTCCTCGGTGACGGCGAATGCGGCAAGACCGCAACGCTGCGGCTGCTGTGCACCGAACTGATCCGCACCGCAGAGCCCAGCAATGCGAGCATCGAGCTCGTGGACTATCGGCGCACCCTGCTGGGCGTCGTCGAAACCGCCCATCTCGGCGGCTATTCGGTGTCAGGCCCGGCGCTGTCGGCGCGCATGGCGGCGCTGTCGGCCCAGCTGGACGCCCGGATGCCGGACGAGAACGTCACCCAGCAGCAGCTCAGGGACCGGTCCTGGTGGGACGGACCGGACATCTTCGTCGTGGTCGACGACTACGACCTCGTGGCCGGCGCCACCGGTAACCCGCTGACGCCGCTGGCCGACTACCTGCCGCACGCCAAGGACCTCGGGCTGCATCTGATCGTCGCCCGCCGCTCCGGCGGCGCCGCGCGGGCGATGTTCGATCCAGTCCTGGCCCGGCTGCGCGACATGGGCTGCTCGGGGTTGATGATGAGCGCCAGCCCCGACGAGGGTGTGTTACTCGGCGCCGCCCGGCCCACTCCGCAACCGCCGGGACGTGGCACCTTGCTGATCCGCGGCCGGGCGGACGAACTCATTCAGCTCGGCTGGGTGCCGCCACCGTGATCACGGTGGTCGAGGTCGGTCCGGTGACGGTGCGAGGGCCGGGAGTTGCTGCACCGCAACGGATCCGACAGGCCATCGACTGTATCGACGACCCGATCACCCTGCTCGACGAGCGACCGCTGCGGGTGAGCAGGCTCTGGACCGACGTGCTCGACGCCGCGGCGGCCGGGGGCGGAGGGCCTCTCGCGGTGGTGGCGCCCACCTGGTGGCCGGCCGCGCGGATCGAGGTACTCACCGCGGCCGCCCGAGGTCTCGGCGCCGAGGTCACGGTGTTGCGCCGGGCCGCGCTTCTCGGCGGGGACACCCGAGCCACCGTGGTCGAGCTGAGCAGTGAGCTCGTCGTGATCGCCGCTCCCGGAGTGTCGCCCACGGTGCTTCCTCGCGACGACGGGGCTCTGGTCGATCTCCTGGCGGGAGCGAACGAGGTGATCGTCGATGTCCCTGCGGCCGTGGCGCCGCCGGACCCGGCGGTCACCGCACGCCTTCGCGCCGCGGGCGCACCCGTGCGCTTCAGCGACCGCGCGCGTGTGGCAGTGGCCGCCGAACACAGGTGCGCCATCGCGCCACGGCCGGTGCCCGTAGCCCGCCGTCGTCGGCGTCTGCCGGCGCTGTTCGCCGGGGCCGCTCTGACGGTGGCGGCCGGGGCGGTTCTGGCGCGGGCGCCGGCGGAACAGGTCGACGCGACAGCGATTCTGGTGGAGGGCCGCGTAGCGGTGCGGGTGCCCGCCGACTGGGTCGCCGAACGTCTCACCGACGGCCCCGGGTCGGCCCGGGTACGCGTCGGTCCGCCTGGTGGGTCGACGGCGCTGCACGTCACGCAGTCCGTTGCCGCTACGGCGGTGCCGGTGGGCGAGTCGCTGCGACGTGCCCTGGAAGCCGAGCCACCCGGGGTGTTCACCGACTTCGACGGCGACGCCCGGGTGGCGGGCAGACCGGCGGTCACCTACCGCGAACACCGGGCCGGCACCGAAATCACCTGGGCCGTGGTCGTCGACGGCACGCTGCGCATCGCGATCGGTTGCCAGAGCGCCGCCGGAGATCGCCACGACGTCGCCGGGCCGTGTCTGGAGGCGGTGCGGTCCGCGCGGGCGGTGCGGTGAAAGTTTTCTTCGACGGCACGGAACCGAACGGGCGACTCGGCGCGTCCAATCCCATAGATCACCCGTCCGAACCCGGAAGGAACGCGATGCCGACCCAGCCACCGCACCTGCAATCTGCAGGATCTGCCCTCACCACCGACTTCGACCTGATGCTGGCGGTCGCCGGAAAGACCGACGCCCGCAACGACGAGATCCGCGCGATGCTGCAGTCGTTCGTCGCCGCGATGAGCAGTGTGCCGCCCTCGGTGTGGGGCGGGGTCGCGGCCACCCGGTTCCGTGACGTCATGGAGCGCTGGAACGGCGAGTCGCTGAAGTTGCACGCCGCGCTGCAACGGATCGCCGAGACGATCCGGGACAACGAACGCATCCTGCGGACGACCACCGACGCCCACGCCGACCGCATCGGCTCCGTCGCCGCCACGATCTGAGGAGCCCATATCCATGAACGCCACACTGTCGTACGACTTCGGTGAGATCGAGTACACCGTGCGCCAGGAGATCCACGCCACGTCTGCCCGGCTGAACGCGGCACTGGACGACCTGCGCGCGCAGATCGCGCCGCTGCAGGCGACCTGGAGCCGCGAAGCGGCCGAGGCCTACCGCGTCGAACAGGCCCGGTGGGAGCAGGCCGCCGCGGCGCTCAACGACATCCTGGTCAGCCTCGGCAACGCGGTCCGCGACGGCGCCGACGACGTCGCCGCCACCGACCGCAGCGCCGCCCGAGCCTGGGGCGGGTGACCGCCGCCCCACGAGAGTCTGCGCGGCCTCGGCACGGAGGGGAGCCGGCCGGGGCCGCGCAGTACACCCTCAGACACCTCCCGTGCGCTACCCTGGCGCCAGGTGTGATGACCGGCACAGTGCCCGTTGCTGCTGCCAGGTCGACCGCGAGGAGCGTGAACGGCGGGTGACAACTCCGAAAGCATCGCGCGGACGGGCGACGACCCGCCCGTCGTCTTCTGCGCTGCGTACAGTGCATGAATTGTTCGTCGCCGGTGAGGTCGACGCCAACTTCCTGAACACGAATTCGGTGCGGCCCGTCGTCGCACAGAGCTGGCAGCGCAGCCTGGCCGGCGGGGTCGATCCAGACCTGGACGGCGCCCGCGCGGCCGCAGCTGTCGCCGCGGTCGAACGACTGCGGGAGACCCACCCGCTCGCGCCCGCCCTGCCCGTCATCCGGCGGCTGCTGGTCGCCGACGCCGCCGACTCCGGCGTCGTCGTGGCGGTCAGCGCCGCCGACGGCACACTGCTGTGGGTCGAAGGCGACCCTGCCGCATGCCGCAAGGCCGAGGCCATGAACTTCGTGCCCGGCGCCGACTGGAGCGAGCGAGGCGCGGGCACCAACGCTCCCGGTACCGCGTTGACCCTGGACCGCGAGATGCAGATCCGTGGTTCCGAACACTTCTCCCGGGTCGTGCAGCCGTGGAGTTGCACCGCGGCGCCGGTGCACGACCCGAGCACCGGCGCGCTGCTGGGCGCCATCGACCTGACCGGCGGCAACCAGGTGGCCACCACCCAGACCCTGGCGCTGGTGCGCGCCACCGCGGTCGCGGTCGAAAACCATCTGGCGCTGCTGCGGGTGTCGGGGATCTCCGGGATCTCGGCCGAACCGGCTGCCCGCAAACCGCATCTGGTGGTCCTCGGCGGCGACCGCCCCCGCTGGGTCACCACCGACAGCTACGGCCATCTGAGGGCGGCCAGCCTGACCGGCCGGCATGCCGACATCCTGGTCCTGCTCAGCCGGCACCCCGAAGGCCTGTCGGCCGACCACCTGGCAGTCCTGCTCGACGACAAGAGCCTCGACGTCGTCACGGTGCGCGCCGAGATGTCGCGACTGCGCAAGGTCGTCGGTGCCGAGAACCTCGGGTCACGCCCCTACCGGTTGCTCGCCCCCATCACCAGCGACATCGGCGAGGTGTTCGCCGCCCTCGACGCCGGCGACGTCGAGACGGCGCTGACGCGCTACCCCGGCCCGCTGCTCACCCATTCGGTGTCGCCGGCCATCGGCCGGCTGCGCACCCAGCTGTCGACCACGCTGCGGGAAGCGGTGCTCGCCGAACACGCCCAGGGGCGCAGCGGCCCGCTGCGACGCTGGCTCGAGCTTCCGGAGGGACGCGACGACCGCGACGGCTGGCAGGCGCTGCGCGACAGCGCGGGCCTGACCGCGGTGGCCCGCGCTCAGGCCGGTGGCCACCTGGCCGGCCTGGACTTCGAACTCGGCTGACGAACCCGAGTAACCCGGGCAATCCGCAGTTCAGCGGCCATGCAAAGGTGAGTTGTCAGCGGCGTCTGTGCTTCTGACGATTGGTTCATGGATTACCGGAGCTACGCCGAGTTTCTGCCGGCCCGCTACGTCGAGAACCTCGCGCCACCGACCAGCACCTGGTGGCCATGGCGCGGCAACCGGGTCCACATCGCCAGGGCGCCGGCGCCCGGGGCTGACGTGCGCATGATGCTCATTCATGGTGGCGGCGGGTACAGCGGGGCACTGTGGCCCGTCGCGACGGTCGCCGCGGGTGGTGTCGACGTGCTCGCGCCGGACCTGCCGTTGTACGGGGACACCGTCGTCGCCCAGCCGTCGCGGGTGCGCTATCAGGACTGGGTGGCGCTGCTGACCGATCTGGTGCGCGCCGAGCGCGCCGCCGATCCGCGCCCACTGATCCTGTTCGGGGCCAGCATGGGCGGCATGCTCGCCTACGAGGTGGCGGCGCGTACCGGGCAGGTGGCCGCGGTGGTCGCGACCTGCCTCCTCGACCTGTCCGACCCGGCCGCGCGGGCCGCGGCCACCCGCTACCCCTTCCTGGGCCGACCCGCGCCGGCTGTGCTGCGTGCGCTCGACCCGGCCCTGGGGCGGCTTCGGGTCCCGATCCGCTGGCTGGCCGACATGACCCAGATGAGCACCGACCCCGCGCTGTCCCGGCTGTGCGCGGCCGACCCCCGCGGCGGCGGAGCCAGCGTCCCGCTGGGCTTCGTGTCCAGTTGGATGAGCTTCCGGCACATCGCTCCCGAGGATTTCACCGCCGCGCCCGTCACGCTGGTCGCGCCGACCGCCGACACCTGGACGCCGCCGGAGCTGAGTATCCGCTTCCTACAACGTATTTCGGCGCCGACCACCCTGGTGACACTGGAGAATTGCGGGCACTACCCGATCGAGGAGCCCGGGCTGGACCAGCTGCGCACGGCGACGCTCACGGTCCGCGATCAGGTGGCGGCACAAGCTGATTGACGGTCGCCATCAGGGCGTCGATGTCGAAGCCGTGCCGGGTCATCACCCGGTGCAGCTGCGCGTCGACCGTGTGCACCACCACGCGGGCGGCCCGCTGCGGGTCGTCGCCACCGCGGTCGCAGCGCTTCAGATGAAACGCCACCTCGTCGCAGATCCGGTCCTCGAGGGCCTGCACGACGACCAGCTCGTCGAGCCCGCGCGGTGCCATCCGGTGCAGCAGCGCGTGCAGCCGCGGCCGGTCGGCGTGCTCGGCGACGACGACGTCGAGCAATGTGCGCATGGTGGTGTCGAACGCAGGAGCGTCGGCACGCAGCTGCGCGAACACCTCGGTCAGCCGGCGATCGGCGTCGTGCAGGTGCTTCTCGGCGACCGCCCGCAACAGCGCCAGCTTGTCGGGGAAGTACTGGTACAAGGTGCCGATCGAGAACCCCGCGCGCTCGGCGATGCGGTTCGTCGTCGCGCCCGCACCCTCCCGGGAGAACACCTGAGCAGCGGCTTCCACCAGCATGCCGACCGTGTCGCGGGAGCGCTGCTGGCGGGCACGGCGGCGAGGTGTGCTGCTCGATGGGGCGATGCATGGAATTGTCCCCGTTCTCCGTCCCACGATGCAACCGTGCTGCAACGGTTCCGCGCGTAGGTTGAGTGACGCACCACACACGAGCAGGAGACTCACCATGACTGTGTACGCCCGACCCGGGACGGACGGCTCGTTGATGTCGTTCAAAGCCCGCTACGACAACTTCATCGGCGGTCAGTGGGTACCGCCGAACGCCGGTCGCTACTTCGAGAACCCGACGCCGGTCACCGGCCAGCCGTTCTGCGAGATCCCGCGATCGGACGAGACCGACGTCGAGAAGGCCCTCGACGCCGCCCACGCCGCGGCGCCGGCCTGGGGTAAGACCGCCGCCGCCGAGCGCGCGGTCATCCTGAACAAGATCGCGGACCGCATCGAGGAGAACCTCGAGTCGATCGCGCTGGCCGAGTCCTGGGACAACGGCAAGCCGATCCGCGAGACGCTGAACGCCGACATCCCGCTGGCCGTCGACCATTTCCGGTATTTCGCCGGCGCGATCCGCGCGCAGGAGGGCTCGCTGTCGGAGATCGACGACGACACCGTCGCCTACCACTTCCACGAGCCGCTCGGTGTGGTCGGACAGATCATCCCGTGGAACTTCCCGATCCTGATGGCGACGTGGAAGCTGGCGCCGGCGCTGGCCGCGGGCAACGCGGTGGTACTCAAGCCCGCCGAGCAGACGCCCGCCTCGATCCTGTACCTGTTCGAGCTGATCGGTGATCTGCTGCCCGCCGGTGTGGTCAACATCGTCAACGGATTCGGCGTCGAGGCGGGTAAGCCACTGGCCTCGAGCAACCGGATCGCCAAGATCGCGTTCACCGGTGAGACCACCACCGGCCGGCTGATCATGCAGTACGCGTCGCAGAACCTGATCCCGGTGACGCTGGAGCTGGGCGGCAAGAGCCCCAACATCTTCTTCAACGACGTGATGGCCGCCGCCGACAATTATCAGGACAAGGCGCTCGAGGGCTTCACGATGTTCGCCCTGAACCAGGGTGAAGTGTGCACCTGCCCGTCGCGCTCGTTGATCCAGGCCGACATCTACGACGAGTTCCTGGCGCTGGCGGCCATCCGCACCAAGGCGGTGCGCCAGGGCGACCCGCTGGACACCGAGACGATGATCGGTGCGCAGGCGTCCAACGACCAGCTCGAGAAGATCCTGTCCTACATCGAGATCGGCAAGAGTGAAGGCGCGCAGGTCGTGACGGGCGGCGAGCGGGCCGAGCTCGGCGGCGAACTGAACGGCGGCTATTACGTCGCACCGACGATCTTCACCGGCAACAACAAGATGCGGGTGTTCCAGGAGGAGATCTTCGGGCCGGTGGTCGCGGTGACGTCGTTCACCGACTACGACGAAGCGATCAGCATCGCCAACGACACCCTGTACGGCCTGGGCGCCGGGGTGTGGAGCCGCGACGGCAACACCGCCTATCGGGCCGGCCGGGACATCAAGGCCGGCCGGGTGTGGACGAACTGCTATCACCAGTACCCGGCGCACGCCGCGTTCGGTGGCTACAAGCAGTCCGGCATCGGCCGCGAGAACCACAAGATGATGCTCGACCACTACCAGCAGACCAAGAACCTGCTGGTCAGCTACAGCGATCAGGCCCTCGGGTTCTTCTGACGAGCGCTTGCGCGAGGAACAGAGCACCCTGATCCCCTGGACGCAAACTCGCACGGATTTCCCTCGATCCGTGCGAGTTTGTGTTTCCACCGGTAGTCGCCGGACATGCCCAAGCACAGCAACGGTTTTCGGCCCCACCGTTCGGATAGTTTGCGGCAATCCGGCCTGACTCCGCACCACGGCCGATAGGTTGGACGGTGTCACCGGCGGGGCGCCGGTCGAGGATTCAAGGAGCGGGAATTGGGCGACTTCGTAGCTGCTATCGACCAAGGAACGACCAGCACCAGGGCGATGGTGTTCGACCACGCCGGCCGCGAGGTGGCCCGACACCAGCTCGAGCACGAGCAGATCCTGCCCCGCGCCGGATGGGTGGAGCACAACCCCGTCGAGATCTGGGAGCGCACCGGCTCGGTCTTGCAGACGGCGCTGAACAAGTCCGATCTGTCTGCCCAGGACGTGGTCGCCCTCGGTATCACCAACCAGCGCGAGACCGCGCTGGTGTGGAACCGCAAGACCGGCCGGCCCTACTACAACGCGATCGTGTGGCAGGACACCCGCACCGACCGGATCGCCTCGGCGCTGGATCGTGACGGCCGCGGCGACGTCATCCGCCAGAAGGCCGGTCTGCCGCCGGCCACGTACTTCTCCGGCGGCAAGATCCAGTGGATCCTGGAGAATGTCGACGGGGTGCGTGAGGCTGCCGAACGTGGTGACGCCATCTTCGGCACCTGTGACACCTGGGTGCTGTGGAACCTCACCGGTGGTACCCGCGGCGGGGTGCACATCACCGACGTGACCAATGCCAGCCGCACCATGCTGATGAACCTGGAGACGCTGGACTGGGACGATGAACTGTTGTCGTTCTTCGACATTCCGCGCCAGATGCTGCCCGCCATTGCTTCGTCGTCGTCGCCGGACGCCTACGGCGTGACGCATCCGGCCGGTCCGCTGGACACCGAGATCCCGCTGACCGGCATCCTGGGTGACCAGCAGGCCGCGATGGTGGGTCAGGTGTGCCTGAGTTCCGGTGAGGCCAAGAACACCTACGGCACAGGCAACTTCCTGCTGCTCAACACCGGTGAGAAGATCGTGCGCTCCGAGCACGGGCTGCTGACCACCGTGTGTTACCGCTTCGGCGACGCCAAACCGGTCTACGCCCTGGAAGGGTCCATCGCGGTGACCGGCTCGGCGGTGCAGTGGCTGCGCGACCAGCTCGGCATCATCAGCGGTGCGGCACAGAGTGAATCGCTGGCCCGCCAGGTCGAGGACAATGGCGGCGTGTACTTCGTGCCCGCGTTCTCCGGGCTGTTCGCCCCCTACTGGCGTTCCGACGCCCGCGGCGCGATCGTAGGGCTGAGCCGCTTCAACACCAACGCCCATCTGGCCCGTGCCACGCTGGAGTCGATCTGTTACCAGTCGCGCGACGTCGTCGACGCGATGGAAGCCGACAGCGGTGTGCATCTGGAGGTACTCAAGGTCGACGGTGGCATCACCGCCAACGAACTGTGCATGCAGATCCAGGCCGACGTGCTCGGCGTCGACGTGGTCAAGCCCGTCGTCGCCGAAACCACCGCGCTGGGTGCGGCGTACGCCGCCGGGCTGGCGGTCGGGTTCTGGAAGGACGAGCAGGAGTTGCGCGCCAACTGGCAGGAGGGGCAGCGCTGGTCACCCGACTGGAGCGAGGAGCAGCGCGAGTCCGGGTACGCGGGCTGGCAGAAGGCCGTTCAGCGCACGCTGGACTGGGTGGACGTCGACTGACCGCCCGGCGCCGGGCCGGCGTCAGCCCGAAAAGGCTGCGACGCCGGCCTCGGCCACCGCGACGTCCTGAGCAGCGCTGCCGGCGCTGACGCCGATCGCGCCGACCGTAACGCCGTCGAGTTGGAGCGGGATGCCGCCGCCGAACACCACAAGTCCACCGGAGAGCTGTTCGAGTCCGTACAGCTCGGCGCCCGGCTGCACCAGGTCCATCAGGGCGGCGGTGGGCGCGTTCATCAACACCGATGTGGTGGCTTTGCGCGTGGAGATGTCGATGCTGGCTTTGATCGCACCGTCCATGCGGGCGAATGCGACCAGATGCCCGCCGTCGTCGACCACGGCGATGTTCATCGGCTGACCGATCTCGTCGGCTTTGGCGATGGCGGCCTCCAGGACGGCCTGTGCTTTCGTCAACGGCAACGAGGTCATTGGTCAGCCTTTCGAAAGAGCGGTACGGCAACTGTTTTGAGTTCGGTACCGATGTTATGGCCTGGGGCGCCGAGACACACCGTGTTCGTGCGGCTTCGGCGCCGCCGGGGCCGCCAACCTAACCGAAAGCCCAGTGCTTCGGCCAGTTGCCGGTTGGGACCTCGCCTGTAGCGCGGGTTTCCGCGCTGCGCGGCCTGACACTGGCAGGACACCCACTTCGGAAAGGCTGGGCAGTGTCGTACACCGACATCTTCATCTGGGAGCTCCTGGGCACCGGCGTACTCGTGTTGATCGGTAATGGATCCGTCGCGGCGGTGGTGCTGAAGAACTCGTTCTCGCACGGCGGCGGCGGAGATTGGCTCGTCATCGTATTGGGTTGGGGCTTCGGCGTCTTCACCGGCGCCAGCATCGCCGAGCCGTCGGGCGCGCACATCAACCCCGCGGTGACGTTGGCGGTGGCCATCAACGGCGGCATCTCCTGGGGCAGTGTGCCGTTCTACATGGGTGGCCAGTTGCTGGGCGGCATCATCGGCGCGGTTCTGTGCTGGGCGGCGTTCAAACTGCAGTACGACCACAACGACGACAACTCCGGCACCCGGGCGATCTTCTGCACGGCGCCTGCGATCCGCAGCACCGGCTGGAACCTCGTCACCGAGGTGATTGCGACCTTCGTATTGCTGCTGTGGATCTTCACCACCCCGGCGGTCAACGACACGCTGGGTTACGCCGGAGTCACGTTCGTGATCATGGCCATCGGGTTCGGCCTCGGTGGTCCCACCGGCTACGCCATCAACCCCGCCCGCGACCTCGGTCCCCGCATCGCATATGCGCTGCTACCCATCAAGGGCAAGGGTGACCCGCTGTGGTCCTACTCCTGGGTGCCCATCGTCGGCCCCTTCATCGGGGCGGCGCTGGCGGCGCTGCTGGCCGGCGCACTCACCTGAGGCTCTCAGCGCCCGCGAAAGCGTCTGTCAGGCCTGCATGATGGCGACCGGCTGGACGGACTCGGCGGTGACCCGCCCGGGGACGAATCCGGCCACCGCGCCGATCACGGTCGTCGCGGGCGGGCCGATCCGGGCGAACCGGGCAGCCTGCGCGATCGTGGCCAGGGTGGCACGCACCTGCCGCTGGCTGGACAGGCATCCGTCGGCGATCACCGCGGCCGGGGTGCCAGGATCGAGCCCGGCCTCGGTGAGCGCGCGGCTGATGGCTTCGAGGTTGGCGACGGCCATCATCAACACGATGGTGGTGTTCGCCTGCGCCAGCGCGGCGTAGTCGACGGTGGAGTCGGGGTGCCCCGGCGGTACGTGCCCGGAGACGACCGTGAACCCCTGGGTGAGGCCACGATGGGTGACCGGGATGAGCGCAGCGGCGGGCGCGGCGATCGAGGCGCTGACGCCCGGGATCACGTCGACCAGAATGCCGGCGCGTGAGCAGTGGTCGAGTTCCTCGCCGCCCCGGCCGAAGACGAATCCGTCTCCGCCCTTGAACCGGACGACGGTGCGGCCCGCTGCGGCATGCTCGACGAGCAGCGCGTTGATGGTGCTCTGCTCGGTGCGTCGCCCGCCGGGGATCTTGGAGACGTCGACGATCTCGGCCTCCGGTGCGAGGGTGGCCAGCGCCGCAACCGGTGCCAGCCGGTCGGTGACGATCACGTCCGCGGCGGCCAGCGCGTCGCGCCCGGCGACGGTCAACAGGCCGGGGTCGCCGGGGCCACCGCCGACGATGACGACCCGGCCGTGCCCCGCACGGACGGCGGTGGGCGCGGCGGGCGGTTCGGCGCAGATGCAGAGCCGGTCGAGTTGTTCTGCCTGTCGCGCGATGTCGCGGTCGCCCTCCCGGCTGCCGGTGTGCGCGAAAACGACTGCCGCGGAGCGGATGTCGGTGGCCGTCGGCTCGCGCCGGTGCAGCGTGAGCAGGCCGCGTTCGGCGAGGTCGTCGAAGTACGGGGCGGGGGAGGGGCAGACGATGGTCAGCACGGCCCCGGCATCGACCAGCGCCGCTGCGGTGGAGATGGCGCGCGCCGACGCTCCGGCGAGCAGGACGGGACGTCCGTGTACCGGTAACTCGACGGTGACGCCCGCGGTCATCGGTTCGTCCCGACGGTGGCCGAAGCCATCACCGTCCCCCGATCACCCTGCCGCGCAACGCCGTCGACACCAGCGCAGCCCTGCGGTGCACACCGAATTTGCCCATGATGTTGTGCAGGTGGAACTTCACCGTCGCCTCGCTGATGAACAGGTTGCGCGCGATGGTGCGGTTGTCCAGGCCGTCGGTGAGCAGGTGCAGTACCTCGTGCTCCCGACGCGTCAACACCGGTGTGCACGCGTCATCCGGCGAGGCGACCGGCGCGCGCAGCCGGGTGATCACGGCGTTCGCGCACGATGCGTCCAGCGCGTTGTGCCCGGCGGCCACCCGCATCAGGGTGGCGAGCAACTCGTGGGAGGTCGACCGCCGGTCGATCAGTCCGTCGGCGCCCGCCCTGATCAGATCCAGGGGGTCGGTCTGGGGGTCGTCGGTGTCGATGACGACGACCACCTTCGGCCGCGGATGCAGATCGGCGAGCAGCGTGGGTAGCGTGACGTCGCGGTCGGTGCCGAACACCAGCAGGTCCGGTCGCAGGCTCTGCAGCCGGCCCACCAGTTCCGCCCCGGGCCGCATGTTGCCGACGAGCAGGACGCTGTCGGTGCGCGACATCATGTGCACCAGGCCGTGCCGGAGCAGTTCGTCGTCGGTCACCACCGCTGCCCGCATGCGGCGCGACGACACCAAACCCCTTCGTGCGCTGGGAATTTGGGCGCTTCGGGCAAGGTCGGCGCGCGGCGGGGGCGCGGTGCGCACTGCGTAGTCGCTGGGGGACAAACTCATCGGTGACTCCGTCCGGTCGGTCGGCGGGCCGAATGCTAATGAGGCCTGCGTTGCATCGACGTTGCAATGAGACGGCCGGACCCGATGGCGGCGCTCAGCGGGGTGAGTCGGCGCCGTGCAGCACGCAGTCGCCGCACAGGCCCCCGTGCGGTGCCTGATAGAACAGGCAGCAGCTGCGCCTGCGGAACGCACCGTTGGCAGTGTCGACGGTCCCGCGCAGCCTCTGCGTGCCGGCCAGCGCGGTGACGAGCTGGCGGCCCGCGCTCACCAGCGACCGGTCGGTCATGCCCAGCACGGTCACCGCTCCGTTGGCCGACGAGACCACGTTGCCCCACATGACCTGCGGAGACAGTGCGACGTCGGCGTGCAGGCGGTCGATCAGCGGCGCCAGGGCGTCGCCGAGCAGCGCGGTGTCGATGGCGCGGGCGGCGGCGCGAGCGTCCCCGGTGTCGCGCCACTCGAGCTCGGTGGCGCCGAACTGCACCGAATGCCCCGCGGTGCGCCAGCGCAGCGAGCGCGCGGTCAACATGGGAACGGCGCGCAGTGCGGCGAACGATCCGAGCGCCGGTGACATCAGGCGCGCCGCTATCGCCATCTGCAGCGAGGACGCGGCCACCCGCACCGGGACAGCGGTGGGCGCGCACCCCGAGAAGTCGGCGATCGCCGCCCGCGTGGCACCCACCCGATCGGCGAGGGTCGCTGTGTCGAGCAGCTCGGCGACGGGCCGCCAGCCGGAGCCCGTCGCCGAGTCCAGCGCGAAGTACCCGCCGAGGCGGGCAACGCGTTCCGGCACGGCCGGGTCGGTGTGGTCGTCCATCGGGCGCACACGCTAGTACCGGCGAAACTGCAACGTCGGTGCAACGCGACCCGAGCCACACTGGTTCACGGACTTTCCCAAGTCACGACACACCCGGGCGGCCGGTGCCGCCCCGTATCGCTGGAGAAGTGCATGACGGAACCTGACCTCGACCCCGCGGTGGACTACCCGTTGAGCGTGAACCGCAGGGACCTGCTGGTCACGCCCACCGGCAAGCCGCTGGATGCCATCACGATGCCCGCGGTGATGGCCGGCGACGTGGACGCCGCCGATCTGCGGATCACACCGGAGACGTTGCGGTTGCAGGCCCAGATCTCGGAGAAGTCCGGCCGCCCCGCGCTGGGCGCGAACCTGCGTCGCGCCGCGGAGATGACCGCGCTGTCCGACGAGCGGGTCCTGCAGATCTACAACGCGCTGCGCCCGAACGCGTCGAGCAGGGCTGAGCTGGAGGCGATCGCCGACGAACTGTCCTCGACCTACCACGCGGAACTGCTCGCCGCGTTGGTGCGCGAAGCCGCGGAGGTCTACGAGCGCCGCGACATTCTGGCCACGAGCGAATAGGAGAGACCACCCATGACTGCAGTTGCCCCTCAGGGTTCCCCGCTCGACGGGGTGCGTCACTCGCTGCGCACCGAGGTGCTGGAGAACCGGCCGGTCAACCTCGACGGGTTCGTCGAGGAATGGCCCGAGGTCGGCATGGTCGCGATGGACAGCCCCTTCGACCCCGCGCCCAGCGTGCGGGTGCAGGACGGGGTGATCGTCGAGATGGACGGCGTCGCACGCGCCGACTTCGACTCCATCGACCAGTTCATCGCCGACCATGCGATCGACATCGAGACCACCGAGGATTCGATGGCGTTGCCGGCCGTCGAGATCGCCCGGATGCTGGTCGACCCGAACACCTCCCGCAGCGACGTCATCGCCGTGACCAAGGGGCTGACCCCGGCGAAACTGCTCGAGGTCGCCAAGACGATGAACATCGTCGAGATCATGATGGGGATGCAGAAGATGCGTGCCCGTCGGACCCCGGCGAACCAGGCGCACTGCACCAGCGCGCGGGACAACCCGGTGCAGGTGGTGTGTGAGGCGGCCGAAGCCTCGATCCGCGGATTCTCCGAGGTGGAAACGACTTTGGGCGTGGTGCGCTACGCCCCGTTGGTGGCCATGGCGTTACAGATCGGCAGCCAGGTCGGCGAGGGCGTGGCGTTGACCCAGTGTGCCCTCGAAGAGGCCACCGAACTCGAACTCGGCATGCGCGGCATCACCGCCTATGCCGAGACGATCTCGGTGTACGGCACCGAACCGGTGTTCGTCGACGGTGACGACACCCCCTGGTCGAAGGCGTTCCTGGCCGCGGCCTACGCCTCCCGGGGCATCAAGATGAGGTTCACCTCGGGCACCGGCTCGGAGGTGCAGATGGGTAACGCCCAGGGCAAGTCGATGCTGTACCTGGAGATCCGCTGCATCCTGGTCACCAAGGGCGCCGGTGTGCAGGGGCTGCAGAACGGCTCGATCTCCTGCATCGGCGTGCCGGGCGCGGTTCCGGCCGGAATCCGCGCGGTGGCTGCCGAGAACATGATCGCCTCGGCAGTCGACCTGGAATGCGCCTCGGGCAACGACCAGTCGTTCTCGCATTCGCCGATGCGCCGCACCGCCCGGTTGATGCCGCAGATGATGCCCGGCACCGACTTCGTCTGCTCCGGATACTCCGCGACACCCAACTACGACAACATGTTCGCCGGCTCCAACGTCGACAGCGACGACTTCGACGACTTCAACACCATTCAGCGCGATCTGCAGATCGACGGCGGCCTGCGCCACGTCAAGGAGGACGACATCCTCGCCGTGCGCACCCGGGCCGCTAAAGCGCTGCAGGCGGTGTTCGACTACCTGGATCTGCCGTCGATCTCCGACGCGGAGATCGACGCGGCGGTGTACGCCAACGGCTCGGCCGACCTGTTGCCCCGCGACGTGCTGGAGGACCTCAAGGGTGCCCAGCAGGTCATGGACCGCGGCATCACCGGCCTGGATCTGGTGAAGGCGCTCGAGTCGACCGGTTTCTCCGATGTCGCCGCCAACCTGCTGGCCGTGCTGCGTCAGCGGGTCTCCGGTGACCTGCTGCAGACCTCGGCGATCATGACCCCGGCCCTGGAACCGCTGTCGGCGGTCAACGACGCCAACGACTACCAGGGGCCGAGCACCGGCTACCGCCCGTCGGGAGCGCGGTGGGAAGAGATGAAGAAACTGCGACACGTGACCAGCGCGTCGAACCCCGAGATGGAGGTCGAGTGACCGTGCCGAGCACCACCAGCGACGCGCAGCGGACGATGAGCTTCACCGAGATCGGGCCCGCGCAGCGCGGATCCCGTTCCGACGAGGTGGTTCTCGCCGTCTCGCCGGCGTTCGCGGACTTCTTCACCCAGACCATCGTCAATATCCCGCACGCCGAGGTCATCCGTCAGATCCTGGCGGGAATCGAGGAGCAGGAGGTCGCTGCCCGGGTGATCCGGGTCCGGCACAGCTCCGATCTGGCGGTCGTGGCGCACACCGCGGCCAAGTTGTCCGGGTCGGGTATCGGTATCGGAATCCTTTCTCGCGGCACGTCGATGATCCATCAGCGCGACCTGCCGCGGTTGTCGAGCCTGGAACTGTTCCCGCAGTGCCCGCTGCTCACGTTGGAGACCTACCGCAACATCGGTTCCAACGCCGCCCAGTACGCCAAAGGTGAGTCGCCGCAGCCCGTTCCGACGCTCAACGACCAGATGGCCCGTCCGCGGTGGCAGGCCAAGGCGGCGCTCCTGCACCTGAAGGAGACCGAGCAGATCAGCAAGGGCGCCAAACCGGTCGAGGTGCAGGCCGAGTTCTCCTCGGCGGCCCCGGCGGCGCTGTCCTGACGGTGCACCGGACGGTCGTCGGGGTCGACATCGGCAACTCCACCACGGAAGCCAGTCTGGCCCGCATCGGCCCCGACGGCACGGTCGACTATCTCGGCGGTGCGTTGACCCGCACCACCGGGATCAAGGGCACCGTCAAGAACGTCGACGGTGTCGTCAAGGTCGTCACCCGCGCCGCCGAACACGCCGGAATCGGGCTCGGCGCCGTCGACGTGGTGCTGTTGAACGAGGCGACTCCGGTCATCAGCGGGCTGGCGATGGAGACCATCACCGAGACGATCATCACCGAGTCCACCATGATCGGCCACGATCCGCGGACGCCGGGAGGCCGGGGCCTGGGCGTCGGCACCATCGTCGCCGCCGAGACGCTGTCCGACCAGGCGCCGGGCGAGTCGGTGATCGTGCTGGTCGCCGGTGGGGTGGACTTCGACGTCACCGCGGCCACCCTCAATACCGCGATGGCGCGCGGAATCGACGTCGTCGCTGCGATACTCGGCAACGACGACGCCGTGCTCGTCGCCAACCGGCTCACAGTGCCGATACCGATCATCGACGAGGTGTCGCGGATCGACGCCGTCCCGGTGGGCATGCTGGCCGCCGTCGAGGTGGCCGCGCCCGGGCAGTCGATCCGCACGCTGTCCAACGCCTACGGCCTGGCCACGATCTTCGGCTTGGACGCCGAACAGACCAGGACGGTGTCCCCGGTCGCGCGGGCGTTGACCGGCAACCGGTCGGCGGTCGTGGTGCGCACCCCGTCCGGAGACGTCGAGGACCGTCCCATCCCGGCCGGGTCGCTCGAGCTCATCGGGGTCAACCGCACGGTGTGTGTCGACGTCTCCCGCGGCGCGGCCGAGATCATGGCCGAGGTCGAACGGGTCTCCCCGCTGGCCGATGTCGCCGGGGAGTCGGGCACGAACACCGGCGGGATGATCTCCACCGTCCGGCAGAGCATGGCGGACCTCTCCCACCACGAGTTGCGCGACGTCAAGATCAGAGATCTCCTCGCGATCGACACGCTGGTCCCGCAGGAGGTGCGCGGCGGGGTGGCCGGCGAGGTCGCGCTGGAGAACGCGGTCGCGCTCGCGGCGATGGTGCGGACCCGGGAAAGCGGTATGCAGGCCGTCGCGGCCGTCATCGCCGAGCAGCTCGGCGAGGCCGCGGGTCGGGACATCACCGTGCGGGTCGGGGGGGTGGAGGCCGAGATGGCGGTCCGGGGTGCGCTGACCACGCCCGGCACCGATACGCCGCTGGTGGTGCTCGACATGGGCGGCGGCTCGACCGACGCCGCGGTCCTCGGGACACGTGGGGAGGTACAAGCCGTGCACCTGGCCGGGGCCGGCGATCTGGTGACCAAACTCATCGACGCCGAACTCGGCCTGGACAACCTGGAACTCGCCGAGGGCGTCAAGAAGTACCCGGCGGCCAAGGCGGAGAGCTTCTTTCACGTCAGGATGGAGAACGGCACCGCGCAGTTCTTCGAGAAGGCTCTCCCCGCCACCGCATTCGCTCGGGTGGTGACGCTGTCGCCCGAGGGCATGTCGCCGATCCCGACGCGGCATTCCCTCGACCGCATCCGGCAGGTGCGCCGCACCGCCAAGGAACGGGTGTTCGTGGTCAACGCGCTGCGCGCGCTGCGTTCCGTGGCGCCCGGCGGCGATCTGCGCCGGATCGGGTTCGTCGTGCTGCTGGGTGGTTGTGCACTGGACTTCGAGATCCCCGAGCTCATCGCCGACGCGCTGGCGCCTCACGGAATCGTCTGCGGCACCGGCAATGTTCGTGGCAGTGAGGGGCCTCGCAACGCGGTGGCCACCGGTCTGGTGGCGGCCTATGCGTGACGGTGGTCAACCCGAGCGGCCGGCAGTGCACGTGCTCAGCGTCGCCGCCGGACCTGTCGAGCGGGAGGTCCTCGCGGGGATCGAGGAGGAGGGGGTGCCGTTCGCGCTCGGCCGCCCCGCCACGGACACCGGCGCCGACGAGCTCGCGCACACCGCGGCGCGGGTGTCGTCGCTCGATGTCGGGGTGGGCATCGATCAGCACGGTCGCGTGTGCATCAGCCACGAGATGCTCACCGCGCCGATGCCCGACCTCGCGTGTGACGGTGCCGCGTCCGTCGGAGCCGCGCGGGCGGCCGGACACAACGCGGCACGCATCGTCGTGGGGGTGCCCCTGCGGCTCAGTCCGCCGGTTGCTCGTAGCGCCGAGACGTGAACACCAGGTCTCCGGCGGCCCGAGCGACGACGCGGGTCGTCGACGACCCGATGATGAGCAGGGTGCGCATGTCGACGGTGTCCGGGTCCAGCCCGGCGACCGTGGTCGAGGTCAGGCGCTGCTGCTCTCCGCCCACGTCATGACCGAGGATGACGGGCCGATCTGCCGGCAGCCGTTGCTGCAGCAGCTCCTTCAAGGCCGCCACCTGCCAGCCGCGGCTGCGCGACCCGGGGTTGTAGACGGCGATCACCAGGTCGGCATCCAGGGCGCTGTGCAGGCGGCGCTCGATGACCTCCCAGCTCTTGAGCCGGTCGGACAGCGAGATCGTCATGTAGTCGTGGCCCAGCGGCGCGCCGACCGCCGCGGCGACGGCATTGGCGGCCGTCACCCCCGGCACCACCCGCACCGCCACGTCGTGGAACTGCGGTTCGGCGGCCACCTCGGTCACGGCTGCGGCCATCGCGAAGACGCCGGGGTCACCGGAGCTGACCACCGCCACCCGCGCGCCGCGGCGGGCGAGATCCAGTGCCATGCAGGCGCGCTCGGACTCGACCTGGTTGTCACTCGGATGCATGCGTTGGCCGGGCCGCGGACAGATTCGCCCCAGGTAGGTCTTGTAGCCCACCAGATCGGTGGCCCGCGCCAGCTCGGTCCGCACCTCGGGGGTGGTCCACCGGTCCGCGCCGGGGCCGAGTCCGACGACGACGACCTCGCCGGGCTGGGCCGGATCGCCCACCGAAGGGTTGTTCAGCGGCCCGGGCACCACCACCATCGAGAAGTACGGCACCGACGCCGGGTCGACGTCCGCGACCGGTGCGACCTTCTGGGCACCGGTGGACGCGCGCTCGACGTACCAGCCGCGATCGGCGACGCCCGCGGCGTCGAGGGCGTCGCGGACCTTCGCGAAGTTGCGTCCCAGCTTCATGATCGCCGCGGCGTCACAGTCCCGCAGGCGGCGCACCAGTTCGGCGGTCGGCAGCGTGCCGGGCAGCACGGTCAGCGTCTCCTCACCCTCGACCAGCGGAGTTCCCACCGCCATCGCCGACGCGGACACCGAGGTCACGCCGGGAATGATCTCGGTGTCGAACCGCCCGGCGAGGCGCTTGTGCATGTGCATGTAGGAGCTGTAGAACAGCGGGTCGCCCTCGGCCAGCAGCGCGACATCGCGGCCGGCGCTCAGGTGAGCCGCCAGCACGTCACTGGCCGCGGTGTAGAACTCCGCCAGCGCACCCCGGTAGCCGCCGGGATGGTCGGTGGTCTCGGTGGTGACCGGGTACACGAGCCGCTCGTGGATCTGTCCGTCGCGCAGGTACGGCTGAGCTACCGACAGCGCGATGCTGCGGCCGTGTCGGGCGCAGTGGAACGCCACCACGTCGGCCCGCTCGATCGCCCGGGCCGCCTTGAACGTGACCAGCTCGCTGTCGCCGGGGCCGAGGCCCACCGCCCAGAGTTTCCCCGGCGCCCGCTCATCACTGCCCATGGGTTGACGTTAACCCGGCCCGCCCGCGCCGGACAGGCTGAGTCCGGCGTTCCCGACAAACGTCTAGGCCCGTCGCAGGGTGAAGCCCCGAGCCGGGCGAGAGAGATCTGGTTCACAGGAAGTTCGGCTAACGTTTCATTAGACAGGTCATTAGGACAGATCAGGGGAAGGAGGCGGCTGCTCCCCGCCGTCGGCTGGCAGCGTGCCGCATAACCGGATGGCCCACAGGCAGGTGCAGGAGCTGCACGAACTCGTCGTGGCCGGCCAGGTCGACCCGACCGAGCTCGGTGACATGGCGCTCCGTGACGTCGTCGCCGACAGCTGGCGCCGAAGCATCAGCAGGGGTGTCGATCCCGATCGCCAAGGCCCTCAGTCGGCAGACGACAACGAACTCGAGCGTCTGCGCCGCGCGCATCCGTTGACCGGGGCGATGCCGCTGATCCGCCGTCTGCTGGTCGACGATGCCGCCGAGGCCGGGCACATGGTCGGCGTGGCCGATGCCTCCGGGACCCTGCTGTGGGTGGAGGGCAACCGCCGGGCGTGCCGCAAGGGCGAGGCGAGAACTTCCTCCCGGGCGCGGACTGGAGTGAACGCAGCGCAGGCACCAACGCGCCGGGAACGGCGCTCGTCGTGGACCGCGAGGTGCAGATCAGGCGGTGGGAGCATTTCTCCCGCGTCGCCCAGCCGTGGAGTTGCACGGCCGCTCCCGTGCGTGACCCGACCACCGGCGAGCTGTTGGGCGTGATCGACCTGACCGGCCACGCGGACGCGGCCGCACCCCAGACGCTGGCGTTGCTGCGGGCCACGGCGCTCGCCGTCGGCAAGTACGTCGCGTTGCAGCGGCTGACGCAGACCGCCGCCGAGGTGGGGCCCAGCTCGTACAGCGCGCGGTTGACCGTGCTGACGGCGCGTCGCCCCACGTGGACGGTCTGTCGTGGCGCCGGTGCCGGGCAGTCGGTCAACCTGGCCCCGCGCCACGCCGACATCCTGGTGCTGTTGATGCAGCACCCCGAGGGTCTCAGTGCCGATCATCTGGCGGTGTTGCTCGACGACAACGATCTCGACGCCGTCTCGGTGCGCGCCGAGATGTCGCGGCTGCGCCGCGCGATCGGGGCCAGATTCCTGGGCTCGAAGCCCTACCGGCTGCTCGAACCGGTCACCAGCGATCTCGACGGTGTGCTCGATGCGCTGGCGACCGGGGACATCTCCCGGGCGCTGGAACTGTGCTCCGGCCCGCTGCTGCCCAACTCACCGTCACCGGGCATCGCCCGGCTCCGCGTCGAGGTGTGCGCCGCGCTGCGGTTGGCGGTCATCGAGGCCAATGACGACGCTCTGCTCGAGCGCTGGCGCCGCACCGGCCACGGCAGCTGAGGCCTGTCCCAGCGCGAAGACGCCGAAGCCGAGAAGGCAGAGCCCACAGACCGATTCGAGGAAGGCGCGGTTGTGCGGACGGCCCAGCCGTCGCCGGGCCAGCCCGGACATCACCGAGACGCCGGTGAGGAAGACGATCCCGACGGCCGCGTGGACGAGTCCCAGCAGGGCGCCCAGCCAGACGGTGACGGGCCGGCCGATGAACAGCGCAGGCATGACCGAGAGGTAGAAGACACCGATCTTCGGGTTGAGGACGTTGGTGGTCAGACCGGTCAGGAAGTGGGTGACCGTCGCCCCGCCGTGCGCCCCGCCGTGCGGCGCGTCGTCCGGGGCAGTGTCGATGTCGGCGGCGGTACGCCACGAGGTGCGGGCGGCCGCGAAGCTGCGGATCGCGAGGTGACACAGATAGATTCCGCCTGCGGCGGCAATCAGGGCGGAGGCCAGCGGGTTTCGGCCCAGGATCACCGCGGCACCCAGCCCGGCGAGTGCACCCCACAGTACCGGGCCGCACACCACTCCTGTTGCGGTGACGATACCGGCGCGGGTGCCGTCGCGCAGGCTGGCGTTGAGCACGAGCACGGTGTCGGCGCCGGGCATGAGCACCACGACGACGGCGATCCCGGCGAACGCGGCGAGGGCGCGGTCCACCCGTCACTCCGTGTCGGCGGTGTCGATCAGCCGGATGAGGGTCTGTCGTCCGGTCGCCACGTGGGTGCGACTTCCGGCGTTGACGTTGAAGCCCTCGAGGCGGCACACGGTCAGGGTTCGACCGCTCTTGATCACGGTGGCTTCGGCGACCAGGACGTCACCGATCGCCGGGGCCAGCAGGTTCACCGTGAAATCGACGGTCAGCACGGAGTCTCGCGCCGAGTATGTGGACATCCCGGCGTAGCCGCCCGCGGTGTCGACGAGGGCACTGGTGGCACCGGCGTGGAAGTAGCCGTGTTGCTGGGTCAGTTCGGCGCGGTAGGGCAGGTGCAGTGCGCAGAAGCCGCGACGCAGCTCGGCGATGGACGCGCCGAGATGTGTCATGAGCCCCTGGCGGGAGAAGCTGTCGGTGATGTGCCGGGTGATGTCGGCGTCGAGGTCGCCGGATTTCGCCATGGGCGGATCCTTTCGGTGGTCGAGGTGCTACAGGGTCGGTGGTAGCCGGTGGTGCGCGGCCGCGCCGGCGAGCGGGAGCAGCGAGTCCCACGTGTCGCGCAGGATGCCGACGCCGCGCCGGATGCGGTCGGGGTCACCGGTGAACGGCACTCTGATGAATCGTTCGTGCGTTCCGTCGGTGCCGAACTTGGTGCCCGCAGTGATCCGGACTCCACGGCGTTGCGCGGCCTGGGCCAGCGCCGAACTGATCGGGGCTCGCAGCCCCACCCACAGCGAGAGCCCGCCGCGCACGACGGGGATGTCCCAGTCGGGCAGCTGGGTGCGCAGCAGATCGGTGAGCAGGTCGCGACGATCGCGCAGCAGTGCGCGCCGGTGGGCCAGGAAGCCGTCGTAGTTCGAGAGCACGTCGGCGGCCACCGTCTGGTCGAGGACCGAGGTGCCGAGGTCACCGGCGGGACGGGCGCCGACCAGCCGGCTGAGCAGCACGGGGTCGGCGCGGACCCAGCCGATGCGCAGTCCACCCCAGATGGTCTTGCTCAACGACCCGACGCTGACCACGGTGCCGGCCGAGTGCCGGCCGGCCAGACAGGCGAACGACGGTGGCGCGCTCGGCCTGTCGATGTCGAGGTCGGCGGTGGTCTCGTCGACGAGCAGCAGCGTCCCGCTCCGGCGTGCCGCATCGAGGACCCGCTCGCGGACCGCTTCGGGCATCGTTGCGCCGGTCGGATTGTGAAAGTCCGGAATCAGGTATGCCAGCTGCGGGCGCATGCGTGTGACGATGCTGACGAGATGCTCGCCGTCCCAGCCGAGATTCGACACCGGTGTGCTGGCCAGGCGGCCGCCGGCGGTGAGAACGGCCTCGTAGGCGTGGGGGTAGGTGGGTGCTTCGACGACGACGTTGTCCCTGTGCCGCAACACTGTTCGGCTCACCAGCGCGATGGCATGCTGGGCGCCGACGGTGATCATGATTTGTTCGGCGGATGTCGGGGCGCCGAGCGCGCAGTAGCGCTCCGCGATCTGTTCCCGGAGGTGCCGTTCGCCCACGAGGTCGAAGCCCGGGTGCGCCAGGATGGTCGTCGCGGCGTCACCGGCGCGGCTTAGTACGTCGCTCAGTCCGGGAACCGGTGGGGGGACGGCGCGCGCGAAATCGACCTCGGTTCCCGACGTCGCGGTGGGGGAGGTGGGCAGCACGGCGACGCTGCCGGAACCCCGCACGCTGATGAGATGTCCACTGTCCCGCAGGGCGCGGTAGGCCGCGACCACGGTGGTGCGGCTGCGTCCGAGGGCGTCGGCCAGTTCCCGCTCGGCCGGCAGCCGGGTGTAGGTGGCGATGCGGCCGTCGTCGAGCAGTAGTGCGATACGCGCGGCCAGCGCGCTGTACACCGCATCGCCGACCTCCCACTCACCCAACAGGGCGACGAGTTGCTTGGCTCCGATGTGTGCCCGGGCGAGAGACCGGGTCATCGCGGGGCAGGTCCCAGATCGAGCAGCCAGCCTCGCCGGTCCGGGATCGTGCCGTGCTGGATGCCGGTCAGTTCGTCCCTGAGTTGTTGTGCCGTCGAGGGGCTTCCGCTCGCGCGGGTTTCGATCACCGTGTCGTCGGTGACGAGTGCGGCGATCGGGGTGATCACCGCGGCGGTGCCGGCGGCGAACACCTCGGTGAGTTCACCTGTGGCGGCTGCCTCCTTCCACTCGGTGATGCTGATCGGCCGCTCCTCGACCCGTTGGCCACGATCGCGAGCCAGTTCGATCACGCTGTCGCGGGTCACCCCGGCCAGAATGGCGCCGTTCAGCGGTGGCGTGACCAAGGTTCCGTCGGCGAAGACGAAGAAGATGTTCATGCTGCCCGCTTCCTCCACCCAGGTACGTGTGGCGGCGTCGGTGAACAGCACCTGCTGGCAACCGTGCGCCTTGGCCTCGGTCTGGGCCACCAGTGCGGCGGCATAGTTACCGCCACACTTGGCTGCCCCCGTGCCGCCCGCTCCGGCGCGGGAATGATTCTGCGACAACCACAGTGAAATACCGGTCTCGGTGTCGCCGAAATACGATCCGGCGGGGCTGGCGATGACCCCGTACGTCGCGTGCCGGGCCGGTCGCACCCCGAGGAGAGCCTCCGTGCCGATGACGAACGGCCGCACGTACAGGCTGACTCCGGGCCGGTCGGACACCCACGCGGCATCGACGAGGGCCAGCTGGCGGATCGATTCGACGAACAACCCGGCGGGCACGGCCGGTAACGCCAACCGTGCCGCCGAGGCGGCGAACCGCCGGGCGTTCATGTCGGGCCGGAACAGACGCAGGTGGCCGTCGCGGTGGCGGTACACCTTCAAACCCTCGAAGATCTCCTGCCCGTACTGCAGGGCCGTCGCGGCCGGGTCCATCGGCAACGGCCCGTAGGGCACCACGCGCCGGCCGTGCCAGCCGCTCTGCTCGCTGAAGTCGACGAGCACCATGTGGTCGGTGAAGTGCGCGCCGAAGCCCGGGGCGGCCAACACGGCCGGATCGATGGTCACGCTGGTCTCCTCCTCGAGGTCAGTCGGAGTGCCCAGTCAACGTGATCCAATCGCGGCTGTCAGCGGCCAATTCAGCAGAAGTGGACTGGTCCACCGCGGCGGGATTGGTGCTGCCACACGGCTGGTCGGGTGTGCAGAATGCCGCGCATGACCACCGAACGACCCGAACGCCGGTTCTGGCGGGTCTACGAACCCGTGCACGCCGTCTGCTACTTCGACCCGGCATTCGCCGCGGCCATGGTCGAGGCGGGGCTCACCGGCGGCTGGAACGGTTACTTCGCCGGTCGCGCCTTTCCGCTCGGCGCTCCGCCTGCGCGGGTGGTGACCGCGCTGTTCTACGGGTTTGCACCGGCGATGGTCGCCCGCGCCGTCCCCAAGATCTGGAACCGGATCACCCCCGCCGGTGTGCGCGAGGCGCGGTTCGCGGCCGCCGACGCGGTGGTGGGGGTACACGCGCCGGCCGGGTCCACCGACGACCTCCGCCGGGTCACCGCCAACCTGGAACGGGCGGTCGACTCGCTGGCCGTCGACGGCCGAGCGCTGGCCGGCGCGTGGCAGTCGGTGGCGCGTCCGGCGTCGTGGTTCGCGCGCCTGTGGTTGGCGGTGACGGTGCTGCGGGAGCACCGCGGCGACGGGCATGTGGTCGCCGCGACCGCGTGTGGCTTGACCGGACTGCAGGCGTCGATCACCCATGTCGCCACCGGAGCGCTGGATCGCGATGTGCTGCAACGCAACCGGGGTTGGACAGACAGGGAGTGGGCGGACGCGATCGAGGAGCTGCGGGAGCGCGGCGTGCTCAGCGCCGACGGCGCGCTCACCGGCGCAGGCGTGGCGCTGCGCGAGAACGTGGAGCGCCTCACCGATGATCTGGCGATCGGACCGTGGCGCGCGCTCAACGACGCCGAATGGACCATGCGCACCCTCGGCCGGCTCGCCACTGTCCTCGTCGATCGCGGCGTGGTGCCCGTGCCCAATCCGATGGGGGTTCCCCGGCCCGCCTGACCGCCCCTCAGCTCTGGGCGGCTACCAGGGAACGCAACGTGATGTCGGGGTTGTCGCGCTGGAAACCCTGGAGCCGCCACGGAGTGGAGAACAGCACCAGCAGCACCCCGTCGGAGCGGGTCAGCACCTCCGCCGACACCTGCTTGTTCATGAAGTCGGCGTCCTCGGGGTCGACGATGCGGGCCACCTGGTAGGGCAACGGCTCCAGCGCGATCGGGGCGCTGAGTTCGGTGGCCATCCGGTGGGTGGCCACCTCGAACTGCATCGGGCCGACGGCCGCGAGCACGGGAGCCTGGTCACCACGCAGATCGGAGCGCAGCACCTGCACCACGCCCTCCTGCTCGAGTTGTTCGATGCCCCGGCGGAACTGCTTGTGCTTGCTCGGGTCGGTGCCGCGGGCGACTGCGAAATGCTCGGGGGAGAAGCTCGGGATCGGCGGAAACTCCACGGGCACATCGCGATACAACGTGTCGCCCGGACGCAGCGCGGCGGCATTGGCCAGGCCGATGACGTCGCCGGGCCACGCGGTGTCGAGCGTCGAGCGCTGCTGGCCGAACACCGACTGCGCGTACTTCGTCACGAACGGTTTTCCGGTGGCCGCATGGGTGAGGACCTCGCCGCGTTCGAAGGTGCCCGAACACACGCGCGCGTAGGCGATCCGGTCTCGGTGCGCGGAGTCCATCCCGGCCTGGACCTTGAACACGAACGCACTGAACGGTGACGCGACGGCGCGCCGATTGCCGTCGACGTCCACCGCGCCGGCGGGCGCCGGGGCGAGCTCGACGAGGACATCGAGCAGCTGGTTGACCCCGAAGTTCAGTGCCGCGGAGGTGAACAGCACCGGTGAGGCTGCGCCGCTGCGGAACTGGTCCTCGTCGAAGTCGGACCCGTCGGCGGAGAGCAGCTCGGACTCCTCGACAGCGGTGTCCCAGTCCACTCCCGCGGCGGCGTGGGCGTCGGAGGCGGCGATGTGTTCTTCCGGTGCCGCGGTGGCGCCACCGGCGGTGCGGGTGAAGCGGATGAACATCCCGGAGCGGCGGTCCAGCACGCCCTGGAAGTCTCCGGCGATGCCCACCGGCCACGTCAGCGGCGTGGTCCGCAGCCCGATGCGTTCGTGGATCTCGTCCATCAACTCCAGGGCGTGTCGGCCCGGCCGGTCCCACTTGTTGATGACGGTGATGATCGGGATGCCCCGGTGTTTGCAGACCTGGAACAGCTTCAGCGTCTGCGGTTCGAGCCCCTTGGCGGCGTCGATGAGCATCACCGCGCAGTCCACCGCGGTCAGCACCCGGTAGGTGTCTTCGGAGAAGTCGGCGTGACCGGGCGTGTCCAGCAGGTTGATGACGCAGTCCCGGTACGGGAACTGCAGCGCCGTCGACGTGATCGAGATGCCTCTGGCCTTCTCCATCTCCATCCAGTCCGACACGGTCGAGCGGCGTCCAGCCTTGCCGTGGATGGCGCCGGCCTCGGTGATCACCCGCGCGTGCAGGGCCAGGGCCTCGGTGAGCGTCGATTTGCCGGCGTCGGGATGGCTGATGACGGCGAAGGTGCGGCGACGCTTCGCTTCGGCGGCGATGCGGGCGGTGGCGCGGTCACCGCCGCCGGTGGTGGTCGGCGAGGCGGCGTCGAGGGCAGAGTCGGTCATGTCAGAGGAAATGGTATGGCCGATTCGGTGTCGATCCGTAATCGAGCCGCGGGCCGCGCCCCGGGAGCGCGTTTTGACCTGCACAGACACCCCCGGGTAGGCTGCCACGTTGGCGTGTGCTGGCCTTGCGGCCACAGGTCGCCTCGGGTCCCCGCCGGTCGCCGAGGTCGTGCTGACGTTCACGCCGGACCGGCACCCGGGTCACTCCGGGATCCACCCGAGTAAGAGGAAGAGGTACGCGCTGTGCCTACGTACACGCCGAAGGCGGGTGACACCACGCGTTCGTGGTACGTCATCGACGCCACCGACGTGAGGCTCGGCCGGCTCGCCGTGGCAGCTGCCAATCTGCTGCGCGGCAAGCACAAGCCGACGTTCACGCCCAACGTCGACGGCGGTGACTTCGTCATCGTCATCAACGCCGACAAGATCTCCGTCAGCGGTAACAAGCCGCAGCGGACGTTCCACTACCGCCACTCGGGTTATCCCGGTGGTCTGCGCCGCCGCTCGGTCGCCGAGATGCTGGAACGGCATCCCGACCGCCTCGTCGAGAAGGCGATCGTCGGCATGCTGCCGAAGACCAAGCTCGGCCGCCAGATCCAGAAGAAGCTGCGCGTGTACACCGGATCCGAGCATCCGCACACCGCTCAGCAGCCGATTCCGTACGACGTCAAGCAGGTGTCCCAGTGACTGAATCCGACTTCACCGAAACCGCCGCGGTGCCCGAGCCGATCGAGTCCGCCGAGTCCGCCGAGGTCCCTGAAGCCCCTGAGGCCGCTGAGGCCCCTGTGGCTGTCGAGGACGCGGTGTTCGCCGACGACCAAGATGCCCCGGTCGCGGCCGACCCGTTGCTGTTCGACCGCCCGATCCAGACCGTCGGCCGCCGCAAGGAGGCCGTGGTGCGGGTGCGCCTGGTCCCCGGCACCGGGCAGTTCCACCTCGACGGGCGCACGTTGGAGAACTACTTCCCCAACAAGGTGCACCAGCAGCTCATCAAGGCTCCGCTGGTGACCGTCGACCGCCTCGAGCAGTTCGACATCTACGCCCACCTCGACGGTGGCGGCCCCTCCGGGCAGGCCGGCGCGCTGCGGCTGGCGATCGCCCGTGCGCTGATCCTGGTCCAGCCCGAGGACCGTCCGGCGCTCAAGCGGGCCGGGTTCCTGACCCGTGATCCGCGCGCCATCGAGCGCAAGAAGTACGGCCTCAAGAAGGCGCGCAAGGCGCCTCAGTACAGCAAGCGCTGATCTCAGCACGGCATGGCGCCCGGTTCGTTCGCATCGCGAGCGGCCGGGCGTCAGTCGTCTGTACGGGTTTGCACAGCGAACCCGCAGCGGCACTTCTGGTAACGCGACATTGACGTGTGAACTGTGTTGATGCCGTTTCAGCTACCTAGTCACCCTCACTGTCCCGACGTTTGCGGGGCGGCGGGGAGCCCATTCGGAGCGGCGCAGCTTGAATTCCCCGACCGAGTTCGGACAGCCTCGTTTCCGGAGCCCGGCATCGACAGTCCGCGGCTCCGCGACTGAGAAGGAGTGAATTGATGAGCTTCGTGAAGAACGCCGTAGCGGGTGCCGTCCTCGGAGGGTCGGTGCTGTTCACCGCGGGACTCGGCGTAGCGAATGCGCAGCCCGTCGAGACGGCCCCGGACGGTCTTGTGAACATCGCCGTCGGCGATACGACGATCCTGCAGGGCGTGCCCACCGACGCGGCCGCCGCCACCGCGGGGGCCCTCTGTGGCAGCGCCCCCGAGGACGTCAACGCGCTCGCCGAGCAGGTCGATGCCGACGGCACCGACCAGACCGTGTGTGCGGGCCTGCCGGGTGGCGATCTGATGCTCACCCAGAACGTGAGCGCCGAGGCGGAGCAGCCTGAGACCGCCACCGCCCCGGGCGACGCTGGTCAAGAGGCTGGGTAAGTAGCAGCCCACTCACCGCCCACACCCGCACTGGGTGTGGGCGGTGAGCTGTGTTCGGGGCTCGGCGTGGGAGAATCACGCG
This sequence comes from Mycolicibacterium poriferae, assembly GCF_010728325.1. The sequence continues at coordinate 1,788,507 of NZ_AP022570.1, forward strand.
GTTGTATCGATCCGGCGACGGCACGGACCGGCCTGTCGCCGGTTGGCTTCCTCGCGGGCGGCTGTGAGAGGTTGGCACGATGGCTCGACTGTTCGGCACCGACGGAGTGCGCGGCGTCGCCAACCAGGACCTGACCGCTGAGCTTGCGGTGGCGCTGGGGGCGGCCGCGGCCCGGCGGCTCATCAGAACCGGCGCGACCCGCAGGCGGGTCGCGGTCGTCGGTCGGGACCCACGCGCCAGCGGGGAGATGCTGGAAGCCGCGGTGATCGCCGGGCTGACCAGCGAGGGAGTGGATGCGCTGCGCGTCGGCGTGCTGCCCACCCCCGCCGTGGCATATCTGACCAGCGCCTACGACGCCGACTTCGGCGTGATGATCTCCGCATCGCACAACCCGATGCCCGACAACGGCATCAAGATCTTCGGCCCCGGCGGCCTCAAGCTGGACGACGCGACCGAGGACCGCATCGAGGAACTGGTCCGTCAGGGCCCGGGCCACCGCCCGACCGGCGCGGGCATCGGGCGAATCGTCGACGCCGAGGACGCGTTGGAGCGTTATCTGCGCCACGTCGGCAAGGCCGCCACCACCCGGCTCGACGGATTGACCGTGGTGGTCGACTGCGCGCACGGGGCCGCCTCGACGGCCGCGCCGGACGCCTACCGAGCCGCCGGCGCCACCGTGGTGCCGATCCACGCCGAGCCGGACGGGTTGAACATCAACGACGGGTGCGGCTCGACGCACATGGAGACGTTGCGGGCGGCCGTGGTCAGCCACGGTGCCGATCTGGGCCTGGCTCATGACGGTGACGCCGACCGCTGCCTGGCCGTGGCCGCGGACGGTGCGGTGATCGACGGTGACGCGATCATGGTGGTGCTGGCCCTGGCCATGCAGGAGGCCGGCGAGCTGGCCTCCGACACGCTGGTGGCGACGGTGATGAGCAACCTGGGTCTGCACCTGGCGATGCGCGCGGCCGGGGTGCAGGTCCGCACCACCGGTGTCGGCGACCGCTACGTGCTCGAAGAACTCCGTGCCGGTGAGTTCTCGCTCGGCGGCGAGCAGTCCGGCCACATCGTGCTGCCGGCGTTCGGCACCACCGGCGACGGCATCGTCACCGGGTTGCGGCTGATGGCCAGGATGGCCCAGACCCGCCGAAGCCTGGCCGCGCTGGCCGAACCGATGCAGACGCTGCCTCAGGTGCTGATCAACGTCGAGGTCACCGACAAGGCAGCGGTGGCCCAAGCGCAGTCGGTGCAAGACGCGGTCGCCCAGGCGGAGGCCGAGCTGGGCGACACCGGGCGGATTCTGCTGCGGCCCTCGGGCACCGAACAGATGGTGCGCGTGATGGTCGAGGCGGCCGACGAGGACACCGCCCGGCAGTTGGCGGCGCGGGTGGCCGAGTCGGTCAGCGCCCAGAACTGAGGGAACCGATCGCGGGTCGCCCGCGTCTGATCTCGTATGGGGTCGGCAGGGGCGACGCGAGTGGACACCGCAGGACTGCGCGCCATGGCGCGCGAATACGACACGGCGTCGGCGATCATCGACGCGGCAGTGCGCAACCACCTGGGAAGCCTGCGTTTCGGTGCCCCGACCTCGGGACGTGCCTACGCCGCGCACGGCGACGACCTGGCCGCGGCCCTCGCCGAGCTGTCGGCGGCGCTGCGGGTGTGGTCGCGCGCCGCAGCCGAGATCGCTGTGGCACTGCAGACCTCGGCGATCCGGTACGGGGCGGCCGCTGCCCGGTCGGCCGACCAGATCGCCGCACATGGCTGAGAGCCGTGACGTCTCAGCGCGATTGGCCGACGGGATGCCGGCGGTACTCACGGTGCAGCAGTATGTGGCAGCCAGCGCACAGGTGGGGTATCGGCACCCCGACTTGACCCTGCACGCGGGCCAGTTGCAGGACTGGTACCGCAGCGAGGACGGTATAGACCTCGACGCTCTGCTTCACGATTGCGGTGCTCTCGAGGCGGCCGCATCCGCCGCGGACGAGGCGATTCACGCGCAGGACCGGCAGCGCGCCGCGCTGCCGGAGGCGTGGCAGGGAGCCGGCGCGGCCGCGTCCGCGGAGTTCCTGCGCCGTCACAGTGACGCATCGGCCACGGTGGCGGCCGCCCTGCATACGGCCCGCGAGGCGATGGAGATGCTGCGGGAACAACTCTGGGAAGCCGTCGACAACAAAGTCGGCGCAGTGATCGAGATCGAGGGCAGAGCTGCCACGACGCGGACAGAATGGTCGGCGGCCGCTGCTACCGTCACGTCGGGTGTGGGTGACCGGGCCGCGGCCAGCGAGCTCGTCGACCAAGCGGTGAAGCCGTTCGTGGACAGCACGATTCGTATCGATTGGCTCGCAGCGATGCGCAGCGCGGTGTCGTCGGTCACCAACGCCTATCGGCGGGCGACGGAGGACATCGCGGGGTTGCGGCTCCCGGATTTCGCGATCCCCGGTGATCTCGGCCCGGCATGGACTGCACCCGCGGCGCCGCCGGGCGAGGTGGCATCCATGCCGGCTCCGGCGCCGGTTGTCGGCTCCGCCGGCGGTGTCATGCCGGCACCCGCTCCGGCCACGGTGCCTGCCGCGTGGTCGGCACCCACTCCGACGACGCCGTCCGCTCCAGCCGAAATGCCCTCCGCGCCCGCGGCAGCAGCTCCGCCTGTCACGCCATCGATGGGGTCGGCGGGCCCGGCGCTGCCTGGGCTCGGCGGGGGCGGTGGGCTGTCCGGATTGGGTCAGCCGTTCGCCGACGCCCTGAGCGGGCTGCTGGGCGGCGGCGGTGGCTTGCCCGACCCGCCACCGCTCGACGTCCCCGAATTGGACGACCCTGCCGACACTGTGGAGCTCGAGGACGAGGAAGCCGACGAGGACGAGGCAGCCGACGAGGACCTGGCGGACGACGCCGGCGACGCCGACGAGGACGAGGAAGCCGACACCGAAGGCGATCCGGCGGTCGCCGATGAGGATCCGGCGGAGGCCCCCGACGAAAAACCCGCCGGCGAGCCGATGCCCGCGCCGACACCGCCGCCCCCGCCACCACCGGCCGAGCCGCTGCCGCCGGTGGCGGAGGCCGAGGCCGAGGTCGATGAACGGACTCCCTGTCAGATCGCGGCCGACGAGTTACCGCAGGTCGGCGAATCGCTGCCTAGCGAGCCAGGTGGCGGCTGATCACCAGCCGCTGAATCTGGTTGGTGCCCTCGAAGATCTGCATGATCTTGGCCTCGCGCATGTACCGCTCCACCCGGTAGTCACGGGTGTAGCCGGCCCCGCCGAACACCTGCACGGCATCGGTGGTCACCTTCATCGCCGCGTCCGTCGCGATGAGCTTGGCAACCGACGCCTGGCGCGAGTACGGCATCCCGGCGTCGCGGCGCCGGGCCGCGTCGAGGTAGGTGGCCCGTGCGGCGTCGACGGCGGCGGCCATGTCGGCGAGCAGGAAGCCCAGGCCCTGATGGTCGATGATCTTGCGCCCGAAAGTCGTTCGCTGCTGACTGTAGGACACTGCCTCGTCGAGGGCGGCCTGCGCCAGCCCGACGGCCACCGCGGCGATACCGAGGCGTCCGGAATCCAGTGCGCTGAAGGCGATCTGCAGCCCCTGCCCCTCGGCCCCGATGCGCCGGTCGGCTGACACGAACGCGTCGTCGTAGTGAGCCGCCGTGGTGGGCACCGCGTGCAGTCCCATCTTCTCCTCGGGTCTGCCGAACGTCAGGCCGGCGGTGTCGCGGGGGACGAGGAAACACGAGATGCCCTGCGAGCCGTCTGCGGTGCGGGCGAACAGGTTGTAGAAGTCCGCGATCCCGCCGTGGGTGATCCACGCCTTGGCGCCGGTGATCCGGTAACCGTCGCCGTCGGCGGTGGCTCGGCAGGCCAGGGCGGCGGCGTCGGACCCGGCCTGTGGTTCGGAGAGGCTGTAGGCGCCGATCGTGGCACCGCCGAGCATGTCCGTGAGCCAACGCTGCCGCTGTTCGTCGGTGCCGAAGGACATCAGCGGATGACACGAGAGGCTGTGCACACTGACCGCGACAGCCACGGCCGCCCAGCGGGCGGCGAGCTCCTCGAGCACCTGCAGGTAGACCTCGTAGGGCTGCCCGCCGCCACCCCACTGCTCGGGGTAGGGCAGGCTCAGCAGCCCGGCTTCGCCGAGCGTGGCGAACACACCCTCGGGATAGGTCTCGTGCTTCTCGTGATGATCGACGATCGGCGCGAGGGTTTTGTCGGCGATCTGCCGTGCGAGCTCCACCACGTCACGGGCCTCGTCGGTGGGCAGTAGCCGGTCAACAGCCATACCGAAAACAGTACTACAGGACATTCTCCAGTACTATCGAGCGGGTGACCAGGCCTGCGTTCGCGACCCGGCGTCGGACCGAATTGTTCGACGCGCTGGTCGCGCTGTTGCTGACCGAGGGCTTCGCGCATCTGACCCTCGACGACATCGCCGCACGGCTGCGCTGTTCGAAGTCCACGCTGTACACGCTCGCGGCGAGCAAGGAGCAGCTGGTCCAGGCGGCGACCGTGCACTTCTTCCGCTCGGCGACCGGGTTCGTGGAGGCTCGGGTGGCGGCCACCACCGGTGCGCGGGACCGTATCGCGGCCTACCTGTCCGCGGTCGGGGAAGCACTGGACCCCGCCTCCGAGCAGTTCATGACCGACCTCGACGGCTTCGCTCCGGCGCGGGCGGTCTACGAGCAGAACACCGGCATCGCCGCCCGCCGGGTGCAGGAACTGATCGCCGAAGGCGTCGCCGCCGGCGACTTCCGTGACGTGCATGCCGCCTTCGCTGCCGACCTGGTCGCCGCGGCGATGGTGCGCATCCAGCAGCGCGTGGTGCGGCGCAATACCGGGCTCGACGACGCCGATGCCTATCGCGAGCTCGCCGCCATCCTCACCGCGGGTATCAGTCGGCCAGGTTGAACGCCTTGACGATCTTCGTCGGCCGCACCCGCACGACCAGTTCCCCCGGCACGCCGTTGCGTCGGCCGAACTCCTGGGCGCGGTCGGCACCCATGTAGCGGCCGCCGATCCGGGTGGCGGTGGCGACCAGTTCCTCGGGGTCCTCGCTGAGCGTCACCTCGCCCTGCACCTGGACGAACGAGAACGGTGGCCGTTCGTCGTCGACGCACACCACGACCCGGGGGTCCCGGCGCAGCGCCCGGCCCTTGGCGGTGTCCTTGCCCGTGTTGAACACGAGTTCGCGGCCGTCGACGACGAACCACACCGGCGCGACCAGCGGTCGCCCGTCGGCGGCGACATAGCCCAGCTTGGCGGTGCGGGTGCCCTCGGCGAGGAATTCGATGACGTCGTCGGTCAGCTCAGCCATGGACTCAGCCTACGGTCGCCGTCAGGGCAGCAGCTTCTGCAATTCCTCGACGAAGCCGACGGTCTCGCGGCGATCACCCGACAGCGGATGCACCAACAGGGTCGTGACACCGGCCTCGGCGAAGGCGGCCACCCGCTCCTCGACGAAGCCTGCCGGTCCGACGAGCGAGACCTGCCGAACCAGGTCGTCGGGAACCGCGTCGATGGCCTCGGTCTTCTTGCCCGCCAGGTACAGATCCTGGATGTGGTCGGCGACCTCACCGAACCCGTACCGCGTGGCCAGGCTGTGATAGAAGTTCCGGCCGCGCGCCCCCATGCCGCCGATGTAGAGCGCCAGCTGCGGCTTGGCCCATGACAGCCGTTCGTCCACGTCGTCGCCGATGGCCAGGCTCGCGCTGACCATCACGTCGAGCGGACCCAGGGCCGGGTCCCGTTTGGCAGCGCCGGCGCGCAACGCGTCAGCCCAGACGTCGTCGGCCTTCTCAGGGTAGAAGAACACCGGCTGCCATCCCTCGGCGATCTCTGCGGTCAGCTCGACGTTCTTGGGTCCGAGCGCAGCGATCGTGATCGGGATGCGCTCACGGACCGGATGGTTGATCAGCTTCAGGGGTTTGCCCAGGCCGGTGCCCTTCTCGGCGGGCAGCGGAAGCTGGTAGTGCTTGCCGTCGTAGGCCAGCCGCTCACGTCGCCACACCTGCCGGCAGATGTCGACGACCTCCCGGGTACGTCCGAGCGGCGCGTCGAACGGCAGGCCGTGGAAGCCCTCGATGACCTGCGGGCCGGAGGTGCCCAGCCCCAGCCGAAAGCGGCCGTCGGAGACGTAGTCGAGGCCGGCGGCCGTCATCGCCATCAACGCCGGGGTGCGGGTGTAGATGGGAACGACGCCGGTGCCCAACTCGATGCGGGAGGTGCGCGCGGCCAGGAACCCGAGCTGACTGATCGCGTCGTAGGAGTAGGCCTCGGCCACCAGGGCCAGGTCGACCCCGAGCTTCTCGAGTTCGACGACCTCGTCGACGGCCTCCAGGAAGCCGCCCGCGTAGCTCAGGAAGATGCCGGTGCGCATCACCAAGTTATATACCCCAACCGGTTGGTTGGGCGCGCGTGGGCGCGGAAGCTACGGCTTGAGCAGCGCGACGACCTTGTTCTCGAGGTCCACGGGATCATCGGCGAACGGGTCCATCACCGGTGCCTTCGGCAGCTCGACCTCGGCGTCGGCGAAGTCGCGGTACTGCTTGTCGCCCGCCAGCAGATGCAGCAGGTAGCCGGTCATCAGCGCCCGCACGGTTTTCTGCGAGCTCTTGTCGGCGCCGGGCAGTCCGACGACACGGCCCAGCCGCCGGCCCTCCACCAGACCGCCGGACTTGGCTTTGGGTGTCGAGCGCAGGGTGGCGGTTTTCCACACCCGCGCCAGCTCGACCGCGTTGGACCGCAGCGTCATGGGGTCGCCGGGGGCGGTCAAGATCAGCCCGGGCACCGTCAGGGTGGCCGCGGGTTGCTCGGCGGGCGGGCTACTGACCGTGGGATACGCCGCGAAGGCCGCTTTCACTCTGCTCGGCATTCCCGCCGCGGCGAACACCGCCGCTGAGGCACCGAAGCCGTGGCCGGCGACCCCGAGCTTCTCGGGATGCACGCTGATGTCGCCGGTGCCCAGGCGCACACCCGCGATGATGTCGAGCGCGGTGCCCATGTCATAGGCCAGATTCAGCGCCGACGGGGCGAACCCGATCTCGGTGTCGACACCGGCGGCGACGATGCCCCAGGAAGCCAGATGCTCGAGTGTCGCGTGGTAGCGGTGTGCCGATGTGATCCAGTCGTGAGCGAACACCACTGCAGGCAGGTTCTTACCCTCCGCCGGGGTGTAGACGACCCCGGGCAGACCGGCAAAACCCAGGTCACCCCGCATGACGCGCTGTGGACCGCGCCGGGTCAGCGCGCCAAAGAGCTTCTTGGTACTCGCCACCCGATGACCGTAGCCCACCAGGGTTCGAGGTGCTTCTGCCGTACCCTGGTTGCCTATGTGCGGAATCGTCGGCTACGTCGGGCAGCGCCCTGCCTGCGAGATCGTCGTCGATGCGCTGCGCCGCATGGAGTACCGGGGTTACGACTCGGCAGGCGTCGCGCTTCTCGACGGTAGTGGTGGGCTCATCGTGAGTCGCAAGGCGGGTCGCGTGGCGAACCTGGAAGCAGCGCTGGACGAGGCCGGTATCAACGGCGCCAGCGGAGCGACCGGGCTCGGGCACACCCGGTGGGCGACGCATGGCAGGCCGACCGATCGCAACGCCCATCCGCACCGCGATGCCACCGGCAAGGTCGCGGTCGTACACAACGGCATCATCGAGAACTACGCCGCGTTGCGTCACGAGCTGGAGCTCGCGGGCGTGGAGTTCGCCAGCGACACCGACACCGAGGTCTCGGTACACCTGGTGGCGCGCGAGTTCGCCCACGGTCGGCACGCCGGCGATTTCGCGGCGTCGGTGCTTTCCGTGCTGCGCCGCCTGGAAGGGCATTTCACCCTGGTGTTCGCCCATGCCGACGAGCCGGGCACGATCGTGGCGGCGCGGCGGTCGACCCCGCTGGTGCTCGGCGTGGGCGACGACGAGATGTTCGTCGGCTCCGACGTCGCGGCGTTCATCGAACACACCCGCGAGGCCGTCGAGTTGGGCCAGGACCAGGCGGTGGTCGTCACCGCTGACGGCTACCGGATCACCGATTTCGACGGCAACCCCGCCGTGGCGGACGTCGACTACCGCAGGTTCCACATCGACTGGGACACCTCGGCCGCCGAGAAGGGCGGTTACGAGTACTTCATGCTCAAGGAGATCGCCGAGCAGCCCGACGCGGTGTCGGACACGCTGTTGGGCCACTTCGTCGACAACCGCATCGTGCTGGACGAGCAGCGTCTGTCGGATCAGGAGCTCCGCGACATCGACAAGGTCTTCGTCGTGGCCTGCGGCACCGCCTATCACTCGGGGATGCTGGCCAAGTACGCCATCGAGCACTGGACGCGGCTGCCGGTCGAGGTCGAACTGGCCAGCGAGTTCCGGTATCGCGATCCGGTCCTGGACAGCCACACGCTGGTCGTGGCGATCTCGCAGTCCGGTGAGACCGCCGACACGCTCGAGGCGGTGCGGCACGCCAAGGAGCAGAAGGCCAAGGTGCTGGCCATCTGCAACACCAACGGCAGCCAGATTCCGCGGGAGTGCGACGCGGTGCTCTACACCCGCGCCGGGCCGGAGGTCGGGGTGGCCTCGACGAAGACGTTCCTGGCCCAGATCGCAGCCAATTACCTTGTCGGGCTTGCCCTTGCGCAGGCGCGCGGCACCAAGTACCCGGACGAGGTGGCCCGCGAGTACCACGATCTGGAGGCCATGCCCGAGATGATCTCGCGGGTGCTGGCCACCGCTGAGCCGGTGATGCAGCTGGCGCAGCAGTTCGCTCCGTCGCCGACGGTGCTGTTCCTCGGTCGCCATGTCGGGTTCCCGGTGGCGCTCGAGGGTGCTCTCAAGCTCAAGGAGCTGGCATACATGCACGCCGAGGGCTTCGCGGCCGGTGAACTCAAACACGGCCCGATCGCGCTGATCGAGGACAACCTGCCGGTGATCGTCGTGATGCCTTCGCCGAAGAATGCCGCGATGCTGCACGCCAAGCTGCTGTCGAACATCCGGGAGATCCAGGCGCGCGGGGCCATCACGATCGTCATCGCCGAGGAGGATGACGACACGGTGCGGCCCTACGCCGACCATTTGATCGAGATCCCTTCGGTGCCAACGCTTTTCCAGCCGCTGCTGTCGACCATTCCGATGCAGCTGTTCGCTGCCGGCGTGGCCCGGGCCCGGGGTTACGACGTGGACAAGCCGCGCAACCTGGCCAAGTCGGTGACTGTCGAGTAGTAACGCCGAAGCATGTGGGTTCGATAAGAAAAGTATGAGTTCTCTGGCAGCTTGGTCGCCGCTGCCGTAGCTCCTCCGACGAATCCGGTGCGACCGCGCTTACCTGCGCAAACAAAGGTCGGGAAAACCACATGCTCGAACATCATGGCTACGAACGCAGCGGTCGCTGCACGGTGAGCCCACGCCAGGACGGTGCCGCGCTGGTGCTGCACGTCGCCGGCGATCTGGACGTGCTCACCGCGCCGACGCTGATGACGCACCTGGACGTCGCGTTGAGCGGCGGTGCTGCGCTGCTGATCGTCGACCTCCTCGACGTCACGTTTCTCTCCTCGGCGGGAATCAGCGTGCTCGTCGAGACGCACCGCCTCACCGAGCCCGCGGGGGTGTCGCTGCGGGTGGTCGCCGAGGGGCCGGCGACCAGCAGGCCGATGCGCCTGATGTGCGTCGACGAGATCATCGACCTCTATCCGACCCTGAAGGACGCGAGAGCCGGCCGACCGGCCACCGCGACCTGACTCAGCCGCGAGGCGACTGCTGATACAGCACCAGTCTCCAGCCATCGGCGGAGCGGTGATACACCGACGACATCGCCGCCACGAACGGTTCGGGCTGCCCGTCTCGTTGCGCGGTGCCGGTGTAGACCAGCGCGGCGGTGTCCGCGGAAATCTCGATCAGCCGCACGTCGGTGATGTCGTAGCGCGCCCACGGCGGTGACTGGCCCAGCGCCGTCGTCACGGTCGCACGGTCCATCACCATGCCGTTGGCCAACACCATCACGGCGTCGTCGGTCATCAGCGAGCCGTAGAACTGATCGCCGGTGCCGTCGCACAGCGACCGCCACCCGGCGTGTTCGAGGTCGAGCAGTTCATTCGTCGTCATGCCTGTCGTCATACCCACTGTGCTCCATGACCAGAACGTCGCCGCGTAGCGTAGGACTCATGCGGTCCTATTACACCGCCCAACAGATTCGCGACGCCGAGGCGCCGCTACTGGCCTCGCTGCCCGACGGGGTGCTGATGCGCCGCGCGGCGTTCGGGCTGGCCACCGCGATCATCCGGGAGCTGGGAACTGTCAACGGTCGCATCGTGTGTGCGGTCGTCGGTTCCGGCGACAACGGCGGTGACGCGCTGTGGGCGGCGACGCTGCTGAAACGTCGCGGCGCCGGTGCCTGCGCAGTCCTGCTCAACCCCGACAAAGCGCACCCCAAGGCGCTGGCCGCGTTCCGCGCCGCCGGTGGCCGCATCGTCGAAACCGTGCCGGCAGCAACCGATCTGGTGATCGACGGAGTGGTCGGAATCTCGGGCTCAGGTGCGTTGCGGCCGAATGCGGCCGAGGTGTTCGCTGCTGTGGAGCAGGCCGGCATCCCCGTGGTCGCCGTCGATCTGCCCAGCGGTCTGGACGTGCACACCGGGGCCACCGAGGGGGCCCATGTCGACGCCGCGCTGACCGTCACGTTCGGCGGACTCAAACCGGTGCACGCGCTCGGACGCTGCGGCAGGGTCGAACTCGTCGACATCGGGCTGGATCTGCCGCCCTCGGATGTTCTCGGGTTCGATGCCGCTGATGTCGCCGCGCGCTGGCCGGTGCCCGGACGTGCCGACGACAAATACAGCCAGGGTGTCACCGGCGTGATGGCAGGGTCGTCGACCTACCCCGGGGCGGCAATCCTGTGCACCGGTGCCGCGGTCGCGGCCCACTCGGGCATGGTGCGTTACGCGGGAACCGCGGCGGGCGAAGTGGTTTCGCACTGGCCCGAGGTGATCGCCACACCCAGCCACGCCACCGCGGGCCGGGTCCAGGCCTGGGCGGTGGGACCCGGGCTGGGCACCGACGAGGCGGGCGCGTCCGCGCTGTGCTTCGCGCTCGAGTCCGATCTGCCGGTGATCGTCGACGCCGACGGGCTGACGATTCTGTCCGCGCACCCGGAGCTGGTCGCTGATCGGGCGGCGCCCACGGTGCTGACACCGCATGCCGGCGAGTTCGCCCGGCTCGCCGGTTCGCCGCCGGGCGATGACCGCATCGCCGACACCCGCAAGCTCGCCGACCGGCTGGGGGTCACCGTGCTGTTGAAGGGCAACGTCACGGTCATCGCCGAGCCCGGGTCCGGGCCGGTCTACCTCAACGTCGCCGGCAATTCCTGGGCGGCCACCGCGGGCTCGGGCGACGTGCTCACCGGGGTCATCGGGGCGCTGCTGGCCGGCGGTCTGCCGCCGGGTGAGGCCGCCGCGGCGGCGGCGTTCGTGCACTCGCGCGCCGCCGAGGCGGCGGCCTGCGATCCCGGTCCGGCTCCGGTGCCGACGTCGTCGTCGCAGATCCTGGCGCATCTGCGCACAGCGTTGGGTTCGATCCTCTAGAAATAGGGCATGCCCAACGTCTCACGTCACTCGTCTCTGACCCCCGCCTACACGGGCCGGATGTCCACCTCACCCATCCCGGCGCTGCGACTGCCCGACGAGTCCCTGGACCCGGAGAACGCCTACCGGTTCATCCACGACGAGTTGATGCTCGACGGCAGCTCCCGGTTGAACCTGGCGACATTCGTCACGACGTGGATGGATCCCGAAGCGGGACAGCTGATGTCGGAGACATTCGACAAGAACATGATCGACAAGGACGAATATCCGGTCACCGCGGCGATCGAGCAGCGCTGCGTGTGCATGGTGGCCGACCTGTTCCACGCCGAAGACCTGCGCGACGACGATCCCGCCAGTGCGACCGGGGTGTCCACCGTGGGCTCCAGCGAGGCGGTGATGCTCGCCGGGCTGGCGATGAAGTGGCGGTGGCGCGAGCGGGCCGGTTCCGGAAAGGGACAGGACTGGAAGAACCGCACCCCCAACCTGGTGATGGGTTCCAACGTGCAGGTGGTGTGGGAGAAGTTCTGCCGCTACTTCGACGTCGAAGCCCGCTATCTGCCGATGGAGGAGGGGCGCTACGTCATCACCCCCGACCAGGTTCTCGACGCCGTCGACGAGAACACCATCGGGGTGGTGGCGATCCTGGGCACCACCTTCACCGGCGAGCTCGAACCGGTCGGGGGGATCTGCGCCGCGCTGGACAAGCTCGCCGCCGACGGCGGGTGCGACGTGCCCGTGCACGTCGACGCGGCCAGCGGCGGGTTCGTGGTGCCGTTCCTGCACCCCGACGTGGTGTGGGATTTCCGGCTTCCCCGGGTCGTGTCGATCAACGTCAGCGGGCACAAGTACGGGCTGACCTACCCGGGCATCGGCTTCGTGGTCTGGCGCAACGCCGAGCACCTGCCCGAGGACCTGGTGTTCCGGGTCAATTACCTCGGCGGCGACATGCCGACGTTCACGCTGAACTTCTCCCGGCCGGGCAACCAGGTGGTCGGGCAGTACTACAACTTCCTGCGGCTCGGCCGCGACGGTTATCTGCAGGTGATGCGCTGCCTGTCGGAGAACGCGCAGTGGCTGGCCCACGAACTGGCCGGGATGACCGGACCCGACAGGAAGCCGGTTTTCGAGGTGATCTCTGACGGCTCGGCGATCCCGGTGGTGGCGTTCAAGCTGGTCGACGGCGTCAAATACACCGTGTTCGACATCTCGGCACTGCTGCGCGGGTTCGGTTGGCAGGTCCCGGCCTACACCATGCCCGACGACGCTGCCGACATCGCAGTGCTGCGCATCGTGGTCCGCGAGGGCTTCTCGGCGAACCTGGCCCGCGCCCTGCGCGACGACCTGGTCAAGGTGCTCGACAAGCTGGACGCCATCGACGTGGGCGGGTTCGCCGACGAGGCGCATTTCGCCCACTGAAGCCGCGCCTGGGACAATCGGGGGCAGTGACCACCACGCCGAACATGACCCAGCACCTGTCGGGGGCCCTGCCCGTCGCGTCAGTCGACCTCGACGCGATCGCCGACAACGTCGCTGTGCTGCGCGAACGTGCCGGGTCAGCCGCGGTGATGACCGTCGTCAAGGCCGACGGCTACGGCCACGGTGCCACTGAGGTGGCCCGGGCGGCGTTGGACGCCGGTGCCGCCGAGTTGGGGGTCGCGACCGTCGCCGAGGCGGTGCACCTGCGCCAGGCCGGTATCACTGCACCGGTGCTGGCCTGGCTGCATCCGCCCGGCACCGACTTCGCACCCGCACTGCAGGCAGGCGTCCAGATCGCCGTCTCGTCGCCCCGCCAGCTCGCCGACCTGCTCGACGCGGTGTCGCGCACCGGCTGTCCTGCCACGGTGACCGTCAAGACCGACACCGGGCTCAACCGCAACGGCGTCGGGGAGAGCGACTACCCGGCGGTGCTCGACGGCCTGCGCAGGGCTCGCGCCGACGACGCGGTGCGGGTACGCGGGCTGATGTCACACCTGGCGCACGGCGACGACCCCGAACATCCGTTCAACGACGAGCAGGCCCGCCGGCTCGCCGCCCGCGCGGCGCTGGCCCGCGACTACGGGCTCCAGTTCGAGGTCGTGCACCTGAGCAACTCGCCCGCCACGATGACGCGTCCCGACCTGGCCTTCGACATGGTGCGCCCGGGCCTGGCGACCTACGGGCTGAGCCCCGTCCCCGAGCGCGGCGATCTCGGGCTGCGTCCGGCGATGACGGTGACGTGCCCGGTGACCATGCTGCGTCCGGTCACCGCGGGTGAGAGCGTGTCCTACGGACACACCTGGACGGCGACCCGCGACACCACGCTGGCGCTGATCCCCGCCGGTTACGCCGACGGAGTGTTCCGGTTACTCAGCAATCGGATGCAGGTGAGCATCAACGGTCGTCGCTACCCCAATGTGGGCCGGGTCTGCATGGACCAGTTCGTCGTCGACCTGGGTCCCGAAGCCGTCGACGTCGCCGAGGGCGACCAGGCCGTCCTGTTCGGGCCCGGTGACCACGGGGAACCGACCGCACAGGAGTGGGCGGACCTGCTCGGCACCATCAGCTACGAGGTCGTGACCAGTCCCCGCCGGCGCATCGCTCGGGCCTACACGCGCGGAGGTCGGTCCCGGTGAGCGCTCGGGCAGGATGGCTGGCCGGCGCGGCCGGGGTGACCGCAGTGGGCACCGCCGCCGGTCTGTCGGTGGCGAAATCGTTGCGGCGCAAGTTCAGCGACGACGATCCCTACCGGGACGAGGATTTCGAGCTGCTCGACGCCGACCGCAGCTCGGTGGTGACCACTCCCGACGGCGTATCGCTGGCGGTGCGCGAGGTCGGTCCCGAGAACGCAGGCCTCACTGTCGTTTTCGCGCACGGGTTCTGTCTTCGGATGGGATCGTTTCACTTCCAGCGCGCCCGGCTCAGCGAGCAGTGGGGTGAGCAGGTCCGCATGGTCTTCTACGATCAACGCGGGCACGGCCAGTCCGGAGAGGCGCCGCCGGACACCTACACCGTCGAACAGTTGGGCCAAGACCTCGAGAGTGTGCTCGCGGTGGTGGCCCCGCGCGGCCCGGTGGTGCTGGTCGGGCATTCGATGGGCGGCATGACGGTGCTGTCCCATGCCCGGCAGTATCCGCAGCGCTATCCCACGCGGATTGTCGGCGCGGCGTTGATCGCCTCTGCCGCCGAGGGGGTGGCGCGTTCGCCGTTGGGTGAGATCCTGAACAACCCGGCGTTGGAGGCAGTCCGGTTCACGGCCAGGTACGCCCCGGCGCTCGTGCACCGGGGACGCGGCGCGGCGCGTTCGGTGATCGGTCCGATCCTGCGGGCGGCCTCCTACGGTGACCACCGGATCAGCCGCAGCGTGAATGCCTTCTCCGAGCGGATGATGCACGACACCCCGATCGCGACGCTGGTGGAGTTCCTGCATGCGCTGGAGGTGCACGACGAGACCGACGGGTTGGCGACGCTGAGCAAGGTGCCGACGCTGGTGGCGTGCGGGGACCGTGATCTGCTCACCCCGATGGACTACTCGCAGGACATGGCCGACCAGCTGGCCAAGTCTCAGCTCGTGATCGTCGGTGGCGCAGGCCATCTCGTTCAGCTCGAGCGCCCCGACGTCATCGACGACGCGCTGGTGCGACTCGTCGAGCGGGCGACGCCGTCCAAGCTCGTGGCCTTGACCCGTCGGATGCGGGAGCGGGTGAGGCTCCATGGCTGACCGGGGAGGTACCGCCGAGCTGTCGACCGCCGAGGACACGAT
Organism: Mycolicibacterium poriferae; assembly: GCF_010728325.1. The sequence continues at coordinate 1,803,796 of NZ_AP022570.1, forward strand.
CGCGTTGGGTGCCTCGTTGGGGCGCTCCCTGCGGGCCGGGGATGTGGTGGTGCTGTCCGGTCCGTTGGGTGCCGGGAAAACGGTGTTGGCCAAGGGAATCGCGCAGGCGATGGACGTCGAGGGTCCGGTGATCTCGCCGACGTTCGTGCTGGCGCGGGTGCATCGGGCTCGTCGCGCCGGTGCGCCGGCGATGGTGCACGTGGATCTGTACCGGTTGTTGGACCAGACGTCGGTCGACCTGCTCACCGAGCTGGAC